>JAVJRE010000003.1:0-300000 GCA_040218575.1 Alphaproteobacteria bacterium | reverse complement strand
CACCGCGCCACTTGTCGAAGCTGCGCGCACCCGTATAGCCAAGATAGCCGGCGCCGAAGAGCCAGTAGAGACTTTCGGGAATGGCACCAAGAAGATTGGTCATGTTCTGCGCCGCCGTGGTCACCGAGTCCGGCCACCAGATGCCGGCGATGGCGCCGCCGACGCACATCATGATGATCACATACATCAGGTAGAGGAATGTGGGGCGAGCGCGACTGGTCCATGGGTCGGCTGATTGCGCTTCGGCCAGGATCACCGAAAGCTGCTGGCGGGTGGCCTCCAGTTCGCCGGCCTGCTCCAGTTCAAGCAGCTTCTGCTTGGCCGCCGCTCGCTCGTCTTCAGACGTGAACAGCTTGTCAATCAACCCGAACAGCGGGCCGGCCAGTTGGCCGACAATGGTCGAGACCACCATAGTATTTGCCTCAGTGTAGCTTCAGCCAGCGGCGCGGACTCGGGACGTCCCGGACCGCAGTGCCAGTCGGGATCGCACCGCCAGTGATTTCAGGGCGGGCATCAGCAGGACCCACCCTCAATAGTCGAAGGTGGCTTGTGGCAAGCTGATCTCGCCGCGCAGGTCAAGATGCAGGAACCGCCCGGGTGCGTTCCAGCCGATTGACCAACCCTGTTGCCAGGCCAGCGCGAACAGCCGGCCACGATATGCGCCGTCAACGGTGGCAATATCCACGGCCAGCGTTCCCTGCTGGCCAGCGTGCAGCGGTTCGTCGCAGACGTGCAGGCTTTTGGAATGACCGCCGACACGCCGGTTATGCGCCGCCGACCGGCAAGCGGAGGTCACGGTCATTGGCGAATCCAGCAACGACCGGAGCGTTTGCAGACCGGTCATAAATCCCGGGTGAAAGCCGATCATGCCGGTGCCCCGGCAAGCCATCTCCTGCGGCGTAAAATCCGGCCACGGCCAGTCTTCCGGCGGCACTTCGGAGTAGTGAGAGTACAGGGTCACGGGATAATCGTGCCGATCAGGATGAGCAGCTTTTTTCCGAACGCGGTCAGACCCGCACCAATGCTCCCGGCCCCGACAATGAACATGCCGCGATAGATGCCGGTGCGAACCTTGCTGGCGCCGTCGCGTTCCGCCTCACGAAGTCGGGCGGCATGGTTGGCTTTCTGATTCTCGCTGATCCGGGTATGCAGATCGCGGAAGCCTGCGCGCATTTCGTCACGCAGGCCATGAACGTCTCTTTTGACCTCGTGTATTTCAGTGTCTGTTCTGTCGAAACGCTGGTTCATTGCCCGCTCGCGCCGGTCGCAGTCAGTCACATGGGAGCGAATCAACGTCAGGGCCTCATGCGCCTCCATTGCGGCGCTGCTGGGCCAGGTATCTTCCGCCATGTGATCTACCTCTATCCTCGGACGGGTGTATGCGCGAAGGACACGAACCGCCGGCATACTGGTTCCGGAGCGTGTGGAAGCGCAGACATGCGGATGGCAAGCCCGCACCGCGCGGGACGGTTGCCTGACCGGTGGGTGGAAGTTCAAGCCGCAGGCGCTAGCGCCCGCCCCCGGCACGCGCCCGGTCAACCGCCTCCTGAGTCAAGGTACCGGCGGCGACAAGTTCGTCCGCCAGCTTGCTCGGGTCCACAGCCGGCACTTCGGCGGGTGGTGCCGGTCTGGGGTCCGGCGCGTTGCCGGCCGCCAGCCACCGTTGATACTCCTGCCAGTCGGAATTGCCGGCGTCTGGCGGGATGTTCGCCCCGTCACAGGCTCGCCTGACTCCGCCGCCATCAACTTCCTGGTACTCTGCCATCACATCCTCGCATCTGCTGTCCAGTGAATACCAACCAGGTGGCCAACCACCGCGCCGGCATCCGGTATTGCCTGCAGGCGGAACAGGCTCTCGCTACTGTTCTGCGCGCTTGGTGAAGTCATATCTACGGCCGTGTCGTAGTTGTGCGGATTGGCGTTGGCGTTTGTCGTGTTAAAAAAAGTGACGGTCGGCGTGGTCCGCATCGAAACCGGAAGGCGAATGGTGTCGCCTACGACACCACCGCCGCCGCCGCGGGTGATGTGCCAAAGATGAGCCCCGCTTGATGTTGTTCCCTGTGCCGGCACCGTTCCGGGACTGAAACTCTTTGCGAAGTATCTTTGCCAATCGCGCAGGGCCTGCGACGGGTTCTGCCGGCGCATACTCATGACCGCCGTGCCGGGATGCATCCGGAGGCCGGCGATTCGAAAGTCGTTGGCCGCATCATCAACGCCGTTCGCCTGGCCGGCCGCGGCAAGCACGGTGCCGCCGGCCCACACGCCGGGGGCTGCCTGGTAGGCGGTCCCCATTGCCAGCGCAAACCAGAGTTCAGCGCCTTTGTTGTGGTCTGTCGCCCAGGCGACGACCGGCGGCTGCGGGAATGTGACAATTTTCCTTTCCCAGGTTCCCGCAGCATTGATCGTATAGCTGCCGGACACTGCCTGATTGGGTGATGCATTGAAGATTGAGACAGAGTATGTCCCTGTTTTTGTGGCCTTGACCCAGAACTCGACCGTGATGCTCGCACCAAGCAGAGCCGCCCAACGATATCCCTCAATGGCGTAAACGGCCGCCGCTAAGTTGGTCGCGCCAAAGCTGGGCTGTCCGGTGGTCACGTCCACATGCAGGGAGTGATTGAGCAGAAAGCCGGCCTCCGTCGCTGTCGGCACATCGCTCGACTGCTTGAAGTCCGCAACCCACGTCCCGTTTTTTCGGGCGGTCCACAGGCCGCACTTTTGGTGGTCACCGACCCCCGTGAAGCTGGTCCCATCCAGCCACCAGTCGAAATCCCCGTCCACAACGGCGTTGAGCGGTTCCGGAGACTTCAGGATTGAGCGCGCGGCGTCAGCATCTGCCGTTACAGCCAGCAACGCGCCGAACGTGGATAGCGAGGTTGTGCCGGCCGGCGCGGCATACGATACAGGCTGGCTGTTGGAGTCAAAACCAAGATATTGCGAAGCGCGGACGGTCAATGCCGGCAACGTCATATCAAGAAGGACTTCCGATTCGGGCACCTTCATGGCCCGGTCCAGCTCGTCCTGCAACTGCTGGACCAGGACCGTTAACTTGTCCAACGCGGTTTCGTGCGACTCGGCCGGGAAGGTGTCGTTCTCCACATAATCTGTCTCTTGGGTCTGCGGCACGTTGCGGACCATGACGATGGTGACGCCATCTGCCGGTGCCACCATGAAGACCACATTGCCACCACTGGCCGAACCTGCACCGGTTATGCTGTAGCTGGCGTTCAGTGATTGCAGAGTCCCGTCGGCGTAGACACGCAAATCGCCCTCGGCGAAAATGCGGTTGGTATAGGGGAACACAGTTGTCGTTCCGTCGCCGGCATACTCCCAGCGTGTGGTTTCGATGCTGACAGTCATGGACTCGCCTTTCGCAGAATCAGATCAGGGTTTCAGGCCGGAGATCGGACAAAGAAATCAACGTGGCCGGAACAGGGCGCCACCGCCTGACAGCAGGCTGGAGCCGGCGCCGACAACACCGCCGATTGCATGACTGACTGACGAAAGCTGGCGTTGTGTTGCCTGACGTTCGCGCCGCAGGGCTTCCGCCTCGCCACCGGCACGGGCGTCCAGCGCATCGAGTTCACCGGTTGCCGCCAGGTCTTCGAGCGCCAGTAAGGGGCTGCCGGCAATCTGCACTCCGGAGCGGGCGAATCGGGCCCGCTGACGAGCGATGTCGCGTTCGGTCTGCTGGCGGATTGTCTGTTCGCGCCGCGCGCCACGTTCGCGGGCAAGCCTGGCATCTTCTGCCGCGGACTTGGCATTAACCCGGTCTATGGCGGCAGCCGACAGGCTTCGCTGGGCCTGCAGCAGGCCACTCAGGCCGATCCCGGCCAACGACATGGGACCGGTCGCGGTGGACGCGAGAAACGACAAGGGCGCAAGAATGCTCATGTGTGGGTCTCCTTTGGCAGATAGGCGACTCGGTGATAGTCCGCCTGGTCCGGGCCGTAGGCCGGCATCAGCCCTTCCTCGCGAAAACCCAGGGCCAGGGCCCATCGTCGGGCGACGACACTGTCGGCCCGCACGCTCGCCTGGATGCGATGCAGGGTGAAGCGGCGCGGTGCATCGGCGAGGTGTCGCCGGACCAGGCGATGGAAAGCGTGGACATGGCCGGTCACCCGGCTGCCGGTCAGCACCCAGGCTTCGGCCACGCCCGGCCACAGGGGCACCAGACCCAGCGCCGCTACCGGCGTCCCGTCGCCATCGGCCAAAGTGACGGACGGGCCGCGCAGCGCCAGGGATTCAGGCGAGGCGCCCGCCGACAGCAGCTCGCTTCGCCCGGGCTCGCGCAGTTGCATCCAGGTCAGGTGATGCGGGCGAAAGGCGACGATATGGAGGCTGGCGGCGCCGGCTAGCCTTGCCTCAGTCTCTATGAAAGGGGGCTCAGTCACCGGACACCGAAACGTGCTGCATCAGCGCAATGATGGTCAGCGGCAACGGCTGTGACTGTTCCACCACCACCCGGCTATCGCGACCGTGGCGCGACGACAGTGTGATCACGCGGTCGCCGGTAAACAACGCCGGCGGAGAGCCCATGACGTCGAGACTGTGGCGGAACGGCGGCTCTTCAACGGCGCTACCGGCGGAGATGCGCAGCCCCAGCGAGCGGTAGAGGCGGATTGTGGCGCTGACCACACGCTTGGTGCGGCCTTGCATCGTTGCCGCCCCGCCAGGACCTTCGAACCCCAGGCTCTCAATGGTACTGGTGTAGGGCAAGCCCACATGGATGCATGAAGCTGCCCGCGACAGATACACCCGACCGTCTGCCACCACCTGGTCCGGCAGCACCGCGCCGTCGGCCAGGATCGATACAGTTTCACCGTTAAGATGATCCAGTCCGGTGACCTCGCTGACGGCGGCGCCATCATGGCTAAGTCCGGAATCCACAAAAAAGGAGTCGGCCTGCTGGTGACTGTCGCCGAACGGTTCCTCCATGAACTCCACGTGGCGCACGACCTGCCCGCCAATGGTCCGCCGGACAATGACCCAAAGCTGGTCGTGGTCGCCGGTGGGCGCGGGGATCGTTGCAACGCTTTCAACCTGCGCCGGACCGCCCGCATAAGAACCCCCTGGAACATGGCGGTGCCAACCGACAACGTCATGCGGTCGTTCGTAGGTCAGGCCGAGCAACGTGCCATCGGCCCGCGCGCACCACACCACGGAGTCCGGCTCCTGGGCATAGGCAATCTCGCGCAGGCCGCCGCGCGTCACATGCTCCGCCAGAAGAGTCAGGTCGGGCGCCACATACCCGTCAGTCTCAAACGTGAACACCAGCTCACGCAGTTTGCGCCCGGCGCGCTGAATGAACAGAACCACATTGCCGACGCGTCGCGGCTGATGATCGGCGCTGCCGTAGGTGGTCTGACGCTTGACCTGAACATTGACCGGCGTCAGCGGTTCATCGGCGGTCGAGGCGCGCATCTCAAACTCGCCGCTGACCGTGCCCACCAACAGAACGCTGCCGGGTGACAACCAGCGCACCGACTGCACATCGTCCGTCGCGATAGTGACGCTGAGGGGGTCATCATCGCTGATGCCAGGAGCGAAAGTCTCAAAGTCCGCTGAGCGCGACCCGTCTATGCGGTCCGGCGCGCCGGCCGCACCGGCAAAGAACAGACGCTGCTCATAGAAGGCGATGGCCGCGGGCCAACCCTGGCTTGAACCCCACAAGCCCAGCCGCCAGTCGGCCGTCGCCGTCGTTGCAGCAAAGGCGCTCTTCACCTCCACGGTCACCTGAGTCTCGCTGATATAGCCGGTGACCACAGCCCAACCCCAGGTGCCACTATGGCCAAGACGCAGGCACCGCCCCACATCGGCCGCCGCGAAGGGCGCATGGCCCGCAGCGGTGATCGTCACACTGGCGCCGCTCACCGCGGCAGGCTGCATTGTCTTTGTGCTGTCGCCATTGACTGCGCGGTAGGGACCATCAACGAACGCGATGTCCTGGCGGGTCCACGCTATGTGGCTGGTACGTGTGATCTTCGTCGGTGCATGGGACGGATGAACCAGGTAGAGCGTATCCGCGGACTGCGCATATTTGAGACCCGGCAGATCATCTTCACTATAGGGCGTGGCGATTTCCACCGGCACACCGGGACTGGATTCGACCTGCCCTTCATCCTTGAAGACGCGGACATACAAATGCCCGAACTCCAGCATATAGGCCTGATCGGTGGAGAACTCGAAGCGGATCAGCCGTGTTCGGCGCGATCCGTCCTTGACCGATGCCACGAAACGAAAACCCGGGCGGCGGGTGACTCCGCCATGGGGCATGACCACCATATTCTCCAGGCGGCGCACACCGTTGAAGTACTTGGCGAAGTCCACACGCCCGGCAAGCCGGGGCGAAAGCTCGCCGGCAGTGAAGTTTGTCTGGATCGCGTAGGCCCGTGTCATGATGAGGTCACACTCTCTTCCTATGGGCGTCGGCCGTGGCCACGCCGCGTGGGCAACGGGTCGGAGGAACGAAGACCGGTGATATGGGTGCTGCGTCGCATGGCCAGCCTGGCTGGCGCCGTTCTGCTGGCTGTGGCCGGCCTCGCCGGGTCTCAGTTGCTGGCCTTCATGCAGCAATACGCCCAGCGCCTGGCCGGCCACCTGGATGAGGCGCGGCGACAACTGGTTCAGGCGCAGGACGGAAGCGGCGTCTTTGCCGGTGTGGCGGTCGACGTGCGACAGACGGTTGCCGAAGCAATGATGCTACGGGTGGAGGGGCTGACGGCCGCAATGGACGGGCTGGATCAGGCCGGGCCATGGCAGCGGCCCTTCGTCTTCATACAGAACCTGGACTGGAGCATTGCCGCAGGCACCGCCAGCGATTTCACGCCGGCCCTGCCCCTGGACACCACCAGCCTGGTCTATGGCGCAACCGCAATCATCGTCGTGTGGTCGGTTCTGCAGCTCGCCGGTGCGGCGCTGCGCCGCCGTCGTGCCTGACCGCCTCGTGACCGTGGTCTAGGGACGGTCGAGCGCGGCAGAGACGGGGCGGTTGCGGAAGGCCAGGCGCCACAAGCCGAAAAGCGCCGCCAAGGCAGCGATCGCCGCGATGAATCCGAACAGGCCGCCGGGACCGAAAGCCTCCATCACCCAGCCGGCCGGGTAGGGTCCGACCACCGCGCCGGCCGACCAGGCAAGAATCACGCCGCCCGATACGGACACCCGCTGTTCCTGGGTCAGGCCGTCATGCACGAAAGCCGAACAGATGGGGTAGATCACACGCATGGAGCCGCCAATGCCAACCGCTGCCACATACATCAGCAGTGTATTGCCGCTTTGGGCATAAAGCGCCAGCAAGGCAAAGGACAGGATGGCGCCATAGACCAGAACCAGAAGCAGCCGCCGGTCCATACGGTCGGACAGACGGCCGACCGGCCACTGAAACAGGATACCGCTGGTCAGCAGGACAAACATGAACACGCCCACACCGCCGACTACCGCCTCTCGCGCCAGGCCGAAGACCGGACCCAGACCAATGGCGGTACCGGTGATGGCCCCGGCCAGAATGCTCCCCACCACGGCCAGCGGCGACAGCCGGAAAAGCGCCAGTGGCGACAGGAACTGGGGCCGGCTGATCTGTGGCCGACCGTGGCGGATGAACAGGATCGGCAGCGCCGCCGACAAGGTGGCGGCAACGGCGATCCAGAACAGAGCACTCTGTAACGGATCAAACACGTCCACCAGAAACTGGCCGACCCCCATACCGCCGGCATGACAGATCATGAACAGACTCATGGTCTTGCCGCGGATGGCGTTCGGCGTGATGGACTGCATCCAGCTCTCGCCGCCAACCCACATCCAGATGCCGACGGATCCGACAAGAAAGCGCAACGCCATCCAGGTCCAGGGCGGCGGCAGGTAGAGATAGCCAACCGTAGCCGCGGCAACGCACAGGCTGGCCACCAGCATGGCCGTCACATGGCCAAAACGCTTGATGGCGAAATGGGCGGTCAACGATCCCAGCAGCAGCCCGGCAAATCCGACGGTGGACAGCAGAGCCGGCATGGTGTCCGGAAAGCCCGCCAGCTTCAGCCGCACCGCCAGCACCGTTCCCAGCATGGCCTGTGAGAAGCTGGACATGAGCATCGCCATGAGCAATGCCGTCATGGCGATGCGACGTGCCCGTTCGTCCACCCGTGCCCCCCTACTCTCCAGACCGCCTGCAGCGTCGATGCCGGCTGGCCCAAGCTTGGCACGGAGCGATACACAGGACCATGCCGGAGCACCGACAAGATCACATGTGCGCGGCCTCCCACGGACCCACCCCATCGGCCGCCAGCAGACCCTCCTGACCGTCCACCCGCCGTGCCTCGCGCAGTTTCTCTCCATACAACTGCCACAGCCCGGCGGCACGGCGCGGATCGCCTGTCAGACTCTCCGCCAGGTCCGCCGCCAGGCGGGTGGCGATGGAGTCCAGCAACAGCGCGTCATACAGGGTTGGATCGGTTATGCGGCAGATATACAGGATGCGGGCGCTATCGATATTGGCCATCAGCCACTGGCCTTCGATGGCATAAGGCTCCGACCCGGGGGTCAACGCCACCACCCGTAGGCAATAGGGGTCGGCCGGCAACTGAAAGGCGCTTGCCCACCCCCAGGTCGGCCCTGGCATGACTCTGGCCAACTCGGCGCGGGACAAGGCGGCGTTCCACGGGTGGGCCCGCAACACGGCGTCACGGGTCTCGGCAAAGAGCAGATTGCAACGGCGCGCCGCTTCGCTGTTCTCTTGCATGTCTGTGATTGGCTCTTCGCCCAGATAGGCGAGTGCGCGGTTGCATATAGCGACGGTTGACGTCATGGACGGCCTCCGGAGTCACGGGACAGGCGGCGACCGGCCGGCGCATATACGCCGACCGGTTCCGTCCTGCGATCAGTCCTGGACGTAGACCACATGGCCTTCGACGGTATCGCCTGCCAGGGGCGCCACGACGCCGAAAGTCGCTGTCAGGGTCACCCCGCCATCGCTGTCGAACTGCCGGTACGGCGCTGCCAGGGGCGTAATAGTGGTCGGGCCACTGGCGATATCGCTGGCCGCCGCCAGACCGTCAGGGTCGGCGGCAACCGACGTGCCCGCCGTCGTATGCGTCGCCCAACCCAGCGCCAGAGTGGCGCCAGCCGCCTTGTCGCTGGCGGTCACACGGCACAAGTGCCCCAGCACACGGCAACGCCCGGGCGGCAGACGCAACAGCTCCACATCGTCGCCGATGCTGCCGTTGGCCCCCTGGGTATAGGAGAAGTAGCCCAGGCGCAGACGGCCGTGCCAATCCGTCGTGGAGAGGACCGTCGGCGGCGAAGCATCCACCTGGGTCATCTGATCGCTCTTGGTGGTGGTCATGAGTGTATGTCCTGTTGTGGAATTGACGGCGTCCACGGCCGGCGCCGCCTCACCGTGGAGGCGACTCCGGCCGCGGGTTCAGGGTTTGCCTAGCTCGGATCGCAGGCAATGTAGCCAATCTGGCTTTCTTCCATGCGGCTTGCACCGATCGCCATGGAGTAGAAGACCTGCATGGCGTAGTTCTTGTCGTCGCGCTCGCTGATGCGCGCCTGCGGCTCCTGGCCAAGGGCCAGAAGCAGACCGTCGCGCGCCCAGTACAGAACCTTGTGGTCACTGGCGGAATCGATGCCGATGCGCTCCGTGCGGATAAAGCGAAAGCCGAGGAAGGTATCGATATCGCCCTGCACCAGAGCCTTGACCGAATTGTAATCGGCGCTCTGTACCTGGGTTTCGCCCAACAGGTTCTTCAACTGCTTGGCGTTGACCGCCATGAACCGTGGCACGTCCGGGTCCACGTCGTTGGAGTCGAGCGTTTCCTTGGCCGCCAGCAGCTTTTCGATATTGAGCCCGACATCGCTGGCGCTGCCGCCGACCTGAACGTCAATGACCATGGCGCTGTCAAAATTGGTGGCGGTGGACCCGTCCTGACCGGAGTAAGCGATACCGTCCGCTGCCTCAATCAGAGCATCATCCATCGCCCGACCCATGGCCCATGCCGCGGCCCGGGCATAGGCGCTGGTCGGATCGGTCAACATACGGACCTTGTCTTCCTGATCGATCAGGTCAGCCCAGTCATAATCCACCAGGCTGACCCGGCGACGGGCATGCGGCGTATCCATGCGCGGTGTATCCGCGTGGCGGGTGGTGCGTCGGCGCGCCGCCACCTGGCCGATCTGGTCGAAAAATCCGTTGCGACCGGTGATCGATTCGACCCGCACGGCATCGCGCAGGCGGGAGCCTTTCTGCTGCGCCAGAAGAGTCACGTTCTGTGCGTAGTGCTGCACGAACGCGGTATCAATTTCGACGGACATGTGTCCCTCCGAATGAGTGGTTCCGGACATAAGGTTCGGGGAGGGCTGCCCGGCCGAAGCGCCGGACCCCGCGCCTCACCCGCTGGGCGAGGCGCGTCTGGCGGTCTTTCCCGCGCGTCAGGCGACCCGGTCTGGGGTGTCCGCCACACAAGCCCGCCGCATCACGAGCGGAGGGATTGATTCAATTTTCGCTAAATGCGGCGCGAATACGCTGCAATTTCGAAACGATACTTGTTGAGCTTCAAGGCAAATTGACCTTGCATTGGTGACATCGCATCACGTTCGTTAAACCAGGGTCAGCGCCATGCCCCGACAAGTCTATGAAGTTCAGATCCGCAGCCCGCACGGCTGGCGCATCGTCGATACCTGCACCGCGGAGACAGAAGCCATGGCCACGGCGCACACCCTGGTTGAGCGTGGCCGAAACGCCGGCGTACGGGTGGTGGTCGAGCGCATGAATGAAGAGACCGGCCGTTTTTTCAGCCACACCCTCTTCCGCTATCCGAAGGCCCCGGCGGGAGCCACCTCCCGCGCAAGACAAGCCGGCGACGACAACGGACCCCACACGCCCGGGACCGCAGGGCTGAGCGCCGCGTCAGACAGCCATGCACCGCGCCATGGCGGCACCTGGCGGCGACACGACGGCGGGATGGGCGGCTTTCTGACGCTGGCCACCACGTCGGTAGTCTTTATGGTTCTGATGATCGGCCTGTTTGCCGCAATGCAGGGCCTGATGTCCGATCTCGGGCTCTGACCACCCTTAAGCAGTCAAGCGGCGGAAACCGCCGGCCGGGCGCGACTCCGGACCGAGACTAAAGAACCCCGATCCGGGGGGTGCCGCTGACCTGCGGACCAAGATTGCGGTTCAGCAGGCGGGTGCTATCCTCAGCCAGCTTGATGGCGTCGGTCAGGTGCCGCAGTATCTCAACATTGTTTTCCAGAACGTGGCGGGCTTCCGGCCGGTCGTCGCTGGCGATCTTGTTGGTTCGCAGAATGACATCCCGGCGGATCGTCGTCAGGATGTCCTCCAGACGGTGCCCGTCGGGCTTTTCATCCGATACCAGAAAATGGGTCATGATGAGACCTGTATGGCAAGACGAACCAGTTCTCGCATCACTATGCCGGTTAACCCGTTGACAAATCGTGAACGGCGCCGCGCCGTTCCTGCTCTGCTCCCTTGTGTCCGGCGGCCATGATTCTGACACTGCCGCAGATTTCCATTGTCGCCATCCTGCTGGCGGCGCTGGCCCTGTTCGTCTGGGGCCGCTGGCGCCATGACGTCGTGGCGATGATGGTCCTTGCGGCGGCGGTCGCCACGGGGGTCGTTGCCCCGGATCTGGCCTTCGCCGGTTTCAGCAACGCCGCCGTCATTACGGTTGCCCTGGTCTTCATTGCCAGCCGCGGTCTGTCCGCTTCCGGCGCCGTGGGGCTGATCTCACGCTACCTGGTCCCGACACGCGGCGGCCAGCTTGTCCTGATCATTGTGCTGTGCGCTGTGGCGGCCGTCCTGTCCGCCTTCATGAACAATGTCGGTGCCCTGGCCATACTGATGCCGGTCGCCATTCAGGCGGCGGCCCGGTCCGATGTATCGCCGGCGGTGGTTCTGATGCCGCTCTCCTTTGCCTCCATCCTCGGCGGCATGACGACACTGATCGGAACGCCGCCCAACATCATCATCGCCAGTTATCGCGCCGCTCTCACGCCAGTCGCCGGCGGGCCGCCGGCCGCGCCGTTTGCCATGTTCGATTTTTCGCCGGTCGGCGCCGCCGTTACGCTGGTCGGGCTGCTCTTCGTCGCCCTCATCGGCTGGCGGCTGCTGCCGCGCGAACGGCGCGGCAAACGAGCCCCGGAGGACTTGTTCGACACGGCCCCCTATCTGACGGAAGTCCGCATCAGCGAAGCCAGCAAGGTGGCAGGACAATGGCTGCCTGATGTGGAAACCCTGCTGGGCGAGAAGGACGTGGAGATTCTCTCCATCGTCCGTGGCAAGCACACCGTGCTCAATACCGGCTCATGGGAGCGAATCACACCGGGCGATGTTCTGGTGTTGCGGGCGGGCGCCGATGATCTGGCGGACCTGGTGTCGGAATGGTCGCTGGAGCTGGTCGGTCAGGCCGACGCAGACCAGGCCCCGACCGAAGAAGCAGTAAACGAAGACAGCCAAGACCCTGACGCCACCACAGGCGCAGATAACGGTGCCGAGGCCGTCGCTGAGACCGACCCCGCCGGCGACAACCATAAGGAAAGCGCCGCCATAGCCGCCGCTGCCAGTATCGCCGGCGGCGCTTCACCACTGGCGCCAATCGCCGCATCTGGCGCCCCCGCCACGGACAGCCCCGAGACCGACGCTGACAAGGGGACGTCAAGCGATGATGTGATCATGACCGAGGCCGTGGTCATGCCGGGGGCGGCGATCGAACACCGCTCTGCCGCCGGCGTGGATTTGCGCGCACGGTACGGGGTCAATTTGATTGCCGTAAGCCGCAGGGGACGCGCGATTCACCAGCGCCTGCGATCGCTGCCTATTGCAGCGGGCGACATTCTTTTGCTGCAGGGCGCCGACGAACGTGTTTTCGATACCATCTCGGCTCTCGGCTGTGTGCCGCTGGCCGAACGAAGGCTGCGACTGGGCGGCCGGCAAACCGCATTGCAGGCCAGCGCCATTTTTATAGCCGGCATTGCCGCCGCCGCCATGGGCTTTGTTCCGGTGGCGGTCGGCTTCGGGGCGGTGGCGCTGGCCTTCGTGCTGTTACGGGTCGTTCCGTTGCGCCAGCTCTACACCTCTATTGACTGGCCGGTCATCATCCTGCTCGGCGCGCTGATCCCGGTGGGTCAGGCGGTGCAGACCACCGGTCTGGCCGACCTGGTGGCCGGCAGCGTGCAGCTCGGTCTTGGCGGTTTGTCGGGACAATCCGGCCTGATCGTCGCCATCCTCATCCTCATGGCCGTCACCATGACCTTGTCGGACCTGATGAACAATGCAGCGACAGCGGTCATCATGGCGCCGGTCGCGATCGCCCTGGCGGCGGGACTTCAGGTCAGTCCCGATGCCCTTTTGATGGCCGTGGCGGTCGGTGCGTCATGTGCGTTCCTCACCCCCATCGGCCATCAGAACAACACTCTGATTCTCGGCCCCGGCGGCTATCGCTTCGGTGACTATTGGCGCATGGGACTGCCGCTGGAAATCCTCGTGCTGATTGTCGCCACGCCGGTCATCGTCCTGGTGTGGGGCGGGTAGACGGCTTCTAGGCTGCACCATAGGCGGCGCGGAACAAACGCTCCATCCGCCGCACGCTGTCGTCATGGGCCGGATTAAAGGCGTCAGTATAGGCCGACCGAAAAGTCGGGTCCGCCTGCAATCGAGCGATCTCCTGCCGGGCGGAGCCGGCATCGCGAACAAAGCCGTCGCGCCCGCCGTCAGGCGCCGATGATGCCCGCATGTCGCCAGGCGTGTCCTCGCTACTGGCCTGGGCGGCGGCATGCAGTAGCGAAAGCAGCCGCGGATGCCGGTCAAGACCGCTGTCGGCCAACCAGTCGGCCGTGTCGTCGCCACCGATACGGCGCGCATAATCCAGCGCCCGCGTACGGTTGGCCTCTGTCCGCGCGCCCCACAGCCGGGACAGCTCCTGGCTGGCCCCGGCATCGTCCTCCAGCGCCTGCTCGTGTCCGGTCGGTGCCGCCGGCGCGTCGCCCGTGCCCTTGCGGGCGTGAAGATAGGGGGCGGCCTGCTGCGCCGCCCACTTGCGATTGTCGAGGGAGGCTTCGGGGTCGCGCATCAGGGCCAGCATGAATGCGAGCGGCGTCAGCCCCCCGTCGCCCACTGGTTCACCCGCTGGTTCACCCGAAGCTTCGCCCGCCGATTCGCCTGAAGGCTCGCCGCTTTGGGTGGCATGGCCGCTGGCGCTACCGCCTGCATCTGTCGATCCCGTCGCCTGAGCCGGCGTGGCGGGCAACAGACCGGTGCCCGTGGTTGATGCCCGCTCCACCCTATCTCCTGCCGCTTTTGGCAAATGTCGGCGCGCCACAGGCTGGGCCGCGGTCAATCGGTCCGGAACCCGCGCCGTCCAGGCCGCCGGCCACCGCGCCCACATGGGGTGGCGGGACGGCGGCGCTGAGGCCCGTCCGCACTAAACCCCATTGTGGGTATAATTTGACACAAACCGTCCCGCCGGTCAAGCGAGGAATGAACGGGCCGGACTGATATCCCGCCATAGGGCCGGTCCGCCGATCATGCGGGCGGCCATCATCGTTTGCGCAGCGCGGCCCGTTGCAGGATCTGGCGGATGGCGCTTTTGCCCGCCAATGGAAACACGCCCGTCCCGGGCATGGTCGACGGCGATCCTGCGCTTCTGCGGGGAGTGCCCCGCCCGGCGACCGGCGCGGCCGTCGCCGGCCGCTCCTCGATCCAGCCGGCGAGGCAGGAATAGCGGTGCAGCGCCAACTGCAACGCCGCCACAGCGGTGCCATGGCGCAACCCGTGCTGGGTCTCGGTCTGTCGCGGGCCGCGATTGTCGATCACCATGTCGATGACCAGTTGAAGGCCGGTCAGACGACCACGGCCGACAAACCCGGGACGGCTCAGCTCACGCGCCCATGGCAGGTAGCGCAGACGATAAACCCGCTCATCTCGCTCACCAAAACGCTCCAGCGGCCCGGTCACATCACCGGCGGAGACCGGTCCCCGGCGCCGTGTGTGATGACCCCAGCGGGAGGTGGCCGGAAAGAAGGCACGGCCCAGGAGAGCCCATACCCGCCGGATCTCCTGGGCGGCGCGGACATGGTCCTCGCGCAGGCGGCCGGCGGCAAACAAGTCCTCCACCACATCGCTGCGCCGCCGACGGCAGCCCGTTTGACGCCCACCTGGCGGCGCTGGCTGCGACTCAGATACCGTCGTCACCGGCCGCGAATTCTGTCCGATGCCAGCCGCGGCGGCGGTCTCTCCCTGCTGGGTTTTTCTTTTGCCAGATTGGGAAACTCCTGGCGTAAAGTGTCCACTACGCATCGGCACCAGCCCTCCGGTTTGTAAGGATTTACTTGAATTTACGGCCAGGCAACGATAACCTTGATCGTCTTTCGAGCACAATATTCTATTACCCATTTTGTGCAATACAATGCGCATCACGGAAATGGTCACACGATGCAGAACCGAATTAAGGAACTCCGACAGTCCGGTGGTATGACCGCGGCGCAGCTTGCCGATCAGGTGGGCACCAGCGCCTCGCAGATCGTCAAGCTGGAGCGCGGCGAACGACGACTGACCCAGGAGTGGATGATTCGTCTGGCGGCGGTACTCGGCTGTGCGCCGGCCGACATCATGGGCGGCGGCTTCCTGCCGCAGGACGGCGTTTATGATGCCCCTGCCCGGCCCCACCCTGCGCCGGGCCCGGCCACCGGCCTGATGGAAACGCAACGCGCCTTTCTGACCGGCCAGCCGCCAGCCCACAGCGGCTTCGCTGATGTTGCCGATCTGCCTGTGCTGGGCGCGGCCAAGGGCGGTTCCGGCGGCATGTTCTTCGACAACGGTCAGCCGTTTGAATATATCCGCCGCCCCGGTATCCTGATTGGAGTTGCCGCCGCCTATGCAGTCTATGTGGTTGGCGATTCCATGGCGCCGCGCTACGAGCCCGGCGAAATGGTCTTCGTAAACCCCAACCGGCCGCTGGCGCGTGGCTGCTATGTGGTGGTTGAGCTGGACGACGGCGAAGGCCTGGTTAAACGGTTCGTCCGTGGCGACGATCGGAATGTGGTCCTGGAGCAGTTCAACCCGCCGCAGGAGATCCACTTGACGCGGCAACGGGTCCGTAATTTGCACCGCATCGTTGGCGCGGCAGAACACGCCTGACCGGTCCGCCAGGTTTCTGTTCATTATGGGTTGTTTAGATACCCCATTTTGTATATATTCGGTTTACGGATCTCGACCGTTCGTGCCGGCCCCCGGACGCTGCACAGCGCATCCGGGCGGGGCCAGCGGCGGCCAGGATCCGATGACCCGACGGTCGGCTTCCTCCCGAGCTATGATCGCGGGTTCCTCGCCGGCGAGCGGCGCCGATGCCTCCCCCGCATCGGCGCCGTCTTGGCGTCTCCCGGGCCAGCCAGAGACGGCCGGCCCCGACTCAACAATCATATCCAGGCAAAGCCGATGCCACCGGCACACTCTTCGGTCCGTCCCACGCCGCCATCGCCCGCCGCCGCCAAGTGCGGCCTTCTGGCCTGGTATCGGCTCTCCCTCTTCTATGACGGGCCGCCACCTGCGGCCGTCATGCGGCCCGGCGAGCGCGCGCTACGGCAACCGGAGGCCAGCGACCTGTGGCGGCAAATCCGCCGGCTGGCACGCACACAGCGACCGTGCGCTGCCGGTGTTCTGCCGACGCTGGCGCGGCTACGCCAGCGACCGGACAAAGGAGAGGCCCTCTGGCTGGCTGCGCAACGGGGCATCTGCACGCCGTAGTGGCGATCCACGCTGCCATGCGCCATGCCCGCCAGTGCCGGAGCCTGGGCGCCGCCTCATGCCGCGCCGACCGCTGACCGGCCGCAATGGGCTTCTGACCGTCCACCCATACACCGGCCGCGGCCGCCGGCCGCTTTTGTGCTGCGCCTTGCACCGGGCAGGGCCCGTCCCGCAAGATGGGGCTGACAGGGCATAGCCGCTTGCCGTGGCCCTTCACCCCCGATCGCAGGGAGCCTGATGGCGCAAGACCCGGAACTCCTCCTCTCTCGCCTGTGCCAGACCTGCCCTGTGCGGGACCTCGTCTTTTGCGGCCATACTGACCCCGCGTTCTCCTCTCAGCTTTGTGGGATCATGACGAGGCGTACGGTGCGGCCTGGTGAACTCCTGGTGCAGGAAGGGGATACGGTCGACCATGTGTTCAATCTGGTGGCCGGCGTTCTCAAGATTCACAAGGACATGCTGGACGGCCGCAGCCAGATCACCGGCTTCATCTATCCCGGTGATTTTCTTGGCTGGTCCCTGTTTCTGCCAGCATGGCCAGTCACCGCCGAAGCGGTCAGCGAAGCCACGTTATGCTCGTTTCGCCGCGAGCCGTTCCGCCGGTTGCTTAAGGCCCATCCGGACGTCCAGACATCTGTTCTGGAACTGAGCTGTGATGAAGTCAGCACCGCGCAGGACCGCATGCTTTTGCTGGGCCGCAAATCGGCCCGTGAAAAGCTGGCGACATTTCTGACCCACCTGCATCATCGGGCCCAGCGTCAGGGGCCGACAAGCGCCATTATCCTGCCTATGAAGCGCAGTGATATCGCGGACTATCTGGGACTGACGCCAGAGACCGTAAGCCGCGCTTTCGCCTGGCTTGCGGAAAACCGCATGCTGACGCTGGACGGCACAAAAACCGTAACCCTGCTTGACCTGCCTGCCCTGCGTACACTGGCCGGCGAAGCCGCCCCACTACAACCCATGAAGCAGGCGGTGTAGTCCGCCACTGTGTTTGGACGAAGTCTCGCCACTGTCTTAGGGCGAAGTGGTGGGCGCGGCTGGGATTGAACCAGCGACCCCTACGATGTCAACGTAGTGCTCTCCCGCTGAGCTACGCGCCCGTCTGCCCGGTTC
Organism: Alphaproteobacteria bacterium; assembly: GCA_040218575.1. Taxonomy (NCBI): domain Bacteria; kingdom Pseudomonadati; phylum Pseudomonadota; class Alphaproteobacteria; species Alphaproteobacteria bacterium. Next base: position 282,131 of record JAVJRE010000003.1, on the reverse strand, counting down.
ATCCGCCATCAGGCGCCGACCGGGACCAATCCTTTACATGCTTCCCGCGCTGCCTCGCAAGCCCGGCCCGACTGGGGGGCGTCCGGATGCAGGCCGGGCCCAAAGGTCGCTCCGCCGGATCAGGCCGCCAGCAGACGCTCCACATGTGACACCAGCTTGCGCAGGTGGAATGGCTTCGAGAGAACCGTGCTGCCTGGCAGGTTAAGGCGGCGGGCTCGCAGGGCAACGGCGGCAAATCCGGTGATGAACACAACTTTCAGGTCCGGGATATGACCAACCGCATGACGCGCCAGCTCCATGCCGTCCATCCCAGGCATGACCACATCAGCGACCAGCAGATCGAAGGCGCTGCGTTCGGCCGCAGAGAGAGCTTCGAGTCCATCGGCGCACGGACGCACTTCATGACCGGCGCGGGACAGGGCGCGCGTCAGGAAGCCACGCATGTCGTCATCATCCTCGGCCAGCAGAATCCGCGCCATCCAGATCAACCTTCCTACCAGCCGCTGTCTGTTCAGTACCGGGGGCGCCTATCGCCCGTCAAATAGCCCGTAATCGCCACAAATCCATGGCCATACGGCGATTCGCCTGGGACGCCCCATCCGTCCAAGACTCTCTATCAGGGGCCTTAACAAAGCCTAACCGGGCCGGCCGCCCCGGGCCTGTCGGATGACAGTGGGCGGCTCGTATTCTAAACAGTCACCATGCAGCCCGTTGTAGCCCCCCTGGAACCCGGTTTGACCGCACCGGACCTCCGTTTGCCGAATGTCCAGACGGCGCCCCTGGTCATATCCTCGCCGCACAGCGGCCGCCTGTACCCGGCGTGCTTTCTTGCGGCCAGCCGCCTTTCCCTGGCTGATCTGCGCCGGTCAGAAGACGCCTATGTGGACATCATGGTGGCGGCGGCCCCGTCGCTTGGACTTCCCCTGCTGGCGGCACGTCTTGCCCGTGCCTTTATTGACCTGAACCGTGAACCTTTCGAGCTTGACCCCGCCATGTTCGCGGACGTCCTGCCAGGCTCGGTCAATGTGCGTTCGGCACGGGTTGCCGCCGGGTTGGGGACTATTGCCCGGTGTGCCGGCGATGGCATGGAAATCTACAAAAGAAAGCTCGGACTTGCCGAGATCATGGATCGCATAACCAGCTACTACTATCCCTATCATCGCGCGCTTGGCCGTCTGATTCATCGCACGCGCGACAGTTTCGGCCAGTGCGTCGTCCTGGATTGCCATTCCATGCCATCGCAGCGCCGCGCGGCAGCCGCCGGCGGGCGGACACGTCCGGGCACCGGCGCCCTGCGCGGCGGCAGATCACGGCAGGCTGGCTTGTGGCCGCCCACAGGATCCGGCGCCGACATCGTCCTGGGCACCCGCTACGGCCGCAGTTGCGACCCGGCGCTGGCCGCCCTGGTCGGGGACTATTTCGAAAACCGCGGCTATCGGGTGGCACACAATCAACCCTATGCCGGCGGCCATATCACGGCCCGGCACGGCCAGCCGGCAACCGGTGTTCATGCCCTGCAGATAGAGATCAATCGCGCGCTCTACATGGATGAGGCAACTCTGCGGCCACGGCCGGCGCTGGCCACCCTGACGGCCGACATGACCGGTCTGATGCACGCCGTTGCCGCCCTGGCGCCGCGCCTGGCCTCAGGCCGGTTTGCCACACCGCTCCTGGCGGCGGAGTAAACCATGGACAATGACCAGAACCCGCCCCCGAGGACCATCGACGTGCGTGATGCAGAGCCCGCTGACCTCGCCGCCGTCCAGGCGATTTATGCGGCGCACGTCCTCAATGGCGTCGCCTCACTGGAAGAAGTGCCGCCAACCCTTGATGAAATCGCCACCCGCCGCGCCGCTGTATTGGCGTTGGGCCTGCCCTATCTGGTCGCCTGGCAGGACGGCGCCGTTCGCGGTTTCGCCTATGCCGGCACCTACCGCGCCCGCTCGGCCTATCGCCATACGGTAGAAGATTCCGTTTATGTGGCGCCGGGGTTTGCCGGTAAGGGAATCGGCCGGGCCCTGCTCGGCCGCCTCATTCAGTCCTGCGCCCGCAGCGGTATGCGCCAGATGGTGGCCATTATCGGCGACAGCGCCAACGAGGCTTCTGTCACCATGCACCGGCGGCTCGGCTTTACCATGGTGGGCAATCTTCAGTCCGTCGGTTTCAAGCATGGCCGCTGGGTTGATACCATCATCATGCAGCGCGCCCTGGACCCTGAGGCAGACGCCTGAGGCCTGCGGCCGAAAGGCCTGAGTACAGAACCGGACCGACGCCCATCCCGGTAGCGGACTGCCTGGCATGATTCCTGCATGGTCCCGCCCATGCACCGCCATCGCTATACCCGCTTCACTCTGCTGGTGCCCGTCTTGCTGCTGGCGGCCGCCATCCTGGCGCCAGGACCGTCCGGCTCCCTCGCCAAGGCCAGCGGGTCCGGGGCGCCACCGGCGGCCGATCCGGCCATTTGTGACCATTTCATCACTGAGGCAGAACGGACCCGGGGCATACCGTCTCAACTGTTGAGCGCCATAGGCGTTGTCGAATCGGGGCGATGGCAGGCCAGTGGCCAGCCCGTCCGGCCATGGCCATGGACGGTGACGGCGGCCTCGGTCGGCCGCAACGGACGCTTCTTTGACTCCCGGGACGAAGCCATAGCCTGGGTCCGGACGCTGCAGGCCGAGGGTGTGCGCAACATTGATGTCGGCTGCATGCAGATCAATCTGGCAGCCCATCCACACGCCTTTGCCACCCTGGAAGAGGCCTTCTCTCCTGCCGCCAATGTCGCCTACGGCGCTGACTATCTGGCGCGCCAGTATGCGGCCACCCGGGGCTGGGCCCAGGCCGTTGGCAATTATCACTCCTCAACCCGCAGCTTTCACCGGGCCTACCGACAAAAGGTCCTGCGGGCCTGGCCGTTGGAACAGCGTCGCGCCGCGGAACTGCGGCGCCAGGCCCGTCTGGCAGCCCTGGCGGAAGATTGATCCGGCTGTCGCGTTCACCCCCATAGCCCGGGATCGGGCGGCGCGGCGGTGGCGCCGTGGAATGCCAGTGGCGGGGTGCGGTCGCGACGCAACCACAGGGGCGCGTCCAAGTCCGCGATGTCGGCGCCCTGCGCGACCAGATGGGCCGGCGCCATGGCCAGCGATGTCGCCATCATGCAGCCCACCATGACGCGAAAACCACGACGGCGCGCCTCTTCCCTCAAAGCCAGCGCCTCGGTCAACCCACCCGTCTTGTCGAGCTTGATATTGACCATCTCATAACGACCGCCCAAATGGTCGAGGCTGGTCCGGTCGTGACACGCCTCATCCGCACACACCGCAATGCGATGCGGGCGCCCGGCCAGCGGCCCGTCCTTGTCCGCGTGCAGCGGCTGCTCCACCATCTCGACGCCGAGGTCGGCCAGCTCCGGCTCCAGGGCAAAATAGTCATCGACTGACCAGCCTTCATTGGCATCAACGATCAGTCGCGCCTGTGGCGCCGCCTGACGCACCGCGCGGACGCGGGCCAGATCGTCGGGTCCGGCCAGTTTCAGTTTCAGCAGCGGCCAGCCAGCCTTCTCGCGCGCCGCCGCCGCCATCGCCTCCGGCGCGTCCAGGCTGAGCGTATAGGCGCTGGCTACCGGCTGCGGCGGCGCCAGGCCGGCCAGCCGCCAGACCGGCTCGCCGGACTGTTTCGCCGCCAGGTCCCAGAAGGCGCAATCGAGGGCATTGCGCGCGGCGTTGGCGGACAGCGCCGTCTGCAGCCCATCGCGGGTCAGGCCGTCCGCCAGCAAGGGCTTCGCCGCCTCCAGCTCCGCCACAACACTGTCCACCGTCTGGCCATAGCGGGCATAGGGGCAGCATTCGCCCTGCCCGGTGGCGCCTTGTTCATCCGTAAGGGCAACGGAAACAACGGTTATTTCCGTCCGGCTGCCGCGCGAAATGGTAAAGGTGCCGCGCAGCGGGAAGGTCTCGACGCGGATGGTCAGGGATAGCACAGGCCGCGACTCAGGCCGCCACGGCCTTCTGCAGATGATCAATCAGCGGTGCCACGGAGTCGCGCACCGGGTCCACGGCCGGCACGCCGAACTCCTCGGCCAGGCGCCGGCAATAGTCCGCCCCTTCCGGCTGGTGCATGTGCGAGGTATTGACGCAGATGCCCGCCAGAACCGGCGTCGGGCTGGTCAGGCGCGCCAGTTGCACATTGAGATCGAGGCACGCCCGCAGATCCGGCATCTTGCGTCCCGGCAGACCGCGCATGTGCGGCCGCGTCGGTTCGTGACACAGGATCAGCGCGTCGGGCTGCGCGCCATGCAGCAAGCCCAGGCTGACACCGGCGTAGGACGGATGAAACAGCGACCCCTGGCCTTCGATGACATCCCAGTGTTTTGCATCGTTCGCTGGCGCCAGCCACTCCACCGCGCCGGAAATGAAGTCCGACACAACGGCGTCGACGCTGACGCCGCGGCCGTCGATCAGAATGCCGGTCTGGCCAGTGGCGCGGAAGTCGATGTTGGCACCGGCCTGGCGCAGCCCATTGGCGATGGCGAGAGAGGCATACATCTTGCCGATGGAGCAATCGGTCCCGACCGTCAGGAGCCGCCGCCCGCTGCGACGTTCGCCGGTGCCGACCTCGAACTCACGGGTGGGATGACGGGCATCATGCAATGCCCGGCCCTTATCCCGGGCCTTGGCGGCGACTTCGGCAATGGATGAAAGGCGCGTATGCAGTCCGCTGGCCAGATCAAAGCCAAGGTCCATCGCCTTCAGCATGGTCGGAACCCATGACTTCGGGATAACGCCGCCGCGATTGGCAACGCCGATGACCATGGTGCGGACGCCCGCCTCCTTGGCCTCTTCCAGCGTAATGTCTTTGAGGCCAACAGTGGTCTGACAGTCGGCCAGGCGTAGTTGGCCGACACAGATTTCCGGTCGCCAATATGCAATACCCGCTGCTGTCTTGGCTGACAGGGCATCCGGTGCGTCACCGAGAAACAGCAAATAGGGGGCCTTGATGTCCACAGCGGGTCTCCAGAAAATCCGCGTCACGTACAACGGGCCAAGTATAGCGGCATGCCCATATTGGCCCCAAGCGGCAACAACATCCGCCTGGCCCCTTGTGAGATTCGGGCGGCCGACGCGACAATGGCTCATGGTACGGACTGCGGCGACCCGGTCGCGGCATGGCGGACAGCGGCACCACAGGACATTGTCATGACAACCACACGGCCGGAACTCATCGGCACTTTCGGGATGGTCGCCTCGACCCACTGGCAGGCATCGGCCGCCGGCATGGCCATGCTGGAACAAGGCGGAAACGCTTTCGATGCCGCAGCGGCGACCGGACTCGCCCTGCAGGTGGTGGAACCGCACCAGAACGGGCCCGGCGGCGAGGCGCCCCTGCTATTGTACGATGCCGCGGGACGCACGGTGCGCGCGCTGTCAGGCCAGGGCGTGGCGCCAGCAGCGGCCAACATCAGCCGGTTCAGCGATCTTGGTCTCGACCAGGTCCCCGGAACCGGCCTGCTTGCCGCCTGTGTGCCGGCGGCTCTGGCAAGCTGGCTGACCCTGATGCGCGATCACGGCACACTCCCCCTGACCACTATCCTGTCTCCGGCCATCGCGCTGGCCGAACGCGGTTATGGGGTGGTTCCCATGCTGCAGGCCGTCACCGAGTCTGTCGCCGGCTTCATTGTCGACAACTGGCCGGCTACGGCGGCGCTCTATCTTGACCACGGGAAGCCGCTTCAGGCCGGCACCCTGTGGCAAAACCCGACTCTGGCGGCGACGTTTCGGCGCCTGCTGAAAGAGGCGGAAGCCGGCGGTGGCGGCCGTGAGCCGGTGCTCGACCGGGCCATCAGGACCGTCCGGCAGGGCTTCATCGCTGAAGAGATTGACCGCTTCTGCCAGAGCACGACGGCCATCGACTCGACCGGCCGCGCACATAGGGCCTGGCTGACCGGCGAAGACATGGCGGCCTGGCGGCCGTCATGGGAGTCGCCGGCCACCTATGACTATACCGGCTGGCAGGTCAGCAAGCTCGGTCCCTGGAGCCAGGGGCCCGTATTCCTGCAACAACTGGCCTTGCTGCAGGACGATGATCTGGCCCGCCTCGACCCGGTGGGGCCGGACTTCATTCACCTGATGGTAGAGGCCGGCAAACTGGCCTTCGCCGACCGCGAAGCCTGGTATGGCGATCCCGCGTATGTGGATGTGCCTTTGGCCACGCTGCTGAGCAAAGCCTATAATCAAAGCCGCCGCGGCCTGATCGGCGACAGGGCTTCTCTCGATCTGCGGCCTGGCACACCCGATGGCCGCACACCGCACCTGGTGACCCTTGCCAACGCCGGCCACATGACCGGCGCCGCCGGGGTCGGTGAGCCGGCCCGCCACCGTCTCGCCACGCCGCGCCATCCGACTGAGCAACCAGGCGACACCGTGCACCTGGACGTGATCGACAGCGCCGGCAACATGGTGTCGGCCATGCCCAGCGGCGGCTGGCTGCAAAGCAGCCCGGCAATACCGGCCCTCGGCTTTTGCCTGGGTACGCGGATGCAGATGTTCCATCTGGATGCGGCCCATCCCTCGGCCCTGGCGCCAGGCCGGCGACCGCGCACCACTCTATCCCCCGGGCTGGCCATCACAGGCGATTCCGGGCTGGCCTTCGGCAGCCCCGGTGGCGATCAGCAGGACCAGTGGGCGCTGGCTTTGTTCCTGCGTCACATCCACCACGGGTTCGACCTTCAGGCGTCGATCGAAGCGCCGATGGTGACCAGCGAGCACGCGCCCTCGTCCTTCTATCCGCGTCAGGGGCGACCGGGCGTCCTGCTGGCCGAATCCCGGCTGCCTGCCGCCACCGTGACCGAGTTGGTCAGGCGTGGCCACCGCCTGGAGCAGGTCGGGCCATGGGATCTTGGCCGGCTCAACGCCGTGCGCCGGGACGGGGCGGTGCTGCGAGCCGGCTCTACGCCACGCTACGGTCAGTCCTATGCCGTCGGCCGCTAGTCCTTCTGTGGCCGCTGCCAGGCCCTGAGGCCTTGGTGAGCAAACAAACCGCCGCCGCCGACGGTCGCTGGCACCGCCGGGTGTGGCGGCTGTCATGGCCGGTCATCCTGGCCAACCTGTCGGTGCCCATGCTGAGCGCGGTGGACGCCGGGCTCATGGGCCACCTGCCGGATCCATCGTTTCTTGGGGCCGTTGCGGTGGCGGCGGTGATTTTCAACTATCTCTACTGGGGGTTCGGCTTTCTCCGCATGGGCACCACCGGCCTGGCGGCGCAGGCCTGGGGGGCACGCGACAGCAACGAGGTGCGCGCCACCTTCGGCCGCGCCATGCTGCTGGCATGGGGCCTGGCTCTCATCGTCCTTGCTCTGCAAGAGCCCATGCGTCTGCTGGCCTTTCGCCTGCTACAGGCAAGCGCCGACGTGGAGAGCCGCGCCAGCCTCTACTATGCCATTCGCATCTGGGGGGCGCCCGCCACCTTGTCCAACTACGTCATCCTGGGTCTGTTGCTCGGCTTGCAGCGGCCGATTGCGGCGCTGGTGGTACAGGTGGCAATCAACGGCCTGAACGTTGCCCTCAGTGTCATCCTGGTCATCGGCTTTGACATGCAGGTTCAAGGCGTGGCGCTGGGTACTGTCATGGCGGAATATGTGGGGCTGGCTATCGGTCTCGCTCTGGTCGCCCGCGTCCTCCATGCCACCGGGGGACGCTGGATCATGCGCCAGCTCAGCGATCTGCGACGGTTCGTCGCCCTGGCCCGCATGAACAGTGACATCCTCATCCGCACTCTGCTGCTGGTCAGCGTATCCGCATACTTTATCGGCCGCAGCGCAGAGTTCGGTGACAACGTCCTTGCCGCCAACGCTCTTATCTTTCTGCTACAAAGCATTGTTGCTTTCGGCCTTGATGGCTTCGCTCATGCGGCAGAAGCCCTGATCGGTGACCGCCTGGGCGCACGCGACAGGGCGGGCCTGCGCCGGGTCGTGCGCGCCTCTACGCACTGGGCGGTTGTGGTGGCCCTGGCCTTTTCCGTTGTGTTTCTGGTGGCGGGATCGGCGCTGCTCGACCTGCTGACGGACCTGCCGGACGTGCGAAAGGAAGCGCTCCGCTATCTGCCCTGGGCCGTTGCCTTGCCCATTCTTTCCGTTTGGAGTTTTCAACTGGACGGAATCTTCATCGGCGCCACCCGGACCGCCGAGATGCGCAACGCCATGGTCTTCTCCACGGCGGTTTTTGCCGGATTAGTGTGGCTTCTGATACCGCTGATGGGGAACCACGGTCTGTGGCTCGCCTACAGTATTTTTATGGTTGTCAGGGCCTTAACGCTGGGCCTGTACTACCCGCGCGTGGAGCATGCAGCGAACCCGCCGGCGGCATAGCCTTGCTGCCGTCATCCCCCGCAATGTCGCCACACTGCGTCGCTACGGTGCGTCTTGCACGAGGCCAGCGACTCCCGTATGACGTGGCGGCCCAACAGGGCGGTTCCGTGACATCACACAACATAGACAGTTGAATGGCTCCCGATTCAGGAAATCCGCGATCACGCGCCAATCTATCCAACGACGCCGCGCCCGCTGGCCGGAGTGGCCGCGATGATCCAGAATCCCAGCGCCTGACCCAGTCCATTGGCCATACGGTACGACAGCGGCGACGCGAGCTGGGCATGACCGTGACCGAGGTCGGGCGTGTTGCCGGGCTGTCGGCCGGCATGCTGTCAAAGATCGAGAATGGCGCCACGTCTGCATCACTGACCACTCTGCAAAGCCTGTCGCGCGCGCTGGCCGTTCCGCTGTCCACGCTGTTCGCTGGCTATGACAACCAGACGAAAGCGAGCTATGTGCCACATCGCGGTGGCGATGAAGTGGAACGCCGGGCCAGCCGCTTTGGCTACCGCTATCAGAGCCTGACCAGCCGCAGCAGCCAGACTCCGGCCATCGAGGCCCATGTTATCGAAAGCACGGAACAGTCGCAGAGCCGGCCTGATTCGCAGCACGACGGTGTGGAGCTGGTCTATGTGCTGAGCGGAAGCGCCCGCTGGCGGCACGGCGATGACACCTATGATCTGGGTGTCGGCGATTCTCTGTTCTTCGATGCCTCCGCGCCGCATGGGCCGGATCAGGTTCTGGAGGCGCCGTTCCGCTTCCTCAGTGTCAACGCCTATAGCAGCAAAGTGGACCCTGCGGCCTAGTTGGCCGCCTACAGAAATACCGAGTCCGGCTCGGCCGGAGTCACCCGCGGCAGATAGCCACCCGCACCCGGCTTGCCGATGACATCCTTGCCGTCAAAGATCAGCTCGCCACGTAAATATGTGGCGGCCGGCTTCCAACCCAGGGCCATGCCGTGGAACGGGCTCCATTTGCCTTCGTCATGCAGCCCGGCTTCATCAAACGTCCAGTTCGTCCGTTCGACAATGGCGAAATCCCCGTCGGCGCCAATCTCGATGGCGCCCTTGCGCGGATACAAGCCAAAGAATCGGGCCGGCGCCAGGGACAGTAGCCGCACCGCCTCGGTCAACTCCATGCCACGCTCGTCCACTGCCATGGTCAAAAAGCCGGGCATCAGGGTCTCTACACCCGGTACGCCGGCACCGCAGGCAAAGATGTCTGGCCCGCTCTTGCGTTCGGCTGTCCAGCCCACATGGTCGGAGGTAACGAACGCCACCTTGCCATCCAGCACCTGCTCCCACAGCATTTCGTTTTCAGGTGCCGGACGGATCGGCGGCCCGACCTTCAGACGCGCACCCTCGCGCACCATGTCTTCGTTGGTGAATTTGAGATAGTGGAAGCAGATTTCCGCCGTGGCACGGGTTCCCATGTCGCGATAGGCCTCGACCAGCTCGTATCCTTCAGCCAGCGAAAAGTGGACAATGTGCACATGTGCGCCGGTCGCCGCGCCTAGCTCCATGAAGTTGGCGGTCGCCAGCATCTCGGCCGCCGCCGGCCGCGACGGCTCATAGACTTCAGCCCCGGTCTGGCCCGCATTCTTGAACCGTTTGGTCGCCGCCGCAACGATCTCCTGGTCTTCGTTGTGCAGACCGGCCGGTATACCCGACCGCGCCAGCTCATCCAGAATCTCCAGCAACTGATCGTTGGGGATGCGAGGGAAGCGCTCGGGATGGGTTTCAAAACTGGAAAACTTGAAGGCGGCGACACCGGCCTCGATCTGCTCGCCGACCCTGGCCGCACCTTCGCCCTTGCGGCATGTGCCGTAGAAGGCCACGTCGATGTGGGCGGTCTTGTCGGCCACTGCCGCCTTCTTCTTCAGAACGGCCAGGCTGGCCAGCGGATCGGGATTGTCATAGGGCATGTCGACAATGGTGGTCACCCCGCCGGCCGCCGCCGAACGGGTGATGATCTCGATACCGGCATAGCCATCCTTGCTACCGGAATGAGTCTGGCCGTCGACGATGCCCGGCAGAACATAAGAGCCGCGCGCATCACGGCTTTCCCTGGCGGCCGGTGCGTCACCCGCACCGATGGCGGCGATGCGTCCGTCACGGACCGTGACCCAGCCGTCCTCCAGAACCCGGTCCGGCAGGACGATATGGCCGTGAATAATCAGGTCGGCGCTCATGTCAAACTCCCTCTGGCTGCCCCCGGAAGATGTGCCTGGGCCACCGCCTGGTCAAGGCACACGGCGCCCAGCGCCAGAGTGGCCGCCGCCTGCGTCGGTTCGATAACCGGAATACCGAGGGCCGATTCCAGCGGCTGACGGAAACGCGCCATGCCGGCGCAGCCCATGACCAGAACCCCGGCGCCATGACGATCACGCAGATCGCGCCCCACGTCAGTCATGCGGCCCAGGGTTTTTTCCTCATCCGCCAGACCGGCGACGCCGATATCTATGGCCTGATCGGCGGCCAGCCGGTCTATGACCCCGAGCGAACGGACATAGCGCAAATGCCGTGGAATGCTCCGCGACAGAATCGAAATGATGCCGAAGCGATCACCCCGGGTCAGCGCGGCGAAGATGCCCGATTCGGCAATACCAAAGACGGGTTTGGCTGTCGCCTCGCGGGCTGAATACAAACCAGGATCGGAAAAACAGGCGACCACGAACGCCGCAGCGCGATTGTCGTTGGCGGCGATCAATCGGCACAGCGGATCAACAACGCCGTCCACATGGCGCTGGGTTTCAATACCCGGTGGTCCGTCGGCCAGTGTCAAACACTCAATCTCCGGCCCGCCGGACAGGCGCAAGCCATCAAGTGCTGCCGAAATCCCGGATGTGACCGTTTCGCTGGAGTTGGGATTGATGACGATGATTCGCTGCTCGCTCATGAATGCAACTCCGGTAGGGACAAAGTGACAGGCCTCACTCCGGTGGCGCAACCGCGCCGACCTGGTCCGTAATGATACGATAATGCTCAGGTCGGCGGTGGGCGGCAAAATTGAAAATAGTGCGTTTGCCGAAATTAGCCGCATCCAGATCACAGTCGGCGACGATAAGCTCGTCATCCATGGTCCGCGCCTGGGCGACGATCTCGCCACTCGGCGCGACAATGACGGTGCCACCCATCAGCGGGTGGTCATCTTCCACCCCGGCCTTGGCGACGCCAACCACCCATGTGCTGTTCTGATAGGCGCCCGCCTGCATCGTCAGATGGTTGTGGAACATGCGGGTATGGGGAGCTTCCTCTTTCGATTGAGAGTTGCCGATCGGCGTGTTGTAGCCAAGCATGACCATCTCGACGCCCTGCAGGCCCATCACCCGGAATGTCTCCGGCCAGCGACGGTCGTTGCAGATGGCCATGCCCATGATGCCGCCCATGGTGCGCCATACCGGAAAGCCCAGATCACCCACTTCGAAATAGCGTTTCTCCAGGTGCTGCCAGAAGCGGTCCGGGTCAAACTCCGCATGGCCCGGCAGATGGACCTTGCGATACTTGCCGACGATCTGGCCGCCATGGTCCACCAGAATAGATGTGTTGTAGCGGTGCACCTGACCGGCCTCTTCCGTCAGCTCGGCATAGCCGAGATAGAAGCCGATGCCATATTTCCTGGCCGTATCGAATATGGGCTGCGTGGCCGGGCCGGGCATCTGGTGTTCGAACCAGGTGTCCACTTCCGCCTGGTCTTCCATGTACCAGCGAGGGAAAAAGGTGGTCAGGGCCAGTTCCGGCAGGACCACCAGGTTGCATCCATGACGGTGCGCGCTTTCCAGCAGGCGGCAGATACGGCCGACCACCTCTTCGCGCGTCTCGCTGCGCTGAATGGGCCCCATCTGGGCTGCGCCCACTGTCATTATCCGCGCCATGCCGTCCTCGTCAGAGCTCTGTCCAGGAGATACGTCCGGCTGGTGCCGGCCCGCATCGCCCATGATAGGAAGCCAGCCGGCGACTGCCAAGACAGCGCCCGGTCAATAGCCCTGCTTGCGGTTCACACGGTTGGCCATGGGCCGGCCGGCCCGCGTCGCATCATAGGCCGCGACAATCTGTGGCAGAGCGGTCTCAATATTGGTGATGCTGGAAACGTGAGGAGTCATGTGCACCCGCGGGTGGCTCCATACGGGATCGTCTGCGGCCGGCGGCTCGGTTTCGAACACATCCAGCATGGCGAAGGACAGCTGCCCCGTGTCCAGCGCCTGGAGAAGGTCCGCCGTCACCACATGGGCGCCGCGCGCGCAATTGACGATGCCGCCGCCAACCGGCATGGCCCAGAAGACATCCCGGTCCAACAGGCCGCGGGTTTGTGTTGTCAGGGGCAGAAGGTTCACCAGCAGATCGCACCACGAGACGAGGCGCGCCAGCCCGTCCGACCCGGTATGACACTCGATACCCTCTATCTCGCGGGCGGTGCGCGACCACCCCCCGACCTTAAAGCCATTGGCGGCCAGCCGTCCGGCCACCAGCCGGCCGATCTGGCCAAGGCCCAGAACCGCTACGTGAAAGCTGCCGGCATCTTTCTGGGGCAGCCGCTGCCACTCCTGGCGTGACTGCTGAAGGGCGTAGTCATCGAACCGCCGCTGAAAGCGAAGCGTCGCCGCCAGCACATATTCCGCCATCCGGTTGGACATCACCGGATCGACGACGCGCGCGACGGGCACCGATTCAGGAATCTCGCCCTTGGCCAGAATGGCATCCGTGCCGGCACCCATGACACAAACACCCGCCAGTCTATCCAGATCGGCAAAGAACCCGGATGGCGGATTCCAGACGACCGCAAAGGTAATGTCCGATGGGTCGCCGATGTCCGGCCAGACCCGGATACGGGCGTCGGGCATGGCCCGGCGCAGGCCGTCGAGCCACTGGTCGCGATTGGGCCAGTCAGTATGAAACAGAATGCTCATGCTTAGGCTCTGGTTGTGATGACACGGCCTTGGGGCTAGCGGATCTCGTCAACCGGTTGCCGGCTCTCATTAAACACAGGACGTGTCAACGTTTCGGTAATTTCGGCCGCAGGGGGTTGAGGTTCGATCTCCGGCGGCGAGGGCCATCCGGCCTCCGGTGCAACCACGCTGCGGTCAGAAATACCGGAATCCCGGCCAGAAATGGATGAATCCAACCACCCGTCCAGGATCAGCACCATCAGGCCGACCGCCGCGAGCAGGGCCACCGCGAGAGTCAGTCGGGCCGGCGTCATGGCGGCCTGAACCCGCTGACATCCATCTCCACCTCCAGCGGCGGCGCATCGCCGGCCCGCCGGGTGCGCGACCGGATATTCATGTTGGTTAGAATCAGCAGAGGTCGCGCCTCTTCCAGGCGATACAGGGCCTGTTGAATCCCGGCCAGCCCGCCGCGTAGCCGAACACGCACCGTTGTCTCATCCAGGCCACCCAGTCCGCGGGCCGTGGCCAATGCATCGACCGACACTACCTCCAGCCCCGCATCGTCCAGCACCGAACCGACCATCTGGCGCAGCAGCGCCTGCGCCTCTGTTTCATCGGCCGCAAAGAGGTAGAGGGCGCGCCGCTGCGGGCTGGCGAAAACCTCCGCCAACCGTGCATCCAGCCCGGGCATTTGCGCCGCCTGGCGGCGCGCCCGGTCAAGTTGCGACTCAAGCCCGGCGATGGTGCGCTCGCCGGCAACAATCGCGCTCAACACCGGCTGCACGACAAAGCCCCAAATCACGAGGGTGGTTAAAGCCAGCAGGGACCAGGCCACCAGGCGATTGCGCCGGCGTTCCGTTCTTGCCTGATGATGGTCTTCCGATACGCTCATCGCTCGAACCCGGCCAGACCGATCGTCAGTTGCACATGGTGGCGGCGCGTCGTCGGATCAAAGGTCGGCGCGAAACGATGGCGAGCCGAAGAGAACAGCGGATCGGCCGCCAGCATGTCCGCCAGATCATCCGGCGATCCTGATGACCCACCGAGAGTTGCCGACCGCTCTGAAACATAGAACTGAACCAGTGACGTGTCATTCGGCAGTCGTCGGCTTACAGCGTCCAGCACCGACACCATGTACGGTCGGGTGCGCCGCCGTTCGACCAGCGCGGACCACGAAGTCATGACCGTGTTGAGTCGCGCTTCGATCACCGCCGCATCGCCCGCCGCCTGTTGCTCTGCGGCAACCGCCTGCTCCAGGTGACTGATGCGCGCCTGCTGACGAATGAGAGGGCTGACACCGGCGGCGATCGCCAGAATCAGCACGCCGGCCAGGGCTGGTCCGACAAAGCGGCTCGCACCGTCACGCGGCAACGCCGGACCCTGGGTCAGCAACGCCAGGTCTCGCCACCGCGCCGCATCAGTGCCGGCGGGCGTCACCACCAGAGGGCGGGCCAGCGTCCATTGCGTCAGCCGGGACACCAGGCCTACCGCGGCGTCCATGGACTGGCGGTGCGCCACATGGACGTCCAGGTCCACCTCCTGGCCTGCTGTCAGGGCGCTACGGTCTGTGGCCACCCACGGTCGCTCAGCCGCGCCGTCGTCCAGACGCTGGCGAATGATCGCGGCCATTGTCGCCTGTCGATCACGCACATAGTCCCGCCGCGCCGTGCGCACACGCAGCCGCGCCGTATCCGCCACCGCCAGCCTTACGATGATGGGGAGCTTCGCAATCGCCGGATAGCGGTCCAGCAGAGCGCGCCACTCCTCCTGTGCCAGCGCGTCCGGCGCATCGGCTCCTGGATCACTCAGCGCTACCCGGCCGAGGGCGCTCATCCAGCCGCGCCGGTAACGGCTGACGTGCAGTCCATCGCTATCCCGGTCAAAAACGACCGCCTGGCCAGGCACGGCCTGGGCCCTGCGCCATGATGGCGGCAAGGTCTCCCACAGGGTTCGCCACCACCATCTGAGGAATGTTGTGACAGGACCGTTCATTGCGTTCTCATGTATTTGCGGCGCTACGCCGCATCATGCCCACGCCAAAACGAAGAAGGGCGGAGCGTCCCCCAACGCTCCGCCCTAACCATCGCACGACCGGCCGGGCCCCCGTCCGCCGGCGACAGCCGGAACCCGGCTGCCTGGCGATGGCGTTACCGACGAGTGCTCGCAGGAGTCATTCGCCGGATCGGTACACCCACACGACAAATCGGCGGGCCTGTTCCCGAACGCCGTTGGCCTGAGCCGCAGGCGAAGGGCCGTATTAAGGGCCCGGTACCGGAAGCTGTCAATCAGGTCGCCGGGCACGTCGCCGGGCCGGTCACCGGGCAGGTGGTAGCACGGACAGGCCCGCCCCGGGCGCCCCGGCGGACGGTCGGTGCGCATCGCTTTCTGCCGTGAACGGGCGCATCAGAAGGTTCCGAATGGTCGCGTCTATATCCGCCGTGTCATGCAGAATGGCGCACACCGCCTGACAGATCGGCATATCCACACCCAGCCGATCCGCCAGCACCACCACGGCGCGGGCGCTCTCCACGCCCTCCACGACGCCGCGTGACGTCCGCAGCACCTCCCGCAACGTCCCGCCTTCACCCAGCGCCTGGCCCAGCGCCATATTGCGTGAGCGCAGGCTGGTGCAGGTCAGGCTCAGATCGCCGACCCCGGCCAGACCAAGCAATGTATCCGCCCGCCCGCCCAGCGCCACGGCGAGGCGGCTGGCCTCCGACAGGCCGCGTGTAATGATGGCCGCCCGGGCATTTTCGCCGAGGCCACGGCCCTGGCTGATGCCGCAGGCGATGGCGACGATGTTCTTGACGGCGCCACCGACCTGGACCCCGACGGGATCGAAAGAAACATAGGGCCGGAAGACCGCGGTGCCGAAAGCGGCGGTTACGATGTCCGCCGTCGCCACGTCCTGGCGGTCTACGGCAACGCTGACGGCGGTCGGTTTACCGGCCGCCACCTCGTCGGCGAAGGTCGGCCCGGACAGGATGGCAAGAGGGAATCCGCCAAGTGCGGCGCCGGCCAACTGGCTCATCAGTCGGCCGCTCGAAACCTCGATCCCTTTAGCCGCAATGACCAGCGGCCGTGGCGCCGCTGCCAGCCGCGCCAGTTGCTGGCAGACTGCGCCGAGCGCCTGGGCCGGTACCGCCAGCACCCAGACTGCAGCGTCCCTGACCCTTTCCAGCTCAGCCGTAATCCGCAGCGCCGCGGGCAGCGCCACACCAGGCAGGCGGGGGTTTTCCCGCACGCCCGTCAGATGGCGCGCCGTTGCCGGATCGCGCACCCACAGAGTGGTCGCACAGCCATTGCCCGCGGCAACAAGGGCCAGGGCTGTTCCCCATGCACCGCCGCCAATGACCGCGACTGATGTCATAGCGTCAGGCGCCGCCGCCCTCGGCCGCCACCAGGCGCTGACGCTGTTCGCCGAGGCCGGTGATGCCGAGCCGCATCTCGTCGCCTGGTTTCAGAAAGACCGGCGGCTTCATACCCAACGCCACTCCCGGCGGCGTTCCGGTAATCATGACATCGCCCGGCAGCAGGGTCATGTACCGGCTTACATCGGCGATCAGTTGGGCAACGGTAAAGATCATGGTGCCGGTACTACCGCGCTGTCTTTTCTCACCATTGACATCGAGCCACATGTCCAGCGCCTGCGGGTCCACCACTTCGTCGGCGGTGACCAGCCATGGGCCCAGCGGACAGAAGGTGTCCGGGCTCTTTCCCTTGGTCCACTGGCCACCGGGAGCGCCCTGCCATTTGCGTTCCGATACGTCGTTGGCCAGCACATAGCCGGCCACATGGGACAGCGCGCTTGACTCCGGAACATAGCTGGCGCGGCGGCCGATGACGACGCCCAGCTCTACCTCCCAGTCCACGTGTGTTGCGCCCCGCGGAATCACTACATCGTCGTTGGGACCGTTGAGTGAGGTCAGGGGCTTGTAGAATACGATCGGTTCGGGCGGCGGTGCCTGGCCGGTTTCCGCCGCGTGGTCGGAGTAGTTCAGTCCAATTGCGACTATCTTGCCAATACCGGCCAGGGGCGCGCCAAGCCGAGTGCCCGCCGCAACCTCTGGCAAGGTCGCCGGATCAATGCCCGCCAGCCGTTTCAGGGAGTCAGTCGCCAGCACGGCGCCGGTGATGTCATCGACCACCGCCGAGAGATCCCGAATGACGCCGGCGCCATCCACCATGCCAGGCTTTTCCTGACCGGACTTGCCAAATCGAACCAGTTTCATGGAACCGCTCTCTTCCCTCATTGCCTTGGTGACAGGCTGCCGTTCACCGCGACCGCGCCGGTGAACGTCTGCCCGGTTAATCCAGCCTGACTTCGCGGTCCGAACCGGCGGCCCGGCCGATGGCCGACAGCACTGCCGCGCCATGCACCGCATCGCCAGTCGGCACCCGGAACGGAACGCCATCGCGCACCGCCTCGGCAAAGCACTCCAGCTCCGCCCGCTCCAGGCTGACCGGCTCAAACCGCTCGGTTCGCGGTGGGTACTCCAGTCGCACCACCTCCAACGCTTGGGGCGCGGCGCCGACGCCGCGCATCTCGGCCCAGCCGCCGGTACCGAAAACCTGCACACGGTACAACATGCCGGTCGCCGTCACGGTGGCCAGGTGGCCCGTCTGACCACCGACGAAACGTAGTTGAACCGATGTGGTGTCGTCCACGTCGCCGGCCACCGCCTGGCGCAGGGAAAGAGCGCGCACGCCTGCCACCGGCCCGCACAATGCGATCATGGCATCAAGGCAGTGTACGCCGAGGCCGGTCATGCCACCGGTCGGGCTTTCCGCAGGCTCGCCGCGCCAGCCCCGCTCGCCCGTGCGAAAGCCCATGGGACCGCAGAAATTGGCCTCCACGTGCAGGATATCGCCAAGATCGCCATCGGTGACAATATCAACCAGACGTTCAAACGCCGGCAGAAACCGGCGATTGAAGCCGACCGCCAGAACCACGCCGGCCTTGCGGCAGGCGTCCGTCGCCGTCTGGGCGGCGGCGCCATCAAGGGCCAGTGGTTTCTCGCAGAACACGTGGCGGCCGGCGGCCGCGGCGGCAATGATCTGCGCCTCGTGCTGGGAATGGGGTGTGGCAATCACCACCGCGTCCAGATCATCCCGCGCCAGAAGAGAATCGAGGCTGTCTTCCATGGCGATGGCGCGGGCGGTGGCCCACTCGGCTGCCGTGGCCGGAGTCCGTGTCGTACCGGCGACAAACCGGATGGCGTCGGATGGGTCAACGCCCTCGCCCTGAACGCTGTCGACCAGAGTCCGGCCCCACCATCCCATGCCCAGAATGCCCGCGCGTATGCTCATCTCTCGCCTGCCCGTCTGGTGATATTTCGGGCCAGACTAGACCATCCCGGCAACAGATACAGGCCGCACCCGCCTCAGCCGCCGTCAGCGACACTATCCAGCGTCCGGCGAATTTCCGCCTCACGCGCCGCCAACGCCGCCGCCTCGTCGGGCCGTCCCGTTTGCCGCAACAGCCGGGCATAGACCTGCAGCGCCGGAATCATCGTCGGGTGGTCGCCGGCCATGATCACCGACCACAGGTCCAGCGCCCGCACCAGCATAGGCTCCGCTTCGGCAAACCGACCGTCGGCGCGATAAACCTCGGCCAGGCTGACCAGGCTGATCGGTCGACGGAAATCATGCGAGCCATAAGTCTTGGCAAAACGCAGCGCGCGCTCAAGCTGGTCGGCAGCCAGCACATAGTCACCGCCGCCATAGGCGGCCAGACCATAGGCCCGGGTCAGTTGCCATTGCTCGGCGGCCACCGGTGGCGCACCCGCACCGCCGATAGTCTGCGCCAGGGCCGGGATAACCCCGGCGACCAGAAAAAGGGCCAGCAGGCTCAGCCCGCCAACTGCCCTCACAGACCAACGCCGCGCTTTACCAGTCGAGAACCGTGCCGTCGGCCGCAACCGCGCTGCGGGCCAGCATAGGCTCCGCCCCCATGGGATGGCGCGCCGCGGCGCTTTCATCAATCTCGATTCCCAGTCCAGGTGCATCAGGGGCCAGCCAGTGTCCGTCCTGCACAACGAGAGTGGACCTTACCACCTCGTCATACCACGGGACGCTGCGCAGCATGGTCTCCTGGATCACACTGTTGGGAGTGGCAATGTCGAAATGCAGCGCCGCCGCCCCTGCCACTGGCCCGTTAGGGTTGTGCGGCGCCACACCCATCAGGTGGCTTTCCGCCATGGCGGCGATCTTGCGCGCTTCCCACAAGCCGCCGCAGTGGCTCAGGTCCGGTTGCACGATGTCCACCGACCGGTGAGCAAAGAGCGCCAGCCAATCGGGCCGGGCATAAAGCCGCTCGCCTGTCGCCAGCGGCACTTTGCTGGCCACCGCCACGTCGCGCATGGCGATCTCGTGTCCTGGCGGCAGCACTTCTTCGACGAACAGCGGCCGGCCTGGCGTCAGGGCCTCCACATAAGCGCGCGCCACAGCAACCGAAGGCGGGCGGCCGTGTAGATCCACCATGATGTCCACGCCGTCGCCCACGTGATCGCGCAGCGCATCCATCAGCATGCCGGTCTGGCGCACGTCCGGCAGGGCGGCACGGTAGTGGGTCGGCGGCACCAGCAAGACCTTGAACGCGGAATAACCGGCCGCCACGATATCGTCCGCATGGGCCTTCAGGCGACCCACGTCCGGCGCCTCGTAGACCGCCGCGGAATCCCCCAGCGCCAGGTGCGTGTAGAGCCGTACGCGCTCGCGTACCTTGCCGCCCAGCAATTGCCACACCGGCACACCCAGCGCCTTGCCCTTGATGTCCCACAGCGCCTGCTCGATCCCGCTGACGGCGGACAGGCCAATGGCGCCAAGGCGCCAGAAGCCGTGCTTGGTCATGGTCTGGACCAGATGCTCTATGGCCAGGGGGTCCTGCCCGGCGACCAGTGGCGTCAGATCGTCCACACAGGCAGCGACGGCGCGCGTCTTCCACTCCAGAGTGGCCTCACCCCAGCCGTGCAGGCCGGGCTGGTCGGTCAGGACTTTGACAAAAACCCAGTTGCGCATGCCGGCATCGACGATACGCGTTTCCACACCTGTGATCCGCATGCCAGTGATCCGTATACCCGTGACCCTTATGACGTATCCGGTGCTGAAATTAGCGCCCGGCGCTTTCTTTCCACCGTGCCATGAGGCCGTTGGACGGCAGGGATTCGTCCACCAGCTTTTTTGCCGTGGCAACGCCGGCGATCGGCAGGCCGGCGGGATCAAGGACGCCGATCTGCACCAGGACCGAAGCCTGATCCCAATAGATATGCTCGTGGTAGAGCTTGGGCCCGCGGAAATTGACGATCGCCACCAGCGGGATTTCCACATACTTCCCGGTCGGCGCAACACCGGGCAGCATCCAGTCGATTTCCATATCGTGGGTGAAGCAGAACAGCATTTCATCCACCAGCCGGTCGGGACCGATGGTCCGCGAGATCGGCACCAGCCGGGTGTCCTGCGGCGTTTTCGGAATGAAATGATGTTTGTAGAATCGCAGCAGTTCGTCATGGCCGACGCCGCCGGTCATGGTCGGGATGTGGTTGACATAGGGCGCGCTGACCATGGTCTGCATGGTGGCCTCGGCGTCCCGCGTGGCGAACTCCATGGCGGTGTGCTCGTCCCACAGGGCGCTCAGGTCGTATTGCGGGCCAAGACAACGGCGCAGCAACGCCATGGTGCGTGAATGCGCCATCCATGCGGCTGGCTTGTCATAGGCCGGCCGGCCTTCCGCGGAAAAGCCATGACCGGCGCCAGGATAGACGTACACTGACACATCGTCCCGGCCGCCAAACGCCTGCTGAATAGCGGCCACGGCCTCCGGCGGCGCATGGCTGTCGGTCTCGCCAAAATGCAGCACCATGGGGCACGAAACCTTGGCCAGATCCTCGGTGTGGCGCTCGATGCCGACACCGTAATAGGCGACTGCTGCCGCCACGTCGGTCCGCGCGGCGGTCAACACCGCCAGCCGACCGCCCAGACAATAGCCGACCGCGCCTACAGCACCTGTGCATTCCGGACGCTGCCGCAAAGCGCTGATGGTCGCCGCCACGTCGACAATCGCCAGGTCCGTATCGAGTCCCCGGCCCAGAGCCATGGCGCGCTCAAAGTCAGCTTGCGAATAGCTCAGCGAGACACCCGGCTCCTGCCGCCAGAACAGGTCCGGCACAGCCACCACATAGCCCTCTTCGGCGAAGCGGTCGGCAACATGGCGCATGTTGGCATTGATGCCGAAGATTTCCTGCAACAGGACCAGCCCGGGTCCGCTGCCGCCTTCGGGTGTGGCAAAGTAGGCCTTGAATGTGCCGCCGTCGGCGGCGGTGACGATGATCTCGGACATGCCGGCTCCCCTTGCCTGTCGGTTTGGCCGCGAGGGTCGGTCGCCAGGCCGCACCTGTCAACGAATCCCGACTCGCCGCGGACTGGCCGGACTAAAACTGCGGGCAGCGATGTAGCGCTGGTGAGACCAGCAACGCGGTGGTCGCCACAACCGTCCCATCGTCCGTGCGGACCACGCTCAGGCCGTGCTCGTCACTGACCGCAAAGCGATAGGCATGGCCCGCCTCAAAAATCGCAACCACACGGGCGCAGCCGTCAAAGGGCCCGTCGAAGGCATCGGTCAGGTCGCCAAGATGCCGCATAAGACCGGTGGACGGGCGGCCCTCTTCCGCGAACAGCACAACCACGGCGTGTTCACCGGGCAGGACGGCCATGGCCTCCCGCCCGGGCCACAGGCGTTCGCCGTCCAACCGCTCAAAAGACACCCTGGCCCCACGCTCGCCGGCGACGGTGCGAAGGATCGCTACCTCGCCATCGGACCGCAAGGGGCCGTCATATGCCTTGAACGGGGCGCAGGCGGCGACCAGCACCGTGACCAGCAGGCAGACAGGCAATGTGCGTCGCATGACCACACGCTAGCGATGATACGTGGCCTGTCAATCGGTCGTATGCGCGCGCAGTCGGGAGTCGGCCCCTGTTTTCCTTTTGCCGTGCTGCCGCCAAGATGCCGGCGGGGCAGACTGAGACCCCGACACGGGCAGGGGCAAGGGACACAGACCATGACCACCACCATAGCGGCGCGCATGCGGGCCGGCGAATGCATCGGCAGCATCTGGCTGCAGAGCGGCTCGACGGCCATTGCCGACATGGTTGCCGAAGCACGGCCCGATGCCATCGTCTTCGACGTTCAGCATGGCCTGTGGCCGCGCCAGAGCCTGTTTGACGCCATTGCCACCGTGCGCGACCGTACCACGCCAATTGTCCGCGTCGCGGAAAACACCGACACCGCAATCTGTGAAGCTCTGGACATGGGGGCCGAGGGCGTTATCGTTCCCATGGTCAACACGCCGGAAGAGGCGGCGCGCGCCGTCGCCGCCGCCCGCTTCGCACCGCAGGGCCATCGCTCGGTCGGCGGCATTCGCACCACCCTCGCCATCAAGCCCTATCTGGCGCGGGCCAATCGCGATCTGATGATTGCCGTCATGATCGAGACGCCCGCGGCCGTGGACAGCGCCGAAGCCATCGCCCGCACACCCGGCCTCGACATGGTGTTCGTTGGTACCGGCGATCTCGGCGTTGCCTATACCGGTGCGCCGGACCCGGCGCCCGAAACGGACGTGGCGGTGGCCCGCGTACTGGATGCCTGCAGCCGTGCCGGCGTCCCCGGCGGCGTCTTCTGCGCTTACGCCTCCTTTGCCATAGAGCGTCGCCGCCAGGGGGCTCGTTTCGTCTCCATCGGCGGCGACGGCGCCCTCATGATGATGGGCGCCAAACAGGCCCAGAGCCTGTTCGCCACCGGTGGCAACACGCTCGGGGCGCGGCCCGTCAGCGGCGCAACACTGTTCGTCAGCGGAGCCAATCGCGGCATTGGCCGTGAGATCGTCCGCGCCGCCGTAACGGCCGGGGCTACTCGGATTTATGCGGCCAGCCGCACATCTGGCGCGCTGGATGACCTGGCGGCAGAAGCACCGGAGCGAGTCCAGCCGGTGGTGCTCGACGTCACTGACCATGATGCGGTGACGGCCATGGCCAGCCGATGCCGCGATGTCTCCATTCTCATCAACAATGCCGGAGTCAATCACAACGTCTCGTTGCTGACCGCACCTGACCTGGCGGGTGCCCGCCAGGAGATGGAAGTCAATTATTTCGGCACCCTGGCCATGTGCCGCGCCTTTGCACCGGTGCTCCGGGCCAATGGCGGCGGCGCCATCGTCAATATGGAATCCATCCTCAGCCGCATGCCGCTGCACATCATGGGCTCGCTTTGCGCGTCAAAAGCGGCGGGCTTGTCGCTGACCCAGTCGCTGCGGGGCGAGCTCCGGCCACACAACACGCTGGTGGTGGCGATCATGCCGGGGGCGGTGGATACCCGCATGACCGCTGGTCAGGACTTTCCCAAAGAGCCGCCCGGACGGATTGCCGAGGCCCTGGTGGATGCCCTGCAGCGCGGCATAGAGGACGTCTACCCTGGCGATATGGCGGGCGGCGTCGCCGCGGGTCTGGCTCTCGACCCCAAGGCGGTAGAGCGGCAGATGGCGGAGATTCGGTCCGCCTGACGGCGACCCCTGCACGCGCCTGCGGCGAGCCCACGGCCCAACTGGAGTACCCTCCTGTGACCTCATCCGACCGATCGGCCAATCCCATGTTTGGCCCCAACCCGTTCAAGCTTGGCATTTTCTCTGCCAATGCTGACGGCGGCCTGGCCATCACCCGCGTGCCGGAGCGCTGGGCCGCCCGCTGGGACGATGTGGTGACGGTGGCGCGGCTGGCCGACCGGGCGGGCATCGAGTTTTTCCTGCCGATCGCCCGCTGGAAGGGCTTCGGCGGTGAGACCAATGCCCGCAGCCTGTCCTACGAAACCCTGACCTGGGCTGCCGCTTTGGCCGGGCTGACAGAGCGTATGTGTCTGTTTGCAACCGTTCACGCCCCGCTGGTCCACCCGGTGTTTGCGGCCAAGGCCCTGGCCACCATTGATCAGGCAAGTCACGGGCGGGCCGGCCTTAATATTGTCTGCGGCTGGAACGCCGAAGAATTCGCCATGTTCGGCAGCGCCATGGTGGACCATGACGGCCGCTATGATCAGGGTCTGGAGTGGTACGAGATCCTGTCACGAATTGTGCGTGGGGACGGACCGTTCGACTATGCCGGCCACTACTACACGCTGACCGGTGTCGAAGGTCGGCCGGCCACGGTGCAGCAACCGCGCCCGGTCACCATGTCGGCTGCCTTCTCTCCGGCCGGCCGGCGCTTTGCCGCCGGCACAAGCGATTTCCTGTTCACCGTCTTCGGCGAGATCGAAGCCGGCCAGCAGCAGATCGCCGCCATCCGCCAGCTCGGCGCCGATGCCGGCCGCGACCTGTCCGTGTTCACCACCAGCCATGTGGTGTGCCGCGAAAGCGATCGCGAGGCGGAGGAGTACTACCACCACTATGCGGAAGACATGGCCGACCATGGCGCGGTGGACCATCACATGGCCATGCGCCAATCCGGATCACAGCAGGACCCGGAAGTCTTCCGCCGTCATCGCAAACGCTTCGCCGGCGGCGTCGGCACCTTTCCTCTGATCGGTGCGCCGGAAACCATTGTCCGTCAGATGATGGCCATGCACGAAGCCGGCTTCGCCGGTACTACACTGTCCTTCGTCAATTTTCTGGACGAGTTGCCCTTCTTTCTCGACCGGGTTCTGCCGCTGATGGAGCAGGCCGGTCTGCGGCACCCGGATAATGGCGGCGGCGGCTGAACCACTGGCCCTGGGCTGCGCAGCGCCCCGCATCGCCCTGCCACTGGTCCGCCGGCTTGACTGGCTGGCCGCCCGCGCCTGGCCGCCTCTGTATATTGAGCGCCAGCGCGGCTGGCTTCTGAGGCGCAATGACGGAGAGTTTCATCGTGCCAACTCCGTTCTCGCCCGGCACGGTTGGGCCGGCTTCGCTCCGGACAGCGCCATCGCCGACGTCGAAGCGCACTATACGGCGGCCGGCCTGCCGCCGACCTGGCAGATTTCACCAGCCAGCCAGCCAGCCGGTCTAGATGACCGCCTGGCCGTGCGCGGCTATCGGCTGGACGACCCGGTCCATATCCTGACCCGTCCGCTGGCCGGCCTCGACAGTGTTCTGCCGGCATGTGGGCGCACCCTGCGCATCACCACGGCCGGTCGGGCGAGCCGCGCCTGGCTCGACACCTGCTGGCCGGCAGATGAGCATCCTGGTCGTCGCGACAACGGCGCCCGCTTGCTGCAACGCATCCGCCCGGCCACGGTCTTTATCCTGGCATCGTGTGACAACATACCGGCCGCCAGCGGACTGGTGGTGGCGGAGCGGGGCTGGGCCGGGGTCTTCTGTATGCGCACCGCCCCGCGGTTCCGCCGGCGCGGTGCGGCACGCGCCATCCTTCGCGCCGCCGCCGAGGCCGCCGCCGCACTCGGTGGGCGGCAAATCTATTTGCAGGTGGAGGCGGCCAACCAACCCGCTATCGCCCTCTACACCACCGCAGGATTTGCACCGGCCTATGGCTATCACTACCGGGTGGCGGACGGCTGATCCTTCGCTTCTGACCGGCGCGGCCAGTGCATCTCGCGTACCGGCTTCCACCACCGGGTAGTGACGCTGGTCTGGTCGAAGGTCCGATAGGGATCAATCGCCTTATAGGCGGCGTAGGGACCGCTCCAGTCCTTGCGACGGGCCTTGTAGGCGAGAAATCCGGCATGGTCGTGGTAGGCGAAAAGCATCAGCCAACGCCCGGTTGGCCGGCCATCCCGATCCCTCTGGCGGTAGTGCTCAACGCCGGCCCACTCAGCGAACAGTGTCCTGTGATGACGGCTGACAAAGTCGAACCATTGGCTGATCGCCGCGTCGTGCTCCGCCGTCATGCTGTCCAGCGGCCGCCACCACTCCGCTTCGACAAACATTGCGGCTCAGGAAGCGGTCCAGTCCATCCACTTTTCCTTCTTCTCCGGCGTCCACCACTGCAGATACTTGGTGTCTTGCTGGAAGAACTGGACCGGGTCCACCTCAAGATAGGGCTGGTACGGCCCCGGATAGCCGTCGCGCCGCTTCTTGTAGGCGAGGAATCCCTCGTGGCTGTCATACTCGAACAGAATGACGAAGCGGCCGGTGTGCTTGCCGCTGTCGCGGTCAACATCCTTGTAGAAGCGCACACTGAGCCACTCCGGGAACAGCTCGTCATGGTGTTCCTGCACGAAGGCAAACCAGCGGTCCATCATGGCGTCGTGTTCTTTCTCCTCGCCCGCGCGGGGCTCCCAGAAGACCACATCGAGAAATGACATTCCCTCACCTCATCCGTGTTAGTGGTGCGTGTGCACCGACGCTGTCCGCGGTGACTGATTGGCAGGCTGCGGGCCGGCGACTAGACTCGTCCCTGTTTCTGGGGAAATCGTCTCATGACCGAAGCGCAAATTGAACAGTGCACCCGCGAAATCCATGCCCTGCATCTTTTTTTTCAGGACTGGCTGAGCGGGGCGGCGGACAACACCACCGACCGCTTTGCCGAGTTTGAGGCGGTATCCGGTCCCGGCTTCAGCCATATCGCGCCCGACGGCACCCTGCGTCCGCGCCAGGCTCTTCATCACTGGCTGCGCGGCGCCCATGGCGCGGCACAGGGCGTGGGTTTGCGAATCTGGATTGACAATGCCCATGGTCGCATCGTCGGCGACGGGCTGATTTTGATGACCTATGAGGAATGGCAGGAAGCCGCCGGCCGCACTACCGCCCGCCTGTCTTCTGCCCTGTTTGCAGCAGATCCCAAGGCCCGCCATGGCGTCGTCTGGCTGCATGTTCAGGAAACCTGGTTGCCCGACAGGACAGCCACATAGCCGCCGCACCACTTACACACTGGAAGGCCCAATGGTGGAACCCGATATCGCCCTGGCCGAACGGCTGTTCGATGACCTGGAGCGCAATACCAAGGTTGGTCGCGGTATCTGTCGCGCCACCTATGGCGAAGGCGAGCAATATGCCCATGACTTGATTCGCCAGACAGGCGAGTCATTGGGACTGGCTTCGGCCGTGGACAGCGCCGGCAATCTCTTTCTGACCCTGGCCGGCGATTCGCCGGACCTGCCCGCCATGGTTGTCGGCAGCCATCTGGACTCGGTCCCGGACGGCGGCAATTACGATGGCGCGGCCGGAGTCATTGCCGGTCTGGTCATCGCCGCCGGCTTCATCCAGGCCGGCCGGCGGCCGCCGCGCAGCCTGATCGTTGCCGGCCTGCGCGGCGAGGAATCCGCCTGGTTCGAGGGGCCTTATATCGGCAGTCGCACGGCGCTCGGCCTGTTCCCGGCGGCGGCACTGGATACTGACCGGCGCAGCGATACCCGCCGCACCCTGGCCGATCACATGGCGGCGGCGGGCTTTGACCCTGATGGCGTTCGCGCCGGCAAGGCGTATCTGACCCGCGACACCGTGGCCGGCTATGTGGAACTGCACATAGAACAGGGCCCCATTCTTGAAGCGGCGGCCATTCCGGTCGGGATCGTCACCGCCATCAATGGCTGCCTGCGCTATACGGATCCATGCTGTTTTGGCCTCTACGGCCATTCCGGCGTGCAACCACGCGAATTGCGTCACGACGCGGTTCACGCGGTCATTGACCTTGGCGCCCGTTTCTATGGCTGCTGGGACGAGATGCTGGCGGCCGGCCATGAGGTGCGCCTGTCCATGGGCGTCCTTGGCACCGACCCGGCCGCTGCCAGCCCCAGCAAGGTGGCCGGCGAATGCCGTTTCAGCCTTGACGTGCGCACACCGTCCCTTGACACCATGAAAGAGATGGAGCGACGCATTGCCGGATGGACCAGGGAAATCGCCGATGCCCGGGGCGTTCGCTTCGACCGGCTGGTCGGCTCCTACTCCTTTCCGGCGCCCATGGACTCAGCCCTTCGTGATGGATTGCAGGCCGCGGCTGATGCCCTTGACGTTTCCACGATGAGCTTGTCATCCGGCGCCGGACACGACGCGGCGGTATTTGCCCAGGCCGGCATCCCGTCGGCCATGGTCTTTGTCCGCAATGCCCACGGCAGCCACAACCCTGACGAGGCCATGGCAATTGAGGATTTCGCCGCCGGTGTGCGGGTCATGGCCCATGCCCTGGACAACGGGCTGGCGGCGATGGCCTAACCGCCGACGATTCTAGGCCGGTCGTCGGTGCCCCCGAGCGGCACCACCTCGAGAATGACCGGTATCGCCCGGGCTATACAGACGGCGACACTGGCCAGCACCAGCCCATGGGATATGGCAAGAGCCACCGGGCCGACGAGTAGCCATGTCTGCGGGAACAAGGCCGGCCACGGCTGAAAGAACAGAATCCATGCAAATGTCCCGGCCTTCAGGCCGCCATAAGCGCCACGCATGAAACGGCTGGCAACCAGCCAGCGCCGCCAGCCGTGGTGCAGGTCTTCATAGGCGCTCTTGCCGCGGTCGCTGCGTGAATGACGGATCGTGTCGACGATGGCGCCCCGTGTCAGAAACACAATGGCTACCCACACCGGCACCAGGCCAACATTGGCCAGAACCAGCCACATGACGGTCTCCACCACGCGGTCAACCGCGATATCGAAGATTGACCCGAAGAGTGAGGTTTCGCCGCGGCGGCGCGCGACAAATCCGTCGAGCCCGTCGAGAGCGATAATCAGAAGAATCAGCGGCGCATTGATCAGTTGCAGTACCGGCGATGCCCAATAGACCATCGCCACTAACACAAAGAGCAACAGCAACCGCATCAACGTGATTAGATTGGCCATCTCCCGCAACCGTAATGTCAGCGCAACGTTCCCAAAGGGGCTGACCGGCTTTCCGGGGTCGAGGCACGTCCGCGAAACAGCGTCGCGGGGCAGTGCCTGAACGAAAACGAACCGGCCACCACACCCTAACGCTACCCCCATTGGCCGCGTTGTGCCAAATCCCGCGATGGTGGCTCGGGCCGCCCGGCCCCCCGGACGGCCGGCGGGCCACCGCTCTGCCCGCGGCCGGCGCTGGCCAGGGTCCGGCCTTAACCACGCCAATTTTGGACAAATCATTGATATCGCGTCGACAATTTCTTGACAGCCACACTTTCTCTAAGCAATTTCAACGACGCGTTAACCATAGCTCCGGCATTGTGCCTCGGCGCCGGAGGGGCGCGGGGCGTGGAGGAAGTGCCGGCATGAACACAGGGTTTCGCAGGGGGTTGCTGGGCGGCGTGGTTTTACTGGGCGCCGCCACACTGGCCACCATGGGTGTTGCTGGTCTGGCTCCCTTGCCTGAGGCGGCTATTGCCCGTGCTCCTGCAGCAACCGCGCCGGCGGCGGGACAGCCGACAGCGGCCATGGCCGGCGCCGCCACGATGGTTGGCGCGGCCACCCGGTCATCAGGCGCAGGCGGTGACAGCGACCCGGCCATCGCCCTGGCGAATCAGCCTCTGACCAGCCCGCCCCTGAACCGACAGATCGAAGTGAGCAGCGGCGACACGTTAATGGATTTGCTGCTGCGATCGGATATTGACCGGCAGACTGCAAACAGCGCGGTGGCGGCGCTGCGCGACGTCTATGATCCGCGACGGCTGCGCGTTGGCCAGCAGGTGGACCTGCGGTTTGCCCGAGACGAAACAGATACGGACGACCCGTCTTCGCTGGTTCTGCAGGCCATGGTGTTGCCGCTCAGCTACGACCGCGAAGCGCGCGTCGAACGCACGGCCGTCGGTGGATATGCCGCCGCCGAGGTCGCGATCGAATTGGAGAGCGCACCGGGCTATGGCACGGCGTTAATCGAATCGAGCCTTTTGGGCGCCGGCGGCAAAGCGGGAATACCACAGGACGTCATGGCCGAACTGGTCCGCATCTATAGCTTCGATGTGGATTTCCAGCGGGACCTGCGAACGGGCGATGATTTCGAGGTCTTCTACGAGAGCTTCGTCGGCGACTCCGGCGACGTGGTCCACAATGGCGACGTCCTGTATGCCCGCCTGACGCTCAGCGGCACACCGCTATACCTGTATCGCTTCGAATCGGCCGACGGCACCGTTGACTACTTCAATCAGAACGGAGAAAGCGTCCGCAAGGCGCTGATGAAAACGCCAATTGACGGCGCTCGCCTGTCTTCGACCTTCGGCCCGCGCCGCCATCCGGTGCTTGGCTATACGCGCATGCACCAGGGTGCTGATTTCGCGGCGCCAACCGGTACGCCGGTCTATGCCGCCGGTGACGGGGTCGTCGAAATGGCTGGCACAAATGGCGGCTATGGCCGCTATGTCCGCATCCGCCATAACGGCAGCTACGACACCGCCTACGCCCATCTCAGCCGTATCGCCGTCAGCGCCGGAAAGCGCGTTCGCCAGGGCCAAGTCATCGGCTATGTGGGAACCTCCGGCCTGTCCACCGGACCGCACCTGCACTACGAGGTGATGCACAACGGTATACGGGTGAACCCTCTGGGCCTGAAGCTGCCGACCGGCAAGACTCTGACCGGTTCGGAGCTGGCGGCATTCCACAGTGTGCGGCAAAACATTGACCAGGAAATTGCCGGCCTGCCACGCGCCGCCACCGTGGCCCGCAACCGTACACCCTGACCAGGCGCTTGGGGGCCGCTTGGCCTTCTTGCACCAGCCGGCCCGGCCCCTACGCCGCCGCGCGTAAGGCCTCGCCATTGATGGTCAGGCCGTCGGCTCCCGCACTTATGGGCACCCGGTCACCGTCCTTGATTTTGCCCTGCAGAACCAACTCCGCCAGCGGATTCTGTATCGCCCTCTGAATCACCCGCTTGAGCGGGCGGGCGCCATAGACCGGATCGTAACCGGCATCCGCCAGCCAGGCGCGCGCGGCGTCATCAATATCAAGCTGGATCTGACGGTCCCGCACCATCGCCTGCAGCCGCAGCAACTGCACGGCAACGATGCCCTTCATCTGGTCCCGTTCGAGCCGCTGGAACAGCAGGATTTCGTCCAGTCGGTTAAGGAACTCAGGCCGGAAGGCGCGACGCACAACATCCATGACCTGATCGCGCACCGCGGATACCTCCGTCCCCTCTTCCTGCGCGGCGAGGATTTCGCTGCCCAGATTGGAGGTCAGGATGATAACCGCGTTGCGGAAATCCACGGTGCGTCCCTGGCCGTCCGTCAGCCGCCCGTCATCGAGAACCTGCAACAGGACATTGAATATGTCGGGATGTGCTTTCTCCACTTCATCAAACAGCACAACCTGATACGGCCGACGGCGGATGGCCTCGGTCAGTGCGCCGCCCTCCTCATAGCCCACATAGCCCGGCGGGGCGCCAATCAGGCGCGCCACCGCGTGCTTTTCCATGTACTCGCTCATATCGATGCGCTGCATGGCTGATTCATCGTCAAACAGGAACTCCGCCAGCGCCTTGCACAACTCCGTCTTGCCGACACCGGTCGGACCGAGAAAGAGGAACGATCCGATGGGGCGATTCTGATCCTGCAGTCCGGCACGCGCACGGCGAACCGCATTGGACACCGCGACAATGGCTTCGTCCTGACCGATGACGCGACGATGGAGGGCGGCCTCCATCTGCAGCAGCTTTTCGCGTTCGCCCTGCACCAGACGGGTGACAGGTATCCCTGTCCACCGCGACACCACAGAGGCGATATCTTCTTCCGTCACCTCCTCGCGCAGGATCGTCCCGCCGGACGCCGCATCGGACGCGGCGACCTTGCGTTCAAGGTCGGGGATAACGCCGTAGGCCAGTTCTCCCGCACGGGCCAGATCGCCGCCGCGCTGAGCAATCTCCAGGTCGCTGCGCGCCTGATCAAGCTGTTCCTTCAGCTTCTGAACACCAGCCAGCTTGTCTTTTTCCGCCCGCCAGGCGGACGTCAACTCGGCAGAGCGCGCCTCGGCTTCCTGCAGTTCGACCTCCAGCCGCTCCAGCCGCTCCTTTGAGGCGTCGTCTGTTTCCCGCCGCAGGGCTTCCCGTTCGATCTTGAGCTGCACGACCCGGCGGTCCACCTCATCAATGTCCTCGGGTTTGGAATCCACTTCCATGCGGATACGGCTTGCCGCTTCATCCATCAGATCAATGGCCTTGTCCGGCAGGAAGCGGTCCGTGATATAGCGGTTGGACATGGTGGCGGCAGCGACAATGGCGCCGTCGGTGATGCGCACACCGTGATGCAGTTCGTACTTCTCTTTCAGGCCGCGTAAAATGGACACGGAATCCTCGACCGATGGTTCGTTGACAAACACCGGTTGAAAGCGACGGGCCAGGGCCGCGTCCTTTTCCACGTGCTTGCGGTACTCATCGAGGGTCGTAGCGCCGATACAGTGCATCTCACCGCGCGCCAGCGCCGGCTTGAGCATGTTCGACGCATCCATGGCCCCTTCCGCCGCACCGGCGCCAACGATTGTGTGCATCTCGTCGATGAATACGATGATCTCGCCAGCCGCTGCCGAGATTTCCTGCAAAACGGCCTTCAACCGTTCCTCGAACTCGCCACGGAACTTGGCGCCGGCAATCAGCGCCCCAAGATCCAGTGACAGAAGGGCCTTGTCGCGCAGGGATTCGGGCACATCGCCATTGACGATGCGCAGGGCCAGCCCTTCGACGATGGCGGTCTTGCCAACGCCGGGCTCTCCAATCAGCACCGGATTGTTCTTGGTACGGCGGGACAGAACCTGGACCGTCCGGCGGATTTCCTCATCACGGCCAATGACCGGATCGAGCTTGCCGTCGCGCGCCACCTGGGTCAGGTCGCGGGTGTATTTCTTCAGGGCCTCGTACTGGGTCTCCGCCGACGGGCTGTCGGCCGTCCGCCCTTTACGCAGATTGGCGACCGCCTGGCTCAGGGCCTGCGGTGTTACCCCGGCGCTCTTCAGCGCCTTGCCGGTCTCGCCATCACCGGCCAGCGCCAACAGCATGCGTTCGACGGTGACAAAACTGTCGCCGGCCTTCTTTGCGGCGCTGTCGGCCTGCTCAAGAACGCGCGCGGTGTCGCCGGCCAGATAGACATTGCCAGCGCCCGGCCCTTCCACCTTTGGCAGCCTGGCCAGCAGCCTGTCGACACCGGCCGCCGCCAATACCGGATCACCCTCGGCGGAGCGGATCAGATTGGCCGCCAGGCCCTCCCGATCATCCAGCAGAACTTTCAGAAGGTGCGCCGGTGTCAGTTGCTGATGCCCCAGACGGACCGCCAGCGACTGCGCTACCTCGATAAAGCCCCGCGAACGCTCGGTGAAGGTGTCGAGATTCATCGTCCTGTCCCTGTCAGTCGCATTGATTCAGCTCACGCCCGTAGGCCCGGTGCTGAACCGTTCATGCGTTCTATATGGGGAGGATAAGCGCCACCACAAGGCCGTGGCAGCCGCCAAACCGCAGCCGCAGCGGCGGGCTGGTGCGATGCTCAGTACCCGTGATCCGCCACGCATGGCGCCGATCTGCTCAGTCCGAATCGGACCCTTCAGTCGACTCGGCCGGCGCCTCAGAAGCGCGGCTCGTGGAGCGGCGACGGCGGGGACCGCCGCGACGGGGTGTATCGGATGACCCTTCGTCCACCGCATTGTCGCCAGCCGCCGACGCCGAGCGATCGTCGCCATTGGCCGACGTGTCATTACGCGGCCGCCGATTGCGCGGCGGACGTCGCTCGCCGCGGTCATCTTCCGGCGCGGTCTGTCCATCCTCGTCACCGCCAGCTTGCGGCTGGCGATCACTGCCGCCCTCCACGGCGTCCGCCACATCGGACCCGGCACCAGTCGGCGCCTGGTTCTCCTGCTGGCGCTGCCGGCGCTCGTCGTCGGCCTGATTAGCGGCATGCAGCAAGCGATAATAATGCTCGGCGTGCTGTGAATAGTTTTCCGCTGCGATGGTATCGCCAGCGGCGGCGGCGTCTCGCGCCATAGCCAGATAGCGATCAAGAACCTGGGCCGCATTGCCTCGCACACGGGCGCCAGGGCCGTTGCTGTCGAAGGTCTGGTTGCGGGGGTTCTGCGGTCGGCGACCATTGGCGCGACCGCGTCCTCTTTTGGGGTTCTGGCCTTGTCTCATCGCCTCGTCTTCATGTTGCGCTCTCGAACGAGCATCAGGCTCACAATTGCCCTGTGTGTGCCACGGGCCAGGTCAGCGATCTCGGCGGGAAATGAGCGGCGCGCCTTAGTTCAGGTCGCGAAGCTGACACCACCCTAGAGCCCCTGCCCGGCCCTGCCAAGTGCTAATTCACCGGAACTCCGCCGCCATCCCCGGCCTTATTGGCCTCAAGACGCAGGCACCGGACGATTCCGGCCAGGTCGTTGTGGGCCTCCGCTACAAAGCCGAAACCCATCGCCATAGTCGCCACCACGTCGGCCTGGCCCATGCCGATCTCCAGCAATACGCAGCCACCGGACGACACCACGGACGCCAGGCCCGGCAGCAAAGAACGATAGGCCGCCAGCCCGTCAGCCCCACCATCCAGCGCCCGACGCGGCTCATGCTCCCGCACTTCGCGGTCGAGACGGGCGATATCTCCGCTTGGAATATAGGGCGGATTGCACACAACCAGATCGAACCGGCCACTGATGGCAGCCAGCCAGTCTCCCACTGCAAAATCACAGCGTCCGTTCAGCCCCAGCGCCTCGCCATTGCGGCGGGCCAGACGGCAGGCACCTGCCGATAGATCAATCCCGACGCCCGTGCTCAGTGGTAGTTCACGCAGCAGCGATAGCAACAGGCAACCGCTGCCTGTGCCAAGATCGAGTATTCGCATGTGTCGCCCATGCCTGCCGCTCTGCGCAGCCCACGCCAGAGCCTGCTCAACCAGCGTCTCGCTGTCAGGCCGCGGGTCCAGACCGTGCGAATCAATCATGAACCTGTCACGCCAGAAATCACGATGGCCAATCAGCCGTGACACTGGCACACCGGTGAGCCGCGCCTGACAAAGGCGCTCGAACGCCCGCGCCGTCACCGCGCCCACAAGCTCCTCATCCGCCATGCCCGGTGGCGCCGTATCACGGCCTAGGGCGTGGGCCAGAAGCAGCCGCGCATCCAGCCGCGCCGTATCCAGTCCGGCAGCGGTGAAACGCCGGGCGGCACCGGCCACCGTCTGCCCTATGGTGAGGCTGGTCACGGCGCCTGCATCCGGCGTCAGGCTGGCGAGGCTCACAGCGACCCGGCCGATGCCAGGCGCTCGGCTTCATCTTCCGCCATCAGTGCCTCGATGATCTCATCCAGGGCCTCGCCGGCAATGACCCGCTCCAGACTATGCAGGCTCAGATTGATGCGGTGATCGGTCACACGGTTCTGCGGAAAATTGTAAGTACGAATGCGTTCCGACCGGTCGCCGGAGCCAACCTGGCTACGCCGATGTTCGGCCCGCTCCGCCTGCAGTGCCGCGCGCTGGCGTTCATAAAGCCGGGCGCGCAGGACCTTCATCGCCTTGGCCCGGTTCTTGTGCTGAGATTTCTCGTCCTGCTGACTGACGACGATGCCGGTCGGCAAATGGGTGATCCGCACGGCGCTGTCCGTCGTATTGACCGACTGCCCGCCGGGACCGCGGGCGCGGAACACATCAATACGCAGGTCCTTGTCCTCAACCTGCACATCAACCTCTTCCGCTTCCGGCAGGACCGCAACCGTTGCGGTGGACGTGTGAATACGGCCGCCGGCTTCCGTCACCGGTACCCGTTGGACGCGATGGACGCCGCTTTCATACTTGAGCCGGGCAAAGACGTTGCGGCCATTGACCTCCGTCACCGATTCGCGAAGGCCACCGATTTCGTTTTCGCTGCTGCTGATGGGCTCGAATCGCCAGCCGTGCAGTGCAGAATAGCGCTCATACATGCGGTGCAATTCCATGGCAAACAAGCCGGCCTCATCACCGCCCGCACCGGGGCGTATCTCCAGAATGGCACTGCGCGCATCCGCTTCATCCCGCGGCAGGAGGAGCCGACGGGTCTCGGCCTCAATGCCTTCCAATTGCTCTTCCACGCTCTTCAACTCGTCTTCGGCCAGAGTCCGCATATCCTTGTCTGACGACGGGTCATTCAGCAGATCCTGCAATCCGCGCCGCTCCTTCTGCACGGCGCGCAGCCGGCGCACGGCCACCACCAGAGGTTCAATGTCGGCAAGCTCGCGCGACAGGGCAGTGATGTCCTGAGAGGCCAGCGTCTGGGTGCCCGACAACCGCGCCGTAATCTCGTCATAGCGGCGCAAAACCTGATCGAGCGTGTCGTCCAGGCTCATGGGCTGGTCGCCATGCGCCGGCCGATCTCCTCAACCAGATCGGCTATCGCCACGTCAGTCTGGCCGCCCCCGTCCAGGTCCCGGACCGTCGCCGCGCCCGCCGCCAGTTCGTCATCGCCCAGAAGAATGGCCAGGCGCGCATTGACGCGATTGGCGTGTTTCATGCGCCGGCTCATATTGCCGCCATAGGCCATGTCCACGGGCACACCGCTCTGACGCAATTCATGGGCCAGGCGCTGCGCCGGAGCTATGGCGGCGGTGCCAACCGGCACAATGGCGACCGGTCGCTGCACTGTCTTGCCGGTCACAGCCATCAGAGCGAGCCGTTCTATGCCGGCCGCCCACCCGATGCCCGGTGTCGCCGGACCGCCGAGAAGCTCGATCAGCCCGTCATAGCGGCCGCCACCAAGGACCGTGCCCTGTGCACCTATGCGATCCGTCACGAACTCGAAGGCGGTATGGCAATAATAGTCGAGCCCGCGCACAAGGCGCTCGTTACGCCTGTACGCGATACCCAGCGTGTCCAGACCATCCAGCACTGTGGCGAAGAAGTCCCGGCTGGTCTCGTTCAGCGAATCGCTGAAGACCGGTGCCTGCTCAACGATGCGACGATCCGCGGCGTCTTTGGAATCCAGAACACGCAGGGGGTTGCGCGTCAGACGGTCCTGGCTGTCGGCGCTCAGCTCGGTCCGGTGGTCCTGCAGATAGGCGACCAGCACCTGGCGGTAGGCCTGGCGACTGTCCGTATCGCCCAGAGTGTTGATCTGCAGCACCGTCTCGCTCAGAACGCCAAGGGCGGCCAGGGTATCCGCCGCCAGGGCGATGATTTCCACATCAGCCGCCGGTTCCGCTGCGCCGATGATCTCCGCATCGATCTGGTGGAACTGTCGCTGGCGCCCCTTTTGCGGCCGTTCGTAGCGAAAGGCCGGCCCGGACGCAAAAACCTTGAGCAATCCGGCCTGACGCAGCCCATTACTGACATAGGCGCGGGCAATGCCGGCGGTCAGTTCGGGACGCAGCGTGATCGATTCACCACCGCGGTCGGTGAAGCTGTACATCTCCTTAGCGACAACGTCCGAGCTTTCGCCCAGTGTACGGTCGAAGACGTGGGTGAACTCGAAAATCGGCACGTCAAACGGTTGAAACCCGTAGCGCGCCGCAACCGCGGCCGCGGTTTCGATGATGGCGTGATGGCGTCGCGCATCCTCTGGCAAAAGGTCATGGGTTCCCCGGACGGGACGCAGCGTTGCCATAAGCCGGAGTCCGTCAGGCCTCGGCACGCGCCGGCGCGCGACGGCCAGCGACCCGGTCTGGGGTCTCACCGCTGGCACGGCCGGCCTCGATTTCGGCAGCCTTGCGCTCGATCATCTCCACCAGATGATCGACGACGGAACCATCCTGCAGGCGATGATCGGTGACGCCGGCAACATAGACCTGATGCATATCATTGCCGCCGCCGGTCAATCCGATATCGGTCAGCATGGCCTCACCCGGCCCGTTCACCACGCAACCGATCACCGATACCGTCATCGGCGTTGTAATGTGGGCGACGCGCTCCTCCAGCGCCTTGACCGTAGCGATCACATCGAACCGCTGACGGGCGCAGGACGGGCACGAGATAATGTTGACGCCACGGTGGCGCAGACCCAGCGACTTAAGAATCTCAAAGCCGACACGCACCTCTTCTTCCGGCTCATCAGACAGGGACACGCGGATCGTGTCACCGATCCCCTGCCTGAGGAGGCCGCCAATACCAATGGCCGACTTGACGCTACCGGTCCGCCGACTGCCGGCTTCTGTCACGCCGAGATGCAGAGGGTAGTCGCACACCGCGGCCAGTTGCTCATAGGCCGCCACAGCCAGAAACACGTCAGACGCCTTGACGCTGATCTTGAAATCAAAGAAGTCATTGTCTTCCAGCAGGCGGGCGTGGCTCATGGCGCTCTCCACCATCGCCTCCGGACACGGCTCGCCGTATTTTTCCAGCAGGTGCCGCTCCAGCGAGCCTGCGTTGACGCCGATCCGCATGGACAGACCGTGATCGCGGGCGGCCGCCACCACTTCACGCACACGCTCCGGCTTGCCGATATTGCCCGGATTGAGCCGCAGGCAGGCGGCCCCGTTCTGCGCCGCCTCTATGGCCCGCTTATAGTGGAAGTGAATGTCGGCGACGATCGGGACAGACACCTCGCGCACAATGTGGCGCAGGGCCAGGCTCGACGCTTCGTCGGGGCACGATACCCGCACGATATCGGCGCCGGCCGCTTCCAGACGGTGAATCTGTGCCACCGTGGCCGCCACATCGGTGGTCGGCGTGTTGGTCATGGACTGAACCGATACGGGCGCATCGCCACCGACCAGGACCGCGCCGACGCGAATTTGCCGGCTCCGACGGCGCGCAATGTCACGATAGGGCCTGACGGACATGATGATTCGCTCCCTGGCGGCAATCCGGTGTCCTGCGCCGCCGCGATGCGGCCTTAAATGCGCTCCCGCACCAGCAATTTCAACCGTGGGCCGGCCAGGCTGCCCGCGGCGAATCCCGTCAGTTGCGGCTCTGGGTGAACAAACTGGCCACCGCCAGACGAATATCGCGGCGCACTTCACCGGTATCGCCCAGCGGCCCACTTTGCCGCTCACCCACCTGCACCCGCAGGCCGCCGGCATTTCCCGTGGTCAGAACATAACCCTCATTGTCCGGTACGCGAATGGATTCGCCGGCCGACAGAACCCGGCTCAACACGATATCGCCCACGCGATCACGAATTTCGATCCATGCGTCATCACTGGCGGACAAGATAATGGCGCCGGAAGCGCCGAATCCGGGAGCATTCTGGCTGGTATCAGCGGTCGCCGCCTCCAACGGCGGTGCCGCTGCCGAAACGACCGGTGCTACCTCTGGGGACTCTGCGCTGATGGTCGTAGCGCCTGTTTGCGTCGCACTACTGTCGCTGTCGACAGACGCGGCGGACCCCCCGCCCGTCACAGCCTCTTCCACCGCCACGCCACCGCTGCTGGCGCTGTCCGTATCAGCGGCCGCCGCCACAGCCGGCTCAACATTGTCACCACCACCTGCCGCACCGCCGGCCGCCGTCGTATCGCTGTCTGCCGCCGGCTGTTGCCCGTCGCTGCCGGTCGTTGCGATCAGACCTTCAAGACTGGCCGGCACTTCGGGAATCGCCGCCACTTCGGTTGCGTCGCGATTAGCCCACCACAGCCATGCGCCGAACACCACGGCGACGACGACCAGGCCGCCGATCACCAGTGGTGGGCTGGCAAAGCGTCCTTCCGGCACGGGCGCCGGAAAGACCAGTTCCTGGCGGGACTCAACCGAATCGCCCGCTGCCTTATAGCGCTCCATCATTTCTCTGGGATTGACCCCCAGGAACAGGGCGTAGCTTCGCATGAAGCCGCCGGCATAGGTGGGCCCGGGCAGATCCTCGAGGCGGCCCTCCTCGATGGCGCGCAAATACACTTCGCGAATGCGCAGCTCGGCGGCGATGGTTTTCAGATCATGGCCAAGATGTTCGCGCGTCTCGCGCAGATACTCGCCCACATGGGGCGCTTCAGCAGAGCGCAAGCTGTCGGCCTTCAAACGTTGACGCGGTGATTTCTGGGCCACTGTGCCCTGTCCTCCAATGCCCGGGGCCGGATCGTCATGACCGGCCGGCGGCGGGATGCCCACTGTCAGGGCCGTCCCGCCCTGCGGCAGCGGACAGCGACGGAATGACCGCCCTCCTGAACCTCAGCACCAACCGACGGCTGACGCTGCGAGCCATCTCATAGCAAGACTCGCCACCTTGGTGCAATCACAGCGGAGCGTCTGCCGGTGCCCGGCGGCACTGGAGTCCCCCGCTACCAGCCGCAATCAATCACCATCGCGACAATGGCCCGCCAGCGCCGCCTCGGCCTGCGCCACCAGCGTCGCCACAATCTCCCGGGCGGTCTGCTCCTCCGTCACCATGCCGACACTCTGGCCGGCCATGACGCTGCCATTCTCCACATCACCGTCAATAACAGCGCGGCGCAGGGCTCCGGCCCAGAAATGCTCAATCTCCAGTTGCGCTGCGGCCTGGTCAACAACGCCGCGATTGAAGCGGTCTATGACAGTTCGCTGCATTTCGAGAAAGCGGCTCGTCGCGTCATTGGCGAGCGCGCGTACAGGAATGACCGGAAAGCGCGGGTCGAGCTGAATGCTGAGGACCGCATCGCGTGCGCTGGCACGCACGAATGCCTGTTTGAATCGGGCGTGGGCAATGGACTCCCGGGCGCAGACGAACCGTGTGCCAAGCTGACAGCCGGCCGCGCCCATCTCCAGATAGCTGACTATCGCCTCGCCTCGGCCTATGCCGCCAGCGACGAATACCGGCACGTCGCGGATAACCGGCAGAACTTCCTGCGCCAGCACACTGGTGGCCACGGGGCCGGTATGGCCGCCGGCTTCCATGCCTTCGATAATGATGGCGTCGGCGCCATTACGTATCAGGCGACGGGCGATACTGGCCGCCGGCGCAAAGCAGATGACCTTGGCGCCGCCATCCTTGATCCGGCCGATGGCGCGGGCCGGTGGCAAGCCGCCTGCCAGCACCACATGACCAACCGCCTCCTCCAGACAGACATCCACCAGGGCAGGCAGCTCCGGGTGCATGGTGATCAGGTTGACGCCGAACGGCTTGTCGGTCAGAGCCCGGGTCGCCCGGACCTCCGCCCGCAGCAAATCGGGGGTCATGGCGCCTGAAGCGATGACGCCAAACGCGCCGGCATTCGACAGGGCGGCCACCAGATGACGCTCCGACACCCACGTCATGGCGCCACCGAGTATGGCCGTAGGCGCTCCCAGAAAGTCCGCGCCTCGGGCCCACAGCTTGGCTAGCGCAGCCCGCGGCCTATCCCTGGTCAAGCTCATACGCCGCATGGAGCGCGCGCACGGCGAGCTCGGTGTATTCGTCGGCGATCAGAACACTGACCTTGATCTCGGAAGTGGATATGACCTGAATATTGATGCCCCGTTCGCCCAGTGTACGAAACATGGTTTGTGCGATACCTGCGTGCGAACGCATGCCGACGCCGATCACGGAGATCTTCGCCACGCCGGAATCGGTGATGAGATCGCCATAGGCCAGGGTAGATTTCAGATCGCGCAG
This sequence comes from Alphaproteobacteria bacterium, assembly GCA_040218575.1. Classification (NCBI taxonomy): domain Bacteria; kingdom Pseudomonadati; phylum Pseudomonadota; class Alphaproteobacteria; species Alphaproteobacteria bacterium. The sequence continues at coordinate 240,590 of JAVJRE010000003.1, read as the reverse complement.
GATTTTTTCCGCTCGCGCCAGTTCGGTCCTTGGCAGGGTGAATGTAAAGTCGGTTGTACCGTCGTCGATAGAAATGTTCTGCACGATCATGTCAACGTTGATGTTGGCGTCGGCCAGCGGGCCCAGCACACTGGCCGCCACGCCCGGCGTGTCAATCACGTTGCGTAAGGTCACCTTGGCCTCATCCAGGCTATAGGCGATGCCACTGACAGGGGCCTGTTCCACGATTTCATCCTCTTCAACCACAAGCGTTCCGGGCAGGTCTGAAAAACTCGACCGCACCTGCAGCGGCACATTGAATCGCATTGCCAGCTCGACCGAACGGGTATGCAGCACCTTGGCTCCGAGGGACGCCATCTCCAGCATCTCTTCATAGCTGATGCGGTCGAGCTTGCGGGCACCGGGCACCATGCGCGGATCGGTCGTGTAGATGCCGTCCACATCGGTATAGATATCACAGCGGTCAGCACCCAGCGCAGCGGCCACGGCGACGGCACTCAAATCAGATCCGCCACGCCCCAGCGTAGTGATCCGGTTGTCCTGGCCCAGCCCCTGAAATCCGGCAATGACAGCGACCTGGCCCGCCGTCAGGCGACGGTCCAGTTCGTCCGTCTCGATGTCCTGAATGCGCGCCTTGCCGTGTGAACTGTCCGTGCGAATGGGTATTTGCCAGCCAAGCCAGGACCGCGCCTCAACGCCCAGTTCCTGCAGCGCCAGAGCCAGCAAGCCGCACGTCACCTGCTCGCCGGAAGAGACCACCACGTCATACTCACGCGCATCATGCAGCGGGCTGACGTCGGTGGTCTGAGTCACCAGGGTGTTGGTAGCGCCGGCCATGGCGGAGACCACAACCGCTACCTGATTGCCGCCATCCACCTCCGCCTTGACCCGGCGGGCAACGTTCTTGATACGCGCGATGTCGCCGACGGACGTTCCGCCAAATTTCTGAACAACGCGGACCATGCAAAATACCAGTGGGCAGGAGGTTTCGGCCCGGTCCGGGGCCTGCGGCCGCCGGATCGTCCTTGCCGGGATGACAGCGGCTATCCATACTCCGCGCACCATGACCGTGCAAGAAACCGTACCCCCTGCCGCTGCCTCTGCCGCCGCCCCTGCGGCAGCGTCAGTCGACCCAGAGGAAATCGCCCGTTTTCGCGCCATGGCGCAGCACTGGTGGGATGACACCGGCGCCCACGCGCCGCTCCATTCCATGTCGGCGGTACGTATGTCCTTCATCCGCCGCTCGATTCTGCGTCACATGGGCCTGCCTCAAGCGGGCCTGCAGACCGCCGGCCACCGCCCGTTCGATGGCCTGGAGATTCTTGATATTGGCTGTGGCGGTGGCCTGGCGGCGGAGCCGTTGGCGCGTCTCGGCGCCGCGGTCGTCGCCATCGACGCAGACGACAGCGCTATTGCGGTGGCCCGCGACCATGCCCGGGCGCAGGATCTGACAATCGACTATCGCTGCATGACGGCGGAGAACATGGCCGCAAGTGGCCGTCGGTTCCCCATCATCACCTGTCTTGAACTGGTGGAGCATGTGGCAGACCTGGACGCGTTCATGGCGACCGCCGTATCCCTGCTGGAGCCTGGCGGCCTGCTGATCCTGTCAACCATTAACCGCACGGCCAAGGCCCGGTTGCTGGCGGTCACGCTTGCTGAATCCGTACTGCGACTGGTGCCGCGTGGCACCCATGACTGGCGCAAGTTCCGCACACCCGGCGAACTTTCCGCCTGCCTGCAAGCGCAAGGTGCTCAGGTCGAAGACCTGTGCGGCATGACCTGGTCGCCGCTCGCCGGCGTCTGGCGCCTGGCGCCGGACACCGTATCCGTAAACTATCTGCTGACCGCCAGCCGCCCCTGACGGCGGCGCCGGACTCGTGAGCCAGGCATGTCAGGTCGGCTTGCCGCGCGCCCACGGAATGCGGCCAAAAGGAATCCCTTCCTCTTCCAGCGCGGCGGCCTCGTCATCGCTGGCTTCGCCATAGATTGCCCGGCTGTCGGCCTCGCCATAGTGGATTTTTCGCGCCGTGTCGACGAAGTCAGGCCCGACATTCTCGAAGTTCTCTTCTATGTGCCGACGCAGTTTGCCCAGACTCGCCACCATTTCCTTCTGGATATTGGCCAGCTTCTGGCTCCGCTCGGCGGCCGGGCCACGGGCAATGCGTGGCGCCATGGGGGCTTTGCCTACATCGGTTGACCCGCACAGCGGACAGGCGATGAGCTTGCGCTTCGCCTGCTGGTCGAAGGCCTCGCTGCTGCGGAACCAGCCCTCGAAATCGTGGTCCTGGTGGCAGGTCAGTTGATAGTGAATCATCGCAAAGTCGCGCCCGGACGCCTCCGCCCGCCACCGGGACGGATCACTCCGCCGCTATCCTGGCGGTCGCGGCGGACATGTCCAGACGGAACTCCCGATCATGCTCCAGCGCCGGCACCATGCGTCGCGCCTCGGCGATCCGGTCCAGGTCGAGACTGACATGGGTAATGCCGACCTCGCTGCCGCCGTCGGCCAGAACCTCGCCCCACGGCGCCACTGCAAGAGAGTGGCCGTAGGTTCCCCGTCCGCCGTCGTGCAGCCCGGTCTGCGCCGGCGCCAGCACGAATGTTCCCGTTTCGATGGCGCGGGCGCGCAACAGGACCTCCCAGTGGGCGCGGCCCGTCGGCACCGTGAAGGCGGCGGGAATGGTCAGAATGTCCGCGCCAGCCTTGGCCAATGCGCGGTAAAAGTGGGCAAAGCGCAGATCGTAGCAGACCGACATGCCGATTCGCCCGAAGTCCGTATCCGCCACCACGGCCCGGTCGCCCGGCCGCACGGACGCCGACTCGCGATAGCTTTCGCCCTTCTCCAGGTCCACGTCATACATGTGGATCTTGTCATACCAGGCGGCGACCGCGCCGTCGGGCGCGATCAGGAACGAGCGGTTGGCGACACGCTCTTCATCCGTCTTGATGCCGAGAGAGCCGGCCAGCAGCCAGATACCGAACTCCGCGGCCTGCGCGCGAAACCGGTCGAGCCCTGGATGGTCGTCCTGCGGACGGGCCGCTGCCTTCTTGTCTCCGGCGTCGTGGTAGATGCCGCTGACGTTTTCCGGCGTTAGCACGAACCGGGCGCCGTCTTCCGCCGCCTTCTGCACGAGGTCCGCCGCCTGATCGATGCTGCGCGCCAGGTCGGGCGCCGCATTGGTCTGAACGAGTGCTGCCTTTACAATGGTCATGCCGCCACTCCCAACATCTGGTCCAGTTTGCCTGCGGCCTCCAGGGCATGCAGGTCATCACAGCCGCCGATAGGCTGATCGTCGATGAAGATCTGCGGCACCGTACGGCCGCCACCCGAGCGTTCCGTCATGTGCTGGCGCAGCGCCGGGTCACGGCCGACATCAATTTCCTCATAGGCGATGCCCTTCTTCTGCAACAGGCGTTTTGCCATGTGGCAATAGGGGCATATGCGTGTCGTGTAGATTTCGACTTTGGCCAATTGAGCCTCCGGCATACTGTGATCTCATGAAAATAGGCCTGGCGCCGGCCATTTGCCAGTCCGTTGCCGCCGCATCGGACCGGTCCAAAGCCAACACACAGGAAAATGCCTGGGTCCCGGGGCCTAACTGCGGTCGCCGACGAACACCACCCACAGCAGCAAATCGTCGCTGAACGACTGGAAACGGTGGGCCATGCCGGCCGGCACGAACAGGGCATCGCCCACCCCGAAGGTCATCACCTCTCCGTCCCGGACAAACTGCCCGTCACCGCGGGCGACCACATAATACTCATCACGATCATGTGGTGCCTGCGGATCACTGCCGCGTGGCGCATAGAGACCGAGCTCGCTGCCCACCGGTGAGTCGATGGTCGCATAGCGCCGATCCGTTGCCGCCGCTCTCGCCGCATCATCCAGCCGCCAGTGTCCTGTCATGGTCATGGCACTCCCATCCTTATTGGTGCGCCCTCGGCTCAGGGCTGGTCTACGGGCCGAACGACCCGGGCCAGAGTCACAACATCAACCCGCGCCGCACCGGCCCGGCGCAGTAGCCTGGTACACTCGTTCACCGTGGCGCCAGTGGTATACACGTCATCAACCAGCAAAACCCGGGCGCCGGCCAGATTGCCGGCCGGAGCCATAGCCGCGTCAATCGTCGACCATGCGCGCGCACGCTGGTTCAGGCGGAACGCGCCGGCCACGTTGCGTCGCCGCCCAGTCGGCGAACGACCACCCTGGCTCGGCGTATTACGGATACGGCACAACAGGTCCTCGGCCACAGGCCGGCCGGACAATTGACCGATGCCCTGCGCCAGCATCGCTGACTGGTTATAGCGTCGCCGCGCCAACCGCCAGCGATGCAAGGGTACCGGCGCGATGACGTCGCAATCGGTCAGCAGTGGTGCGGCCACACGGGCCATCCACGCGGCAAAAGGCGGCATCGCTTCGGTTCGGTCACCGTGCTTGAACGACAGGAGTAGAGAGCGGCTGTGCTCGTCATAAATAAAGACGGCGCGGGCGCGGTCATAGTCGGGCCGCTGCCGTTCGCATGCCAGGCACAGAGATACACCGGGTAGCAGTATCCCCATTGGTACACCGCAGCAGGCGCACTGCGGCGACTCAATAAACCGCATGCCAGTCCAGCACTCCGCACACAAGGCCTGAGAACCGGCAACCATCTCGCCACAGCGCAGACAGCGGGGCGGCAGCAGCAAATCGAGCAGGACCCGGGCCGGTCCAGCGAAACGCCCGCTTGTCGCCGACCAGGCGACCGGACCCGGCACGGTCATGGCCACAAGAGACTAGTCAAGGCACGAACGGTACGGCGCGCCACCGTCGCGCTCGACCTGCTCCAGCAGGCTGGTCTCCCACGCCAGATAGGCCCGTATATTCGCCTCCGGATCACCCGGCCTCTCGGCGCTGCGCAGCCAGCGATCCACGGGCGGGCTCAGTTGCTCGCCATCGCCGGCCTCTTCCGCCAGACCCGCCGCGCGCCAAGCACCATTGCCTCCATCAATAACGGCGACCGAAACACCCGCCGTTTCCAGTTCCGCCGCTGCCAGTCTCGCCAGCACACCATCGTCACTGGTGAGAATCACGGCGGCCGGCGGCGGCTGCAGCGCCTGAACCGCCGCCACCAGACGCGAGCGCAAAGCCCAGGCGCTGCCCACAGGGTGGCCGGCGCGGTAGGCGTCACGCGATGACAGGTCAATCAGCGCCGCCTCGCCACGCGCCAGGGCCCCGGCCGCGTCGGCGGCGCTGACAGGTTTGGGCCGGGCCTGCCCAATCCCCAGAACCGCCGGTTTCGCCGCCCCGGTTTCCAGCGTCTGGCCGACAAAGGGGGCGTCCAGCAGCGCCACCTCATACCAGCCGAACTGATGCCACCAGAAGGCCGTCACCGGTGCGCGTACGCCATCATCATCCACCAGCACCACACGGGCGTTCATGGTGGCGGCGAAACGGTCCGGCGTCATGATCGCATTGCCGGCGGGGGCAGAGATCGAGCCGGCCAGGTGCCCCTGTGCATACGCCTGCGCGTCGCGCAGATCGATGACATAAACGGTTCTGCCGGCATCCGCCCGCCAGCGCGCCAGGGCGGCATGGTCTATCCGCGGCACACCGGCGCGCCCGGCCAGAATGGCGGCACGCCGCTGGGCTGCTGCCAGGCCACTGGCGGATGGCGGCGGCGCTGTCTTGCCCGGACCTTTTTCCAGCGCATAGCCGGCCAGACGCCAGCCGTGGGTGCCATCCAGCAGGGCCACCACCGGATTTGGCACGTCGCTTTTTCTGAGGCCCAGGCTGCCCAGAATGCCGCGGGTGCGGCTCATGCAGTTGACCACCACCAGAGTCTCCGGGTCGGGCGCCAGGTCGGCGACGCTGCGCAGCACATCCGGGCCTGGCGCGTCATAGGCGCCCGGCACATGACCAGAGGCATATTCCGGCCCCGGCCGGGCATCGAGAACCACCGTCGGCGCCCCGCGATCCAGCCGTGCCTTAAGGTCAGCCGGCGTAATGAACGCCGCCCCGCCATGATGCTCGGCAAAGGCCGTAAACGCCTTGACCGGCACCTCGATGTCGGTGAACAGCTCGTGACCGGCGGCGGCCCATGCCGCCGCCCCGCCGTCCAGCACACTGACATTGTCATAACCGAGTTCGGCCAGGCGCGCCGCGGCCCGGTCCGCATCTTCATCGCCGCCCCCGCCATCGCACAGAACCATGCGCGTCGTTGGTCGCGGCACCCGCTGCGTCAGTTCAAGCTCCATTCGGCCACGCGGAATGTTGACCGCAAGAAAGGCGTGGCCGGAGCCGAAGTCGACCGGCTCTCGCACATCAAGAAAGGCGATCTCCGCGCCATCCGCCAGCATGGACTCCAGGTCAGAGGAGGATATTCGCTTGCTCATGATAGTATCTGCCCGCTGATGGAGGGCTCGCGGCCCGTAGGCGGCCAAGCTTAGCCACCGGCCGGGCATACGGCAAAGCCAGTCGGCCCGCGGCGCCTTGCGCGCTGCATAACCCGCCGGTGGCAGCCTGCCGGGACCTGGACGCTGACGGAGACCCTGTGTGACTGGTGAAGGCCCCGTTCATCTCTTCAACCGCCGCGTCGTACGACACCATCGTGATCGCGCCGCCCGGTACGCCAGCAAAGATTCCGGGTTCCTTCACCGGGAGATAGCGCGGCGCATGGCCGACCGGTTGGACGATGTGCGCCGGTCCTTCGACCGGGCCCTGGTCCTTGGCGCGCGCCGGGGCGAAATGACGGACGCCTTGGCCGCTGGAGGTTTTCCTGGCTATGCGGTGGAAAGCGATCTGTCGCCGGCCATGGCACGTGGCCGCACGGGGGCCGTCTTTGTCGCCGATGAAGAACTGCTTCCGGTGGCGGATGGTGCGTTTGATCTGGTCCTGTCGACCCTGGTGCTGCACTGGGTCAATGATCTGCCTGGCGCACTCGTTCAGATGCGCCGGGCGCTTCGTCCCGACGGCCTCATGCTGGCGACCCTGTTCGGCGGCGAGACGCTGTGTGAATTGCAGCAGGCCCTGATCGAGGCAGAGCTTGAAATTGTCGGCGGGGTCCATCCGCGAGTCGCCCCCATGACCGACATCCGCGACGCCGGCAGGCTTTTGCAGCGGGCCGGATTCGTCGCTTCGATCGTAGATATGGACCACATTACCGTCGACTATAAGGATCCCCTGCACCTGCTGCGGGACGTGCGTATGATGGGTGACTCAAGCGCCCTGGCGGGGCCACGCACGGGTCTGCGCCGTGATGTTCTGGCGCTGGCGCTGGAGCGTTACCGCACCACCGCCGGTCGTGATCGGCTGCCGGCCACCTTCGATATTCTTACGCTCAGTGGCTGGGCGCCGGCGGGACCATGACCGTTACAGAAAATCGCGGATCATGGCGACCAGTGGGCGGTCGGCCGGGGGCATCGCATAGTCGCCCAGACGCATAGGCCGCACCCACGCCAGCCTCTGGCCCTCGCGCGGCTGCGCCATCCCCTGCCACCGGCGACAGATGAACAGAGGCATCAGCAAGTGAAAGTCGTCATAGGCGTGGGACGCAAAGGCGAAAGGCGCTAGGCAACTTTCCTGAGTGTCTATGCCGATCTCTTCGTTCAGCTCACGGATCAGCGCCGCTTCGGGCGTCTCGCCCGGATCGGGCTTGCCCCCGGGAAACTCCCACAGACCAGCCATGGATTTGCCCGCCGGCCGCTGGCACAGCAGGACCCGGCCGTCGCCATCCACCAGACAGGCGGCTACCACCAGCACCAGCGGGCGACCGGCCGCCGCCCCATGGCCGGCCACCACCGGATCAGCTCCGGTAGTCGGCATTGATCGAGATGTAGCCGTGGGTCAGATCACAGGTCCACACCACCGCTTTGCCCCGGCCGACCCCAAGGTCAACCGCGATATCCACCTCCGGCATCTTCATGTGGCGCGCCACCGGCGCCTCGTCATAGTCCGCCACCCGCTGCCCGTCGCGGGCAATCGTCACACCGCCCATGGCAATGGTCAGACGGTCGCGGTCGGCGGCTTCGCCGGATTTGCCGACCGCCATGACAACACGGCCCCAGTTGGCGTCCTCGCCGGCGATGGCGGTCTTGACCAGTGGCGAATTGGCGATTGCCAGGCCGACCCGCCGCGCCGACCGGACGGACTTAGCACCGCTGACGCGAATGGTGACGAACTTGGACGCCCCCTCGCCGTCGCGCACGATCTGCTGCGCCAGATCCGTCATGACGGCTTCGAGCGCTTTGCGGAACGGCCGCAGGTGCGGGTCGCTCAGGGCTGCCACCGGTGCATGGGTTTCACCGGCGCCGGTGGCAAACACCAGGACGCTGTCACTGGTCGAGGTATCGCTGTCCACGGTGATGCAGTTGAACGTGCGGTCCACCGCGTGGGCCACGGCCCGCTGCAGGACATCCGCCGGAATCCGCGCATCGGTAAAGACGAATGCCAGCATGGTTGCCATATCCGGCGCGATCATGCCGGAGCCTTTGGCGATTCCGGCAATGGTCACTGGCGTTTGGCCGATCCGGGTTTGCGTTGCCGCCGCCTTGGCGAAGGTGTCGGTGGTGCGAATGGCGTCGGCTGCCGCCCGCCAGCCATCGGCCGCCAGAACCTGCCGCGCCGCCGGTAGGGCATCCGTGATCCGATGGGCCGCCAGTGGCTCGCCGATCACGCCGGTGGAGGCGATAAACACCTCACCCTGGCGGCAGGCAAACAGGCGGCTCGCGGCAATGGCCGTCCGTTCAACCGTCTCGTGACCTTTCACACCGGTGAAAGCATTGGCATTGCCGGCATTGACCACCAGCACCCGGGCGCGCCCGCCGGCCAGCCCGGCGCGGCACCAGTCCACCGGCGCCGATGCTGTTGCCGAGCGGGTGAGGCAGCCGGCCACCGTGGTCCCTTCGGCCAGCTCCGCCACCAGAAGGTCGCGGGCGCCGGATTTCTTGATGCCCGCGGGGATGCCGGCCAGGCGCAGTCCGGCCACGGCCGGCATGGCCGGAAAGTCGGCAGGGGCCAGAGGCGAAAGCGGCGGCATGAATATCTCCGGGGCTGTGGACTGCCTCTTGTCGGCCAGCCGGCGAAAGCGGTCAAGCGCAGGCCGGGCCATGGCCCCTGGCAAATCGCCGCGCCAATCGCCGGGGTTGCCGGGCCCGTGCCGCTGGAATGCCGCATTTCTCCGTCAATTTACGCCCACGCACCGCCGCCAGCGTTGACACCGTGGCGAGGCCTGCCTAATTGTCCGGGGCGCCACTGCGCCCGCCCGAAAAATCCACCGGAAAGCCGCCTGTTTCATGGTATTTGCCGCCTTCGCCCGAAAACTCATCGGGTCGGCCAACGACCGCCTGCTGAAGTCCGTCGCGCCGCTTGTCGGGCAGATCAACGCGGCCGAAGCCCAGACCAAGGCCCTTACCGACGGCGATCTCGCGGCGCGCACGTCGCGGTTCCGCGAACGGCTGGCCGCCGGTGAGTCCCTTGATGACCTGTTGGTCGAGGCATTCGCCACGGTCCGCGAGGCGGCGCACCGCGTTCTCGGCGAGCGTCACTTTGACGTGCAGCTCATGGGCGGCGTCGTGCTGCACCGCGGCATGATCGCTGAAATGAAGACCGGCGAGGGCAAGACTCTGGTGGCCACACTGCCGGTCTACCTCAACGCTCTGGCCGGCAAGGGCGTGCACGTGGTCACCGTCAACGACTATCTGGCGCGCCGCGACTCCGAATGGATGGGCCGGGTCTATCGCTTTCTCGGTCTCGACGTCGCGGCCGTTCTGCCGGGCATGGAGGAGGCCGAGCGCCGCGCCGCCTATCTGGCCGACATCACATACACCACTAACAACGAGCTGGGTTTCGACTATCTGCGGGACAATCTGAAGTTTCGTCTGGAAGACATCGTTCAGCGCCCGTTCCACTATGCCATCGTTGATGAAGTGGACTCGATTCTGATTGATGAGGCGCGTACACCGCTCATCATCTCCGGTCAGGCTGAGGACTCCTCAGAGCTTTATATTGCGGTCAACAAACTGATACCGCATCTGGCGGATGAGGATTCTGAACATGACGAGAAGCATCGTTCCGTCAGCCTGAGTGAGAGTGGCACCCACAAGATGGAAGAGTTGCTGGGCAAGGCCGGCCTGCTCGCCGAAGGCAGCCTCTATGATCTGGCCAATGTCTCCGTCAATCACCACGTCACCCAGGCACTACGAGCACACAAGCTGTTTCAGCGCGACCGCGACTATCTGGTCAAGGACGGGCGTGTCGTCATCGTCGATGAGTTCACTGGTCGTATGATGGAAGGGCGGCGCTTTTCCGAAGGCCTGCATCAGGCGCTCGAAGCCAAGGAAGGCGTACCGGTCCAGATGGAGAACCAGACCCTGGCCTCCATTACCTTCCAGAACCTGTTCCGCCAGTATGACAAGCTGGCCGGCATGACCGGCACGGCCATGACCGAGGCGGAAGAGTTCGAGGATATCTACAAGCTCCAGGTGGTCTCGATCCCGACCAATGTGCAGGTCAATCGTAGTGACCATGACGATGAGGTCTACCGCACGGTGGCGGAGAAGCACACCGCCGTAGTGGAATTGGTGCGCGACTGCCAGAAACGCAAGCAACCGATACTGCTCGGCACGGTATCCATTGAGAAATCGGAATCCCTGTCGGCTGCCCTGAAGAAAGCAAAGGTGCCGCACCAGGTGCTCAATGCCCGCTATCACGCCCAGGAAGCCGCCATTATTGCCGACGCGGGCAGGCCGGGCGCAGTCACCATCGCCACCAATATGGCCGGCCGCGGCACGGATATTCAACTTGGCGGCAATCCGGAGCGCCGCGTCGCCGAAGCCCTGGCCGCGGCGAAAGACGGCGCCGACGCCGATGCTATTCGCGACCGTGTCACCCGGCAGATTGCGGCCGACCGGGCGGTGGCGCTGGCCGCCGGCGGGCTTTTCGTCGTCGGTACCGAACGCCACGAGAGCCGGCGCATCGACAATCAGTTGCGCGGACGCTCCGGGCGCCAGGGGGATCCCGGCGCCAGTCGCTTCTTGCTGTCGCTGGAAGACGATCTGCTGCGCATCTTCGGATCAGGCCGCATAGATGGAATGCTGCGGCGCCTTGGCATCGAGGAAGGCGAGGCCATCGTTCATCCGTGGATCAACAAGGCTCTGGAAAAGGCACAGCAGAAGGTCGAGGCGCGCAACTTCGAGATCCGCAAGAACTTGCTGAAGTATGACGATGTCATGAACGACCAGCGCAAGGTCGTCTATGAACAGAGGCGAGAGTTCATGGGTGGTGAGGACGTCTCCGACATCGTGCGGGAGATGCGCCATGACATCATCACCGACATGGTGGCCCGCGCCATGCCGGAAAAAACCTATGCCGAGCAGTGGGACATGGATGGCCTGCAGGACGAAGCGCGGCGCGTTCTGGCGCTTGACCTGCCGATTGTCGACTGGACGGCGGAAGAGGGCGTAGCCGAGGACACCGTGGTTGACCGTCTGACGGAAGCGTCCGATGCCCTGATGGCCCGTAAGGAGCAGGACTTTGGTCCGCAGGTGCTGCGCATGGCGGAGAAATCCATCCTGCTGCAGCTTCTCGACCAGTCTTGGAAGGACCATCTGCTGTCACTGGACCATCTGCGCCAGGGAATCGTGCTGCGCGCCTATGGCCAGAAAGACCCGCTCAACGAATACAAGCGCGAGGCGTTCGGCCTGTTCGAGTCCATGCTCAATCAGATGCGCGAGAACGTCACAGCGGTGCTTAGCCATGTGCGCATTCAGACGCCGGATGCCGCCGCGGTGGCGCTGCCATCCATGGGCAAGGTACAGGAAACCCGCCGTGATCCGGCGCTGGCCGGCATCGCGCCGTCCGCCGGCGGCCCGGCAGCTCTGCCCTCCTCGGCGGGCCTGACATCAAACCGTCTGGCCGATTCCGACACACCCGGCGGGCCGCTGCGCAGCCGCTCCGCTGCCGATGCGATTGATCCCGATGATCCGACGACCTGGGGCCGGGTGCCGCGTAACGCGCCTTGTCCCTGTGGCAGCGGCAAGAAATACAAACACTGTCACGGCCAGACCTGACGGCTTTGACCTGACAACGTCGCAGGCCAAGCGCGTCAGGCGCCGGCCAGGCTGCCCATGGCCAGGAACTTCTCGCGACGCCTGGCCCGCAACTGTCCGCCATCGGTTTCTGACAATTCACTGAGGGCGGCGCTAAGCGCTTCGCCCACCGCCGCAATGGCGCGGTCGGCAGCGCGATGGGCGCCACCCATGGGCTCAGCGACGATGGCGTCGATGATCTTGATCTCCAAAAGATCTTGTGCCGTCAGCTTGAGAGCCGCGGCGGCGTCCTGCGCGGCGTCAGCGCTGCGCCACAGAATCGACGCACAGCCTTCCGGCGAGATGACCGAATACACTGCATGTTCCAGCATCAGTACCCGGTCGCCGGAAGCCAGCGCGATGGCGCCACCAGAACCGCCTTCACCCAGAATCACCGAGACGATGGGAACACGGGCCGACAGGCAGGCGTCAATTGAGCGGGCAATGGCCTCGGCCTGGCCGCGTACTTCCGCATCAAGGCCGGGATAGGCGCCGGCGGTGTCCACCAGTGTGATGATCGGAAGCCCGAAACGACTCGCCATTTCCACCAGGCGTCGCGCCTTACGATAGCCTTCCGGCCGCGCCATGCCGAAGTTGTGGCGCACCCGACCCTCGGTGTCGTTGCCTTTCTCCTGGCCGATGACCATCACCGGCATGCCACGGAAACGGCCGGGTCCGCCGATAATGGCGCGATCCTCACCAAAGGCACGGTCGCCGGCCAGCGGCGTGAATTCATCAATCAACCGGCTGACATAGTCGCCAAAATGCGGCCGGTTCGGATGGCGCGCCACCTGCACTTTCTGCCAGGGGGTCAGCTTCTCGTATATCTGCCGCAACTGGCGGTCCAGCTTGGCCTGCACTCGCTGGATTTCGTCGGCGATATTGATCTCGTCGCCATCGGAAACCTGGCGCAACTCCGCCAGCTTCCCTTCAAGGTCCGCGACCGGTTTTTCGAAATCGAGGAAAGTCTGCATCAGGGCTTTCTACTATGACGTGGCGGTATCCGCCAGCGGGCGATACACTGCGGGTGAAGGCGACGGCCCGGGTATCGCGCCGGGCGCCTCGCAGGCCTCGACGAGGCCAGTGTTCAGGGAGGAACGCCATGCGCGAAACCAGGGTTCTGGTGGTTGATTATACGTCCGACGGCATGTTCACCGAAATGGGCCGTATTCCGGCGGTCCTGCCTGAAGGCACGGCAGCTGACCATGTGCACGCCATCACCACCCGCCGCTGGGTTGACGATGCGCTGCGCAACTACAGCCACATCATCCTGTCGCCGACCGGCATTCCCGTACCGCGCAACGAGGACTGGTTTGACGACAACTGCGCCCAGATTCGAGAAATCATTCAAGAGAAGACACCGCTTCTCGGCGTCTGCTTCGGTCACCAGATTCTGCCGCAGGTGCTGGGCGATCTCGACGGCTCGGCCCGGGCGCCGGAGGCCGAGTATGAAATCGCTGAGCTGCGGGTCAGTGCCCTGATCATCAATGATCCGGTCCTGGCGCCGCTGGCCGCAGATCGCTTCGTGTATTCCATGCACTCTGACTCGGTCATCCGCCAGAAGGCGGAAGCGGTCGGGCTGCAGGTTCTGGCGTGGACTGAAAAATGCGAGGCCCATGCGCTGCGACTGCCTGGCCACCCGGTATGGGGGGTTCAGTTCCATCCGGAAGTCTCACGCGAGGTGTTCGCCGAATTTCTGCCAAAGGCGGCGGCGAAGCAGAATCGACCGGCGCCGGCCGACGACGTGATCAACGCCGTGCGCAACAGCCCCGATCACAAACGGCCCGACCTGATGGCCGCGTTCCTGCGTATTACCCGCGACAATTTCAACGAAAAGCCAGCCCGTACGCTGGCCGCAGAATAGGAGCGGCAGCCCGGCGGGGGCCCGTCAGCGCTTGACGCTGACCCCCTCGCTGGCAATCAGATCGGCCTTGCGGATCAACGTATCGGCCTGGCGTACGCTGGCGGCGTCAATCAGCCGGCCATCGAGAGAGACGGCGCCGCGCCCCTCCTTGGCGGCTTCTTCCATGGCCACCAGGATACGCCGCGCCCGCTCCACTTCCTTGGCCGGCGGATTCATCACCGCGTTGGCGCGTTCGATCTGACTGGGGTGAATCGCCCACTTGCCCTCGCACCCGAGCACGGCGGCGCGCTTGGCCTGGGCATCATAACCTTCAGGATCGGAAATATCGCCGAACGGGCCGTCGACCGGGCGCAGGCCATTGGCCCGCGCCGCGACGATCATGCGCGCCAGGGCATAGTGCCACATATCGCCCCAGTGATAGTCCCGCTCCCTGCCTTCGGCCTTGTCGGTCAGGACGCCATAGTCCGCGTTGGGGCCACCGATCATCGTCGTGCGGGCATAGACCGAGGCGGCATAGTCGGCGACGCCGAAATGCAGGGACTCGTTGCGGCGACTGGCGCCGGCAATGGTCTCCACATTCGACATGCCAAGGGCCGTCTCGATGATCAGCTCGAACCCCAGAGCCTTGCTCCGTCCCATGGCGGTTTCGATCTGGGTCACCATCATATCCACCGCATAGACGTCCGCCGCGGTGCCGACCTTGGGAATCATGATCATGTCGAGCCGCTCGCCGGATTGCTCCAGCACGTCCACGACGTCGCGATACATGAAGTGCGTATCGAGGCCGTTGATGCGCACGGACAAGGTCTTGTCGCCCCAGTCGATATCACGGATCGCTGCGATGACGTTCTTGCGCGCCTGCACCTTGTCGTCCGGCGCTACCGCATCCTCCAGATCCAGAAACACCACGTCCGCCGCCGATTGGGCCGCTTTCTCAAACAGTTTCGGCTGGCTGCCGGGCACCGCCAATTCGCTGCGGTTGAGCCGCGCGGGTGCGTTTCGGATCTGCGTAAAGCTCATTCTCGTTCCCCTGAGTCAGATAGCGGCGGACGTTGGCGGCCATCGCCGGCCCTGTCAATCACCACTGTCAGGCCACCACTGTCAGGCCACCACTGTCAGGCGTTGCCGTCGCCAGCCGCGCCGTCGGTCGGGCCCTGCGCCAACGGATGGTGGTCGCGCACCAACCGGCCCAGTCGTTCTGCCAGAACGTGAGTGTATATCTGGGTGGTGGCGATATCGCGGTGACCCAGCATCTGCTGAACGCTGCGCAGATCGGCGCCATTGGCCAGCAGGTGGGTGGCGAAGGCATGACGCAGGACATGCGGTGACAGACGACGGGTGTCGAGCCCGGCCGCCCGGCCCAGTCCCTTGAGCAGCTGGGCGAATCGCTGGCGGGTCAGGTGGCCGCTGGCGCTCTGCGATGGGAACAGCCATGACGACTCCGGCCGGCCGCCGTTCGCTGTCTTGCCGCGCCGCGGCAGATATCGGTCGCGCGCGGTCAGATAGACGCCCACCGCGTCGCGCGCCCGGTCGCTCAGCGGGACCATGCGCTCGCGTCCGCCTTTGCCGCGAACCAGAAGAAAATGCGGATCGCGCCGCACAGCCGCCAGCGGCAGGCTCACCAGCTCCGACACGCGCAGACCTGTGGCATAGAGCAGTTCGACGCAGGCCAGCAGCCGTGGCCTTTCCTCCTCAGCCACCTGATCGCTGCCCTTAGCGGCCGCCAGCAACCGATCCACGTCGCTCTCGCTCAGCAGTTTAGGCAGCGCGCGCGGCAGCCGCGGCCCTTCTATGGCTGCGGTAGGATCGTCGCCTCGCCGACCCTCGCTCACCAGAAAGCGACAGAACTGGCGCAGTGACGACAAGCGACGAGCGGCCGTGCGGGCCGACAATCCCGCGCCGTTCAGGGCCTGCAACCAGGCCCGTATATCCTCGACATCGGCGGCTTGCGGCGTCTGCGACCGACCCCCCATGAACCGGCAGAACTCCAGCAAGTCGCGGCGGTAGGCATCGACCGTGTTGGCTGCCGCACCCCGCTCGGCCACCAGCGCTTCAAGGAATGCGGCGACGGCGGGCGGTAGCATGGTCCTGGCCATGGTCAGCGAACTGCCGTTGCCTCGATCACCAGGTTGCGCGCTGCCTCTTCCTGGCCGATCAAGGCCAGCGCGCGAACCGCCGCCGACAGAGTCGACGTGCTCACCTCGTCGAGCGGCTGGTCACCAAGCATGACCAGAGCCATGAGGATTGCCTCGCCGGTACGGCCGGTATCGACCGCTGCCTGCAGGGCGCGCAGCATGATTGCCCCAGGCGCGGACTGACGCTGGCGCATGGCGCTGCCGTCGAGACGCGCACGCCACACATCGTCCGCCACCCGGTAGCCGAGGGCCTCTATCAGAATCAAAGTGCGCCCATCGGCGTCTTCCATACCGCCGAAGGCGTTCAGGACCGGCGGCGCGGCAGGCGGCGGCGACAGGGTCTGGTCATCCGCCGTAAGGACGATTCCCCGCGTGGACGCCGCCGCATCCGCCTCGCGAACCGGCGGAGGCGTTTCCATCAGCGCCAGCAAGGCGGCAAGCTGACCGGCTTCCGGTGCAAATGCGGGGTCGCGCAGCGCCGCCGTCTGCAGCACCGCCACCCAGGCCCGGGCCTGGTCCAGCGCGCCAACCGCCAGATAGGCTTTCGCCGCATCGCCGGCGAACCAGGCGAGCTCACCTGTTGGGACGATTTCGGCCATCAGCGGCACCATCAGGCGAACGGCCATGGGGTAGAGGGATTCCGCGCGGGCAACCTGCCAGAACTGCGCCATCACCGTCGCTCGCGTCGAGGCAACAGACTGCGCCCGCACCGCCTGATACAGCACCGCCCGGGCGCCAGCGCCGCTGCCTGGTCCGACCGACTCCACAGCCCGATTGAGGTCGTCGCCGCTGGCCGCCACGCTGGTATAAAGCTCCGCCAGATTTGCCGTTTCCAGGCTGCCGACGATCTCGGCGCGCTCCGCCGCCTCCAGGCGAACCGCCAGCGGCGCATTGGGGCTGAGAGCGATGGTGCGCAGCAGCGCGGCGGAGCGGGTCTCCAACACGTCCGCCGGCAATTGCTGGTTGACCGAGCGCAGCAGAGCCAGGCGCAGGGCCGAGGGCTCCGGCATCGACTCCGTGATGACCGGGCGGTCAGCGATCACACCGGTCAGCACCTCTATGCCGGTGGTCAGGATCGGGTCCACGACTCCGTCCTCGCGCAGCAGTTCGAGACCAAGCAAGGCCCGCGCCGGCTGACCCAGAAGCGACTGGCAATAGACCTGGCGCTGCAACCAGTCCGCGCTGGTAAAGCGCCCGATGGTACCCTGAACTAGACTGCAGGCCCCGGCATTGTCATAGTTCAGCAACAGAAGATCCACTTCCGCCCCAACCAGGTCCGGCACAAGCTCGCGCCGTGGGGCCGCCCGGACCAGGCCCAGCGCGCCGTCGTTGTCACCCATCTCCACCAGCTTGGCCAACCGTCGTGCCAGCAGGGTGCCGTCATCCGCACCATCCTCGGTGGCCGGCGGGATGGCGGTGGACAGCAGCAGGCGGTGCATCAGGTCGCGGACGGTGCGCGATGGCGAGCGAGCCGGCAGCAAGTCGACCAGCTGCATGATCTGCCGGCGCTCGCTGCCGGACCATATCTCTGTGCCAAATCCGCCCTGCGCAAGGGTCAGGGTGCCGACCGCCTCACTATCTACGGCGTCCAGCACCTCGGTTGCGATTGTTGCAGGGGCCACCGTCGACGGCGTGACCGGGGCTGGCGGCTGGCTGGCAGGCGGCGTCTGACCGGTCGCGGGCGGGGTCAGCGGGATTGGCTCGCTGCCCTTCTGGGCCATGGCCGGTGAAAACCCGACCACCACCAGCGCAAGTCCGCCCGATACTATGGTGGCGAGCCGCCGCCGGCGCCCTCCTGTTTTCCGTCCGGTCATCCGCCGCGCCAACACATCAACGGGGAAAACGGCTGTCAGGCACAACTTTCTCCACCCTGCTGGTGGGCGCGGGGATATCCCAGGCCGCCAGAAATGCCCCTCCGCCAAGGACGACAACCACCAGAATGACGCCCAGTATCAGGGTTATGCGTGATAGCATTGCTCGTCCCGTTCTTCGGCTGATTCAACTGCTGGCGGCCCGGCCCGCCGTAAATCCGGCGACCGGCCTAATGAGTCCGTGCCCTTGACCGGCATCCGCGCCACCACCGCCGACCCATGGCATCACCGCACCCCCGATTTACCCTGTCCCGGCAAAGCTTGGCAGCGGCACCGCTTTCATGCAGTCTAAGTCTTTGTTTTATAGGATTCAATGTAATCGCAGTGCGCTCAGGGCGCATCCCTCATCCGCCACCGTCAGGACGGCGCTCCGAACCCGGCATCTCATGACCCGATTGCGTTCACAACCCTCTGATCCCCGCGGCTCCGCCATGGATCCGTCCGCTGATCTGGCCAGCACCGCGACGGACACAGGCGCCACCGGCAAGGCAGCGCCAGCTCTGGCGAATCGACCCATTGTCCTCGTCGGTCTGATGGGCGCTGGTAAGACCTGTGTCGGCCGACGCCTGGCGACGCGGCTGGGCCTGCCTTTCGTCGATGCCGACCAGGAGATAGAGGCGGCGGCCGGCTGCACCGTCAGTGAGATTTTTGAGCGCCATGGCGAGGCGGCCTTTCGTGATGGCGAGCGGCGCGTCATGCGGCGGCTATTGTCCCAGGGGCCGGTGGTGCTCGCCAGCGGTGGCGGCGCCTTCGTCAATGCCGAAACGCGCATGCTGGTCCGCAGTTGTGCAATCTCCATCTGGCTCAAGGCCAGCCTGGAGACGCTGGTCAAGCGGGTCGGCCGGCGCCACGACCGGCCCCTGCTGCGCCAGGGTGACCCACGCGAGATTCTCTCCCGCCTGATGGAGGAAAGAGCTCCGGCCTATGGCGAATCCGACATCACGGTGTGCAGCGGAGAGGACTCCGCCGATGACACGGTGCGCGCCGTTTATGCTGCCCTCACCGCCTGGCTGGCGGCGCACCCCGACGCCGGCGACCGCCCGTCATGACACAGCGGCCAACAATGGCGACGGCGCCGGAGCACCAGGAGAGGACTGAAACGATCCGCATAGCCGTCGAAGTGCCGGGCCATGACTATGATATCCTGATCGGCCCGGGCTTGCTCGGCTGTGCCGGCAAACTGCTGCGCGCCAGCGTCGGCAAGGCTCCATTGGTCATCATCAGCGACGAGACCGTGGCGGAACACTATCTGGACCCGCTGCACCAATCACTGGCAGACGTGAATCTCACTGCCCGCCACATCATCCTGCCGCCTGGCGAAGCCACCAAGAGTTTCGACCGTCTTGGGTCCGTACTCGACTCCATGCTGGCTATGGGTATCGAACGGCAGAGTACGGTGATTGCCCTTGGCGGCGGGGTGGTCGGCGACCTGGCCGGCTTGGCGGCGGCGATTGCCCTGCGTGGGATCGGTTATGTGCAGATTCCCACTACCCTTCTGGCCCAGGTGGACAGCTCCATCGGCGGCAAGACGGCGGTCGATTCGCCGGCCGGCAAGAATTTGATCGGTGCCTTTCATCAGCCCCGGGCCGTGCTCGCCGATACCGATACCCTGAGCACACTTCCGCTACGGGACCTGAAGTCGGGCTACGGCGAAGTGGTCAAATACGGATTGCTGGGTGATGCCGCTTTCTTCGCCTGGCTGGAGAGGTCCGGTAAGGCGGTTCTTGATCGGGACCCGGCAGCCCTTAGTCGCGCCATCGCGGAATCCTGCCGTGCCAAGGCTCGTATTGTCGCTGCGGACGAAAGAGAGGTGGGCGCGCGGGCGCTGCTCAACCTCGGTCACACCTTCGCCCACGCGCTGGAGGCGGAAGCCGGCTTCGACACCACCCTGCTGCACGGCGAGGCGGTCACCCTCGGCATGCTGATGGCCTTCGACCTCTCCGTTCGCCTCGGCCACTGCCCGCCGGCGGACCGGGAGCGCGTGGCCAGGCATTTTTCAAACCTCGGCCTGTTGCACGCCCTGCCGACCTTGCCCGACGGACGGACCTGGAATGCAGATCGCCTTCTCGACCGCATGGCGGCCGACAAGAAAGTCGTGGACGGCGCCCTCACCTTCATTCTTGCGCGCGGCATTGGCGCGGCTTTTGTCGCCCGTGGGGTTGCCCGCGATGATGTGCGCGCCGTTCTGTCCGACCATGGCGCCTGATCGCGTCAGCACCGGCCGCCACGCACCGGACATGGCGGCGGTCACCACCACCCTCTGCCCTACATTGGTGAGTCGATGACTCTGGATCTCTGGCTTGTCGGCGGCGGTATCTTTCTGCTGCTGGTCTTTTCGGCCTTCTTCTCCTCCGCTGAAACCGCCTTCACCGCGGCGTCGCGAGCGCGCCTGCATCAACTGGAAAGCGAAGGCGACGGCCGCGCCGCCACCGTAAACCGCCTGCGCAGCCGCATGGACCGCCTGATCGGCGCCATTCTGATCGGCAATAATCTGGTCAATATCATGGCCTCGGCGCTGGCTACCGGCCTGCTGGTTGCCGCTTTCGGCGATGCCGGCGTGATTTACGCGACCCTTCTCATGACCGCGCTGGTGGTGATCTTTGCCGAGGTCATCCCCAAGGTCTATGCCATTACCCACGCCGACCGTTACGCGCTGTTTGCCGTGCCGATCCTGCGGCCGGTGGTCATGCTGCTGTCACCGCTGGCTATCGGCGTCAGCGGATTGTCGAAGCTGGTCCTGCGTCTGGTCGGCACCGAGGTGGGCCGAGCGCCGTTCGACCTGGCCGGCAAACAGGCGGAAGAAGAATTGCGCGGTGCCATTTCCCTGCACGCAGCGACCGACTCCGGCGAGATCCAGCATGAGCGCGACATGCTGCGCAGCATCCTCGACCTGAGCGAGGTGCATGTCAGCGAGATTATGACCCATCGGCGCAACGTTACAGCCATCGACAGTGCCCAGGATGCTGAGTCCATCGTCGATCAGGTGCTGGAAAGCCCCTATACGCGGATTCCCCTGTGGCGTGACGATTCCGACAACATAGTTGGCGTGCTGCACGCCAAAGCGCTGCTGCGGGCTCTGCGCGCCGCCGGCGGTAATGCCAGCCAGCTGGACGTCTCGGCGATCGCTGTGACCCCCTGGTTCATTCCGGAGACAACCGATCTGTTGGAGCAGTTGCACGCCTTCCGCGACCGCAAGGAGCATTTTGCACTGGTGGTCGACGAGTATGGCGCGCTGCTGGGCATTGTCACTCTGGAAGATATTCTGGAGGAAATCGTCGGCGAAATATCAGACGAGCACGACATTGCGGTGGAAGGCGTTCGCCAGGAGGCCACCGGTTCCTATCTGGTCGATGGCACAGTGACGATCCGGGACCTTAATCGTCAGTTCGAATGGGATCTGCCGGACGAGCCGGCGGCGACCATCGCCGGCTTGGTACTCAATGAGGCACGCACCATTCCGGACGTCGGACAGGTGTTTGAGTTCCACGGCTATCGTTTCGAGATCATGCGGCGCAAACGAAACCAGATCGCCATGCTCCGTGTGCGGCCACCACGGACCGACACCGACTGACGCAGCGGGCTCAACTGGCGGTGGTCGTCAGGCCACTGAACGGTTTGCCTGATCGCCCTGTCGGCTGACGTCAGCACGAGTCGTCGCCGGCGGCGGCCGGTCGCCCTGTTCCGCCCGGTGCTGGAAATAGGTCAGGACAAAAACGCGCAGCGCGGTGGTTCGCGGCATGCGGCCACGCCGACCTTCCACCAGCCCGACGATGTGGTTGAGTGAATGGCCTTCGCGCATGGCCAGACTGTCCAGCGCCTGCCAGAACTCTCTCTCCAGGCGAACCGATGTGCGGCGGCCGCGAATGCGCACATTGCGCAGCAAGGGCGGGTTCGCCCGGACACCGGACGGGCGGCCAGGCCACGGGTCAGCTCTCTCAAAGTGGTGGTCGGTCAATGATTCCGCAGCCATGGCCGAACTCCTGACAACCGGCAGGAAAGGAAACGCAATTAACCATATATGTGATATAAATAAAATACAATCAACAGTTGTTTTTCATCTGATCCGCATCCACCGCCGCCGGCGCTGCCAGTTCCAGACTCAGGGCGTGCAGGCCCGCACTGAACTCCGCCGCCACCGCCTCCATCACCTGGCGGTGACGGGCCACCCGTGACAGGCCGGCAAAGGCCGCCGCGACCATCCGCACATGGTAGTGGGTTTCGCCCTCCGGCCGCGCCCCGACATGGCCGGCATGCAGGGCGGACTGATCCTCAACCACCAGGGCCTCGGGCTGGAACGCCGCCGTCAGACATTGGGTCAGCCGTTCCTTACGTGTCATGTCCGTCTCCTTGTGGTCCGTGGCTCAAAACGTCGCCGACTCTGACGTGCCGGCGATCCGCCGCGTAGGATGCGCCGCCCACGCCGCCCCGACCACCCGTCAACCCGCCAAACCCCGGCCAGCCAGCGCGAGTCCACCATGAGACAGCCCCCTGACGCGCGTTCCGGACCAACTGTGCCTGCCGACCTCATACCCGGCCAGCCCGGCAACGGGTCTGCCTGGGCCATGCTGGCCACGCTCATCATCGTCTGGGGCGTCAACTGGCCGGTAATGAAGATCGGCCTCGGGCATATCGACCCCTTCGCCTTCGCCTGGTTCCGCATGGCCGCCGGGTGCTTTTGCCTGTTCGCCGTCCTCGCCATGCAGGGCCGGCTCGGCTGGTTTGACCGGCGTGACCTGCCGGTCATTCTGTCTGTTGGATTGCTGCAGATGTTCGGCTTTATGGCTATTGCCAATGTGGCGCTGGTCGAACTGGCCGCCGGCCGTGCCGCCATCCTCGGCTACTCGACACCGTTATGGGTCGGACCCATCGCCATGCTGGCCCTGGGCGAACATCTTGGCCGTCGCCGTATCGCCGGCCTGGCGGTTGGTCTGGGCGGGCTGGCTGTACTGTTCAATCCGCTGACCTTCGACTGGTCCAACCGGGCGGGCCTCATCGGCAACGGGCTGATGCTTCTGGCCGCCTTCAACTGGGCCATCGTCATCGTTCATATCCGGGTCCATCGCTGGCGCCAAAGCGTACTGCAGGTGGCGCCCTGGCAGATGCTGGTGGCACTCATCGTTCTGACGCCGATTGTCCTGCTGTATGAAGGCGTGCCAACGATTGCCTGGAACAGCGAGCTGCTCTGGGTTCTGCTGTATAACGGACCCATCGCCACCGCCTTCGCCTTCTGGCTCAATACGTCGGTCAACCGCCGCCTGCCAGCGACGACCTTCTCCGTCTCGGCCCTGGCCATTCCGGCCGTGGGCCTGGCCAGCAGTGCGTTGGCCCTGCACGAGCCCGTGCCGCTGTCGCAACTGGCCGGCTTTGCCCTGATCGGCGTCGGGATCATCCTGGTGGTGCGGGCCGGGCCACGGCGTCCTGCCTGATGGCTCTGCGCGCGGCGCGCAGGCTGGCGGAATGGCGACGAAATGGCCCAGGGTTTTGGCCTGCTCCACCGCTTGCCACCGTTCAAACCCGTCCCCATACTCCCGCCCATGGCACGTTCGAATCCTGAAGTCCTGCGCCGGCCGACCCGGACGCCCGGCGACGAGGCCGCGTTGCGCCTGTGCGACCGCCCCGGGTGCGACCAGGCTGGCGTGCACCGGGCGCCAAAGGACCGCAACCGGCTGGCCGACTACTACTTTTTCTGCTTCGACCACGCCCAGGCCTATAACCGGGCATGGGACTATTGCGCCGGCCTCGACGAGACGGAAATCGAGGCCATGATCCGGCGCAGCGCCACCTGGGACCGGCCTACATGGCCGCTGGGCGGGGACGGACGCAAGGCGGCGGCCCGCCAGGCCGCGTGGCGGCGTATGTCCGACCCGTTCGACGTGCTGGGCGGTGCCGCTTCGGGTGCGACTGACGGCGAGACGGCGGCAAACACCTGGGGCGATGCGCCGCCACGCGACCTGCCGCGCGGTGTGGCCGAAGGCCTGGCCACCCTCGATCTTGACCATCGTGTGACGGCGGATGAGGTCAAGCGACGCTATAAGGCCCTGGTCAAGCGTTTGCACCCCGATGTCAACGGCGGCGACAGGGACGGCGAGGAAAAGTTCAAGACCGTCAATGCCGCCTACCGTGCCGTCATGATATGGCTGGGCGCCGCGCCTGGCCGCCCGTAAGTTCTCTGACAGTTCTCCAGACCAACCCGTTCCGACCGAGTATCTCGGCAAGCAAAGAGAGTGTGTGACGTCATGGCCGAAGCCAAAGCAATACAGTCCCAGGACATTGAGACGATTGACCTGCCGGATACCACTGTGTCGATCCGCGACGTGTTCGGGATCGACTCCGATATGGAGATTCCGGCGTTCAGCCGCCGCACGGAGTTCGTTCCCGCGATCGATGACGCCTATCGCTTTGACCGCAACACCACACTGGCGATCGCCGCGGGCTTCGCGTTCAACCGCCGGGTCATGATCCAGGGCTATCATGGCACCGGCAAATCCACCCACATCGAACAGGTGGCGGCTCGCCTCAACTGGCCTTGCATCCGCATCAACCTCGACAGCCATATCAGTCGTATCGACCTGATCGGCAAGGACGCCATAGTCCTGCGCGATGGCAAGCAGGTGACGGAGTTTCGTGAAGGCATTCTGCCCTGGGCGCTACAGCACCCGGTGGCGCTGGCCTTCGACGAATATGACGCCGGCCGGGCCGATGTCATGTTCGTCATCCAGCGGGTGCTGGAAGTAGAAGGGAAACTGACCCTGCTGGACCAGACCAAGGTCATTCACCCGCACCCGGCGTTTCGCCTGTTTGCGACGGCGAACACCATCGGTCTTGGCGATACCACCGGCCTCTATCACGGGACCCAGCAGATCAACCAGGGCCAGATGGACCGCTGGAGCATTGTCGCCACACTCAACTACCTGCCGCACGATGAAGAGGTGGAGATCGTTCTGGCCAATACGCCGGCCTATGACTCCAAGGAAGGGCGCGAGACTATATCCGCCATGGTGGCTCTGGCCGATCTCACCCGCGCCGGCTTCGTCAACGGCGACATTTCCACGGTCATGAGCCCACGAACCGTGATCACGTGGGCGGAGAACGCACAGATCTTCAACGACCTGCCCTTCGCTTTCCGCCTGACCTTCCTCAATAAATGTGACGAAATGGAGCGGGCGACTGTCGCCGAGTATTATCAGCGCTGCTTCGGAACCGACCTGCCGGACGCCGGGGTCGGTCCGCAGTTGGGCTAGAGACGCGTACGACTGGTCATGGGACGGTACGAGGACGCGCTGGAGCAGTTCCGCCAGGTCACGGCGGCGACGATTCGCGCCATCAGCGAAAAGCCGGACATCAATGTCACCTTTACCACCGAGCCGGCGTCGCAGGCCGGCACACAAGTGCGCCTGCCGATACCGGCCCGCGGTCTGCACGCGGACGATGTAGCGGCGGTACGCGGTGATGCGGATTCCCTGTCGCTGAAATTGCGCTACCACGACGTCGCCAGACACGCCCGCCACTTGCCGCCGGGCCAACTGGCGGCGGCCACCTTCACGGCCCTGGAAACCGCCCGCTGTGACGCCATGGGCGCGCGGCGAATGACCGGTGTGCAGCAGAATCTGGACGCCGCCCTGGCCGAGAAAAGCCGCAGCCGCGGCTGGTCACGCCTGACCGACAAGGACGAGGCGCCGCTCGATCAAGTGGTCGCCCTGCTGGCCCGTGAGGCGCTCAGCGGCCAGCCCCTGCCCGATCCGGCGCAGCCCATGGTTGACCTGTGGCGGTCTGAGCTGACGCCGAAGCTTGCCCGTCATTTTGCCGAACTGCGCGAGGCCATGACCAGTCAGCAGGCCTTTTCCCATGCCGCCCTTCATCTGCTGGCGGAGCTCGGCCTGATTGAGGAACCGCCGCCGGCCGATCAGGACTCGGAGAACGACGAGCAGGAAGACGAGAATGACGGTGGTAGCGATCAGGCGGAGCCGGAGGGTCAGAGTGACAAGACCACCGAGGACGGCGCCGACTCGTCCATGGCTGGTGAGCCGGAGGAGCTGGATACCGACGAGGCCATGGATCCGTCCGGCGACGAGCAGGACATGGAGCAGCCGGCGGGCTCCGACGAAGATGCACCGGAGCAACCCGGGCGGCGCTGGAACTCCCCGGACAATGACCGGCTGACACCCGCCGAGTATCACGCCTTTACGGCGGAATTCGACGAGGAGGTTAATGCGGTTGACCTGTGTGACAGCGAGGAGCTGACCCGTCTGCGCATGCATCTGGATCAGCAACTGGCGCACATGCAGGGCGTGATCGGCCGCCTGGCCAACCGCCTGCAGCGTCGTCTGCTGGCCATCCAGTCGCGGGCGTGGGAGTTCGACATGGAGGAAGGCATGCTCGATGCGGCGCGTCTTGCCCGCATCGTCGCCAATCCGGTCATGCCTTTGTCCTACAAACAGGAAAAAGAAACAGAGTTCCGCGACACCGTTGTCACCCTGTTGCTGGACAATTCCGGTTCCATGCGTGGTCGGCCGATCACGGTCGCCGCCATGAGCGCCGACATCCTGGCCCGCACCCTGGAACGCTGCGGGGTCAAGGTGGAAGTGCTGGGGTTCACCACCCGGGCGTGGAAGGGCGGTCAGGCGCGCGAACGCTGGCTGGCCGACGGTAAGCCACCGAACCCCGGGCGCCTCAACGATCTGCGCCACATCATCTACAAATCAGCCGACGCGCCGTGGCGGCGGGCCCGGCGCAATCTTGGCCTGATGCTGCGTGAAGGGCTGCTCAAGGAAAATATCGACGGCGAGGCTCTGCTGTGGGCCCACGATCGGCTGCTGGCGCGCGCCGAGGAGAGGCGTATCCTGATGGTGATTTCTGATGGCGCGCCGGTGGATGACTCGACCCTCTCCGTCAATCCCGGGAACTACCTGGAAGGCCATCTGCGCGACGTCATTCGCTGGATCGAGACCATGTCGCCGGTGCAACTGGTGGCCATCGGTATCGGCCATGATGTGACGCGCTACTATCAGCGGGCGGTCACTATCTTTGACGCCGAGCAACTGGGCGGCACCATGATGGACAAGCTGGCCGAACTCTTCGACGAGTCGACCCCCAAGCGCGGCCGCATGAACTAGGCCGAAACAGCGCTCGCCGCAGGGCCGCCGGCCGGGGCGCCCAGCCAGGCCTGCCGTGCTGCGGCCAGGGTGTCGTCGCGGATGGCCTGTCGGACCTCCGCCATCAACCGGTTCATAAACGCAATGTTGTGCTCGGCCAGAATCTGCGGGCCAATCATCTCCTTCGCCTTGATCAGGTGGTGCACATAGGCGCGCGAATAGCGCAGGCCAATTGCGCTGGCGCCGCTTGGGTCGAGCGGCCGGGTGTCATTGCGATGGACCGCATTGTTCAGATTGATCCGGCCGCCAGGCACGCCACGCATCAGCGCCATACCGTGGCGGGCGATGCGCGTCGGCTGAACACAATCGAACGTGTCGATCCCCATGGCCACCCCATCAAAGACATCCGCGACCTCGCCGATACCCAACAGGTGAACCGGTCGTTCCGGACGCAACCGGCGGCTGGCCATATCCACCACCCCCATCATCTGCTCGCGGTTGCCGCCAAGGCAGCCGCCGATGGCGGCGCCGAAGAACGGCCGCTCATTAACAAAGGCGGCGCTGACCGCCCGCAGTTCATCGTAAACACCGCCCTGCACAATGCCGTACAGCGCCTGCGGCCCGGCCGATCCGCTCTGCGGCGCGAATGCGCCGTCGGTCCGCGCCAGTTCCGCCAGGCAGCGATCAGCCCAGTCGTGGCTCAGAGCCATGGACCGTTCCGTATAGGCACGATCCACATGAAAGGGCGAACACTCGTCAAACGTCAGGATGATGTCGGCGCCAAGGCGACGCTGAACCTGTATGGACTCCTCCGGGCCCAGACGATGAACCGACCCGTCCAGGTAGGAGCGAAAAGTGGCGCCGTCAGGGTCGATCCCCAGCAACAGGGACTCCCGCTGGCCGGTCCGCCGCCCCTTGATTTCGTCGGCGACGCTGCCGTGGCCAAGCGAGAATATCTGAAATCCGCCGGAGTCTGTGAGCATCGGGCCGGACCAGCCGGTGAAGCGGTGCAACCCGCCATGGCCCGCGATAACGGCGGCGCCCGGCTGCAGCATCAGATGATAGGTGTTGGACAGGATGATCTGAGTGTCGGTCTCCTGCAGGCGTTCCACCAGAACACCCTTGATCGCCGCCTTGGTGGCGCAAAAGACAAAAGCCGGAGTGTCGATAGCGCCATGTGGCGTCTGCAGCCGACCGGTTCTGGCCCGGCTGTCGCGTGCGCTATGGCTCACCTGGAAGGAAAACCCGGGTGGCGTTTCGTTCAGATTCATCATGCGGGGCCTCTTGGGCCCGCGGCGCCGGAGTCCGGCTGGTGGTCAGCCGGCGAAAGGCTCAGCCCGCTGTCTGCCCGCGCGCCTCTATGGCGTGCCGAACCCGCCGCTTGAGGCGCAACGCCGTCTCGGTCAGATTGCGGTCGGCTGTATTGAGCAGGAAGGCGTCGAGCCCGCCTTTCTTCTCCACCGTGCGCAACCCGTTGCTGGAGACCCGCAGCTTGATGCCGGTACCCAGCGCGTCGCTCAGCAGGCGGCGTGACTGCAGGTTGGGCAGGAACCGGCGGCGCGTCTTGTTGTGCGCATGGCTCACATTATTGCCGACCAGCACACCCTTGCCGGTAATGTCGCAGCGTCGCCCCATAATCAGAGTCCGTCGTTCAGGTTCCTGGAGTCCACATGCCTGGCGGTTGGCCTGACGGCCTGGCGCAAGCGGCGGAAGGCGCTTCATAAGCCAGTTGGCGGCTGAACTCAAGCCTGTAATGGCGCCCGATCATCCCGGTGACCGCGGATTTCAGCGGTTTTCGCCGCCGCCGGCGATCCCCTGGCGGCCGGCCGCCACCGCTCCTACGGCGTCTCCGCCACCGCCGCCACATCACGGCTGCCGCTGCCGACAGAGCGGTCCAACAGCAGGTAAAGCTTGCCCACATCCGCCGTCAGGATGGTGGTGCTCAGCATATCATCGGGATCGGTGGTCGCCGCCTGCCGCATCAGAACCCTGAACTGGCGGATATAGCGTTGTACATAGCCGCGGAAATCGCTGTCCTTGTCGAACCGGTCACGGATCGTGGCAATGGCCTCGCGGTCACCCCACTGGGCCAGGCGGCGGGCGAACACACCCTTATCCGTACCCTGCGAGGCGCGCCACAGGCTCTGCGCCGTCTTGGGGTCCAGCACCCGGTGGAGATCTACGGCGGTCGAGTTCAGGTCCTCGATCAGGTAGGTGGCCGCGCGCATGAAGACCGCCCGCTGGGCTTCGAAATCAGCGTCACGAATCTGCTGCGCCCGCGCCGCCGCCCGCTCGGCCGAGTCATTGAGTTCCCCGGCCTGGGCGCGGAAGCCATCCGTAATATCGCGCACCTTGCGTGAGGCCTCGTCGAGCAATTGAGGCAACCGGTTGGCCTGGGCCTTCAGACTGTCGTCCGCCGTACCGAGCAGCGAAAGGGCGCGGCGGCCGGCGTCAGCCATACGCGCCGTGTGATCGGCGATGGCACGGCCAATCTCCTCCAGGCCGCTGCTGGCGCGGTCGCTGGCCGTCTCTGCGCCGGTCATCTGCTGCTGCAGGGTATCGCCCACCGCCCGCAGCTTAACCACCGCGTCATCAGCCACCGACAGAATGGATCGGGCCGATTGGCGAATCGTGCCGGCCACCACCTCCAGCCGCTCGCGCACCGACTCCGACGCCGCTTCCAGCGCCTTGCTCTGCTCGCCCAGGCTCGCGCCGCTGGACTCCAGGGACTTGATACCGCTGGCGCCGGCGGAAGACAGTGTGCCCACATGGTCCTGCAGCGTTGTTGCCACCTCGCTGATCCGGCGCGTGGCCTCATCGCTCACCTGACCGATGATCTCCGCCTGGCCGGCCAGCTTCTCCGCCAAACCGTCGACCGTTGTTGCGACGGCGCCGGTGACCTCGCCGATCTGCTCCTCCTGCCGCCGCAGCCCCTCGGTCATATCCTCATGTTGGGCCAGCCAGGCGGCGCGTAGCGCTTCCGCTCGCTCATTCATCAGAGTGGTCAAGGCCTCGGCCTGTGTGTGCATGGCGCGGATCGACTGGTCGGCGACGCGCTGCACCTGCTCGCCGGCGTGACGCAGGCGCTGCGTCTGTTCGCCAATAGCCGTGTTCAGCTCGGCCGCCTGGGCGGCAAGCTGGCGCCGCACCAGCTCGTCCTGGCTGGAAAACTCTGTCTGCGCCTGCGCCGCGCTTTCCGCCAACCCGTCTCTAAGGGCTTGTTGTTGGGCGGCGATATCGGACTGAACCACGGCACCGCTCGCCACCAGCGCCTCTTGGGCCGCACTGACCGCGGCCACATCCCGCGTCAGAGCGTCGTGCACATTGTCCGCTTTCTCCGCGGCAGCGTCGGCCAGACGGCTCAGTTCCTGAGTCCGGCCGGCCAGACGCCCGGCCGCTTCCAGCAGCCGCTGCGCCGTCGCTTCCGACAACCGGTTGAGATCGCCCGCCTCGCCCTTGGCGACGGACGACGCCGACTCGATGCGCGTCGCCGCCTGTTCCGCCACCGCCGCCAGTATTTCGCTCTCCCGCTCCATGCTCGCCGCCGCGGTGCTGCGATTCTCCTCGGCCGCGTCAAACGCCGCAGTCAGACTGGCCATATGTGCATCGAACTCACCGCGCACCGTCTGCGCATGACGAGCCGATTCAGCACCGGCATTGACCAGGGCCTGCAGTTGTTCGGCAAACGCTTCGCCAATGTCGTATGCGGCAGCGCGCGCCGCCTTTGCCGCTTCGGTCAAGGCATGGCTGTGCCGTTCGAAACCGGCGCCGAACTCGGCCGCCCGGGCGCCGGCCTGCTCAACCGCATGGCCGAGATCACGCACCTGGCCATCCAGTGCCTCGCGACTGCTGCGCATGGCCGCCGTTACGCGCTCCGCCGCCTGCCGCGCCTGCGCCGTTTCCTCGGCCAGCAGGCCGGCGGCTTCTTCCGCCCGGCCATGCACTTCCGCCGCCGCCTCACGCAAGTCCGCCGCCTGCCCGCGCGCCGACGCCGCCATTTCCTGGCTGCGCTGCGACAGGGTTTGTGACACGGCGCTCAGCCCGGCGGCCTCGTGGGCCAATGCCTGGCTCATGGCCTCGGCCTGCTGGCGCGCCCCTTCAGCCGCCGCATCAATGGCCTGGCTCTGGCGGGCCAGCGCTTCCTCCAGGCCACTCAGATGGGACAGCGCTCGCGCCGTGGACTGGTCCAGAAGATCGCCGTGGCGGTGCAGGGTTTCCGTCACGGCGACCAGACGGTCTTCCACCGCGTCGCTTGGATAGGTCAGGCGCGCCAGATGATGATCAATCGCCGCCACCGCATGGCCCAGCCGTTCTCCCGGCAGGAGAAACAACACCGCCAGCCAGCTGAAGGCCACCGGCACGACGGCGGCGACGGCCATGACCGCCAACTCATGGGGCAGCAGCGAGCCGAGAGCCGACCAACCGATAAAGCGGCCGACATACCACATGGCCAGACCAAGCCAGCCGGTGGTGGTCAGCGCCGCAATGGCGAGCGCTACCTTGAGACGCAATGACATGGCGCGCGACCGGCCCCCTCGCCAAGTCGTTCAGGACCCCGTGGATCACAGTATAGCCGGCCGTCGGGACAAGCGTCCACGAAGCCCCCGCCGGCTCACCCGCCAGATTCAGCTGGCCTGCCAGATAAGATCGGCCATGACATAGTCGGGCCAGGCGCCGGCCGCACGGCACAGCCGGTCCAACTGGCCGGCCTGTGGCACCTCGCCCGGCGCCAGCCCAAGCGCCCGTGCCGGCAGGCCGCTGCTGATAAGAACAGAGGCCAGCCGCGCGCCGTTGGCCCCGGCAATATCCGTCCCCAGCCCATCGCCAAGGGCGATGATCCGCCCCTCCGCCACCGGTCGGACAAGGGACCGGCAGCGCTGATAGATCGCCGCCGTCGGCTTGCCGTGGTAGCGCACGGCACCGCCCAGCGCCGCATAGCGGGCGGCAAGCGCGCCGTTACACAGCATGTGCCGGCCACCGACCGTCACCTCAATATCGGGATTGGCGCACAGCAGGGGAATACCGGCCGCCACACCGGCCTGCAGGACTTCCGCGTGGGCTTCCACTGTATCCAGCGGCTCCAGCAACCCGATGCCCATGAGAAAATCGGCCGCCGCCGGATCGTCGGTCAGTGTGATGGCGAGGCCATCGGCCATCGCCAGATCGCGCTCGGGCCCAAGGAAATAGGCCCGGTTGCCGAGGCCGGCATAGAAATCGTCCGGACGTTCCCTGAGGCTGAGCCACAAATCCTCGCCCGACGTCACCACATGGTCATAGGCCGTTCGCGCCAGCCCCATGCGGGCCAGTTGGGCTTCGACGGTGGCGGCGCGGCGTGGCGCGTTGGACAGAAGGATAACCTGCTTACCCGCTCTCTTCAGCCCATGCAGTACCGCGCTGGAGTGAGGAAGCAGGCTGACGCCGTCGTGAATCGTGCCCCACAGATCAAGCAGGAACAGGTCAAACGACTCCGTCAGGTCGGCGACGCCGGCAAGCGGAACGATGGCTCTGGACTGAGGCATGGTGGCGGGCGGGTCGCGGCGGTCGGGCCGCCCTTGTGCCACACCACAGGATGAACCGGTAGCCGCCCCGTTGTAGCCCTTCGGCGATGGTTCAGCCGTTGCGGCTCAGGCGCGGCTCGCCGAACAGAAAACCCTGACCATAGTCAATATTGAGATCGAGCAGCTCCACCAGGTCGCTCTCTTCTTCGATATGATCAACGATCAGATCGACGCCAAACCCGTCAAGCGCACGCTTGAACAGCCGGAAACCCTGACCCGGTCCGTCCTCCGCCATGGCCGACAGCACATGCTCGGCCGGCAGTTTGACAAAGCGCACGTTGTTGTCGCGCAGCAGCCGGAAATCCAGATCAAGTCCATCCACATGATCCATTGAAAAGCGGAAACCCCAGCCAGCCAGTTGGCGCAGGGCGGCCACCATTTCCGCCGTCGCCGACCCCAGGTCCTTCTGGCTGAACTCGAACAACAGGCTGGCCGCCAGCTCGGCGTTCTGTCCCATGAACGCGATAAAATCGCGCAGGAACTGGGTGTCGGCCAGAGTGGAGGACGAGATGTTGCAGAAGAACTGATAGTCGTAATTCTCCTGCTTGGCTTTGCGCACCAGTTGGACACAGCGAAACAGCAGCATGTTGTCGATGGCGGTGACCAGACCTTCGCGCTCGGCCAGGGCCAGATACTGCTCAGGCACCACCATCTCGCTGTCGCTGATGCGAATGCGGGAATAGCACTCATAGGCCCGTCGCTTGCGCTGCGGCAGGCTGACGATGGGCTGCAGGAACAAATCCACCTGGTTGGTCCGCAGACCCTCGCGCACCGCATCCAGAATCGCCGCGTCGTCCAGATTCTGCGCCACAAGCGGCATGGACAGACGGCTGGTCACGGCGGCAGCCGGCGCCTGACCGTCAGTGCCGGTCGCGGCCAGAGCTTCCGCGCCAATGCCGAATCCACGCCGCCGGCCGTGGTCGTTCGCCGCCTGATGCTCCGACAACTGGTCCACAAGGGACTGCAACACCCGTACCTCGGCTGTCATTTCATCCAGCCGCTGACGGGCCGTTGCGCCATGGCCGGCGCCTTCCAGGGCCTTGTGAATACGACCCGCTTCGCCACGCGCCTCGGCCAGCTCCTGACGGATTGCCGCCTGCCCGTCACCCAGACCGCGGACCTGTCCGGCAAGGGTACGCGTAATCACGAAGCCGGCGACCAGGCCATGGCCGATGACCGATGCAGTCAGGACCAGCGCCGCCACGACGACGCCGCCAAGGGCCGACAGGCCCGGCACTACGCTCGGCAGGATGAAGGCCAGCAGAACCGACAGCCCGGCATAGCTCAGCGCAATGACAAAGTGGATCAGCGGCACATCTTACTCGCGGGCAGTTACGGCCGTCCGCCGGCCGTCGCCCGGCCGGCTTGCGAACCCGCTCACAATCGCCGCCAGAGCTTGCAATATGGTTAACGAATCTTGCCGGTGGCGGTCCTCACCACCGGCGCCGACGCCATCTTAACGCCGGCCGCGCTGCGACGGACAGGGTCGGGCGGGTGGAGTCTTCAGGGATCGCGATGGTCGGCGCCGATGGCCTGGCTTACATGGCTGAATCCATCCGCGGCCAGCCGTGCCGACAGATCAAGGATGATCTGCCGGACCAGCCCCGGCCCGTCAAACACCAGAGCCGAATAGAGCTGCACCAGGCTGGCGCCGGCCCTGATCTTGGCATAGGCGTCGGCGCCTGATGCGATGCCGCCGGTCCCGATCAGCGGTAAGCGGCCTTCGGTCAGATCATAGAAGTCGGCCAGCACGGCGGTGGACAGGTCGAACAGCGGCCGTCCGCTGAGCCCTCCGGCCTCTTGTGCCAAGGCGCTTGCCACACCGGCCGGCCGGCTAATCGTCGTGTTGGTGACAATCAGTCCCATGACCGGCGATGTCATGACCAGCCGGGCGATGGCGCGACGTGACTCGGGGCTGAGATCCGGCGCCACCTTGACCAGCAGGGCCGGCGGTGGTCGTCCCGTCTCCGCCCGCATGCCATTCAGTTCACGGCGCACCGCGTCGAGGATGCGGGCCAGTTCGTCCGCCGCCTGCAGGTCACGCAACCCCGGCGTATTGGGCGACGACACGTTGATTACCAGATAGTCGGCCAACGGACCCAGCGCCCGCGCGCCCGCCGCATAGTCGGTTGCCGCGTCGGGACTGTCCTTGTTCTTGCCGAGATTGACTCCCAGCGGCCCGCCTGACCGGCCGGCTTCTGCCCGGCGCGTACGCCAGGCCTGCAACCGGCGGCGCACCACCGCACGGCCGGCGCTGTTGAATCCCATGCGATTGATAACCGCGCGCTCATGGCGCAGGCGGAACAGCCGGGGCCGGGGGTTACCCGGTTGCGGCAAGGGCGTGACGCTGCCGATCTCGACGAAGCCGAACCCCAGGCGAAGGGCGCCGGCCATGGCCCGGCCGTCCTTGTCGAAGCCGGCGGCGAGGCCGACCGGGTTGGCAAAGTCCAGGCCCCACAGGCTCTGCCGCAGGCGCGGGTCGGCGATGGGCCCGCCGCCCGGCAGGCGGCCGGCCAGCCCCAGCGCCCACAGACCAACGCCATGGCCGGTCTCTGGTGGCAGCAGGCGAAGGGCGCGGGCGATACAGGCGGACAGGGTCATGGGAAGGCCGGGGTGCGGGTCAGCCGGGGTCCGGGCCAGCCGGAGTGTGTATCAGCCATACACCGGCCCTACCCGGGTTGAACAGGCCGGCAATCAGTTATGAGCTGCGGGCCGGCGCCGGCCTTCACCAAACCGTGTCATGGGTCCTGTCATTGGCCGTGTGGTGGGCCGGGTGATGGCCTGGGTCGTTTTTTGGCGTTGCGCCACTCCGACCACGCGACCACAGGCGCTAGACTTGCACCATGCTCACCGCCGCCAACGCACTGCCGCACCGTTCCGGACCACGGCAGCCCGCATGTCGGGCCGGCGCATGACCTCTCGCGCCATGGCACGTACGGTGTGGCTGGCCCTGGTGGTTGCCGGTCCGGTCATCGTCAGTGCCATGGTAATCGGCGGACCAGACGGCCAAGGCCAGGCCGGTGATGCGCGGATGATCAAGACCGCCGCCACGGTCGAGGTGGATGGCCCGCTTGCCTTCAGCCTGCCGGACCCCGCCCTGACCTGGCCGGCATTGGCCGATGTGTTTGCCGGCAACCGACTGTTCACCGCCCTGTGGACAGCGCCACCCAACCCCGTGCTGCCGGACCTGGACGGCCTCGGCCCCCTGTTCAACGCTGATTCCTGTGCCGCCTGCCATGTGCGCAACGGTCGTGGCACACCGCCTGACGAAAGCGGACCCATCCTGGCGCAACCGGACGACCGATTCACGCCCGACACAGCAGCCGGCTACGGCATGCTGGCGCGATTGCCCACAGACGACATACGGGCCATTCCCTCCAGTGCCTACGGTTCGCAGATCCAGGACCGCGCCATTGCCGATCATCCCGGCCTGCTGCCGGAAGGCCGGGTGCACATCGTGTGGAGGGAATCCACCGGCCGTTTTGCCGATGGAACGCCGTTCCGTCTGCGCCATCCGTTGGTACGCGTCGAAACGCCAGCCCCTCCTCCTCTGCCGTCGGGTGTGCCCCTCTCGCTGCGCGCCGCGCCAGCGGTCATCGGTGTCGGCTATCTCGATACCCTGCCGAGCGAAATTATCACCCGGCGGGCCGACCCCGATGACCGTGACGGCGACGGAATCTCCGGCCGTGCCGCCTGGCTTGAAGATGCCTCCGGCCGGCCACGGCTCGGCCGCTTCGGCTGGAAGGCGAGCGAGCCAGACCTGACCAGCCAGATCGCCGCTGCCCTGCTGGGCGACATGGGCCTTACCTCATCACGTCGGCCCGGCCCGGTGTGCACCGCCAGCCAGGCGGCCTGTCTGGCGGCATCGGACGGCGGCCGGCCGGAGGTCAGTGATCACCAGATCGCCTTGATCGGAACCTATCTGGCGGGCCTCGCCGTACCGGCCCGCCGCGATACGGATTCGCCGTTGGTCCGTTCCGGTGAATCCCTCTTCCACAGCATCGGCTGCGCCGCCTGCCATGTGCCCGATCCTGCCGCCGACCACCCGGCACGGCCGGCAGAGGGCGGGGCCCTGCCCTACACCGACCTGCTGCTGCACGACATGGGCGCGGGTCTCGATGACGGCGTGGCGGAAGGGGCGGCACGCTCAGGCGAATGGCGAACCCCGCCCCTGTGGGGCGTCGGCCGCCAGTTTGATGTTAATATGCATACCAATTATTTGCATGATGGACGCGCCAGAAACCTGACCGAAGCCATTATCTGGCACGACGGCGAAGGCGGCACGGCGCGTCGCGCTTTCATGGCCCTGCCGGCGGCCGACCGCGCCGCCCTGCTGGCTTTCCTGGCTAGCCTGTAGTGAATAATCCCCGGCACCAGGCGCCGTGACGGCGGCAGCGCCGGCCTTGCCCGAACCCTTCGCCGGCTGGTTCGCCAGTCGCGGCTGGCGGCCTCATGCCCATCAGCTGGCCATGCTGGAGGCAGCCCGCCTTGGCCAGTCCGTTCTGCTGGTGGCGCCCACCGGCGGCGGCAAGACCCTGGCCGGCTTCCTGCCCAGCCTGCTGGATCTGGCCGGCCAGGCGCAGCGTCGTCGCCTGCATACGCTCTATGTCTCGCCGCTTAAGGCGCTGGCGGTGGATATCCAGCGCAATCTGGAGGCTCCCGTGGCCGAGATGGGGCTTGCCGTGCGGGCGGAGACACGCACTGGCGATACCCCGCAGGCACGCCGTCAGCGGCAGTTGCGCCAGCCTCCCGATATCCTGCTGACCACGCCTGAGTCTCTCGCCCTGCTGCTGTCGCAAGAGGATGCACCTGACTGGTTCGCTGACCTCTCCACCGTGGTGATTGATGAGGTTCATGCGCTTGCCGGCAGCAAACGGGGCGATCTGCTGGCCTTAGGCCTGGCCCGTCTGCGCGCCCTGGCGCCGGCCCACCGCATCACCGGCCTGTCGGCGACCATCGACGACCCGGACGCCATGGCCGGCTGGCTGGCCGGCCGGCGACCGGTTCGCACGATCCTGGCGCCGGACGGCCCGCCGCCCGAGATACGCATCATGGCGGGTGATGGCGACATGCCGTGGTCCGGCCACATGGCGCTGCATGCTGTGCCCCGTATCTATGACGCTATTCGCCAGGCCGGCACGACCCTGGTTTTCGTCAACACCCGGGCCCAGGCGGAACTCATCTTCCGCGCCCTGTGGCATGCTAATGACGATGGCCTGGCCATCGCCCTGCATCACGGCAGCCTGGCGGTGGATCAGCGCCGCCGGGTGGAGGCGGCCATGGCCGCCGGCAGATTGCGCGCCGTGGTCGCCACCTCTTCCCTTGACCTCGGCATTGACTGGGGGGCGGTGGACCTGGTGATCCAGACCGGCGCGCCGAAAGGGGCGGCCCGTCTGGTGCAAAGAACCGGCCGCGCCAACCACCGCCTCGACCGCCCGAGCCGTGCCCTGCTGGTGCCCGCCAACCGCTTCGAGGTGCTGGAATGCCAGGCTGCGATCGAGGCGGTGGCGGCCCATGACCTGGACGATCCGCCACGCCATGCCGGTGGTCTCGACGTGCTGGCCCAACACCTGCTGGGCATGGCCTGCTGCCGACCCTTCACCGCCGATGCCATGTTCGACGAAGTCCGCGATGCCACACCTTATGCGGACCTGACGCGCACCGACTTCGACGCCGTGCTGGCCTATGTGGCCACCGGCGGCTATGCGCTGGGCGGCTATGACCGGTTCCGCCGCCTGCGCCGCAACGACAAAGGCGCCTGGCAGGTGGCCGACCGCACCCATCTGCGCCGCTACCGCATGAACATCGGCACCATTGTCGAATCGACCATGCTCAAGGTGCGTCTGGGGCGCGGCCGCGTCCTTGGTGAAATTGAGGAATACTTCGTCCTGGGTCTGACGCCCGGTGACACCTTCCTCTTCGCCGGCCAGCTCCTGCAATTCGTGCGCATCCATGAAATGGCGGTGGAGACCAGGCGGCCCACCGGCCCCGACATAAGTCGCGAACCACAGGTCCCGACCTATCAGGGCGGCCGTCTGCCGCTCACCACTCAACTGGCTGACCGGGTGCGCGCTCTTCTGGCGGATAAGAATCACTGGCCGGCCCTGCCGCCACCGGTGCAGGAGTGGCTGCGCATCCAGGCCCGGCGCTCGCGCCTGCCGGACCGCCGCGGCCTGCTGATTGAAACCTTCCCGCGCGGCGGCAAACACTATCTGGTGGCCTATTGCTTCGAAGGCCGCAATGCCCACCAGACCCTCGGCATGTTGCTGACCCGCCGCATGGACCGGGCCGGCCTCGGGCCGCTCGGCTTCGTCGCCACGGACTATGTCATCGCCATCTGGAGCCTCAGTCCGCTCACCACTCTGGCCGAAGCGTCCGCCCTCTTCGATCAGGACATGCTGGGCGATGATCTGGAAGCCTGGATGGCGGAATCCTCTCTTCTGCGCCGCACGTTCCGCAACGTCGCCGTCATTGCCGGGCTCATCGAACGGCGCCATCCCGGCCAGGAGAAAACCCGCCGCCAGGTCACCTTCAATGCCGACCTCATCTATGACGTGCTGCGGCGTTACGAGCCGGACCACATTCTGCTGCGGGCAACCCGGGCGGATGCGGCAACCGGCCTCACCGACGTTTCGCGACTTGCCGCTATGCTGAAGCGGATTGCGGGCCGCATCCGCCTGCAGGCGCTGGATCGGATATCACCACTGGCGGTGCCGATCCTGCTAGAGGTCGGGCGGGAAAGCGTCAGCGGCGACGCCCTCGACGAACTGATGGACCAGCGCGAGACGGAACTGGTGGCCGAAGCCCTGGATACGGACAAGGACAGGACGCCCAGGACTCAATCGACGGCGACGTTGTCGTAGGCCACACTCGGGACAAACGACGGGCGCGGCAAAGTGCGGGCGCGCGACAAACTACGGAGGGGAAATCATGGCTATGAATGCGGAAAGCCTGACCACGTGGATGGAAAGCTATCGTCAGGCGTGGGAGGGGCAGGATCCGGCCGCTGCGGAGAAGCTGTTCGCCAGCGATTATGCCTACAAGGAGACTCCCTTCACCCTGCCGATCCGCGGGCCCGGGGTCATGCGCCGCTACTGGGAGGAATATGCCGTCCAGGGCCAGCGCGACATTCACTTTGGCTACGCCATCCTGGCGGTTCCCTATGACCAGGGCATTGTCCACTGGCGCACGGAACTGACCCTGGAGCCGTCCGGCAACGTGGTCCATCTCGATGGCATCGCCATCATCAAGCTCGACGACGACGGCAGGTGCGTGGAGTTCGAGCAGTGGTGGCACCGCATGGGCGGCAATGGATAGAGCCGTCACGCCCCGGATTCCCCTGACGGAACCGGCGCACGGCGCGATTGCGTTCTGCGGCGCGCAGTTGATGCTGCTGCCCGACGGGGCCGTCTGGTGGCCGGAACAGTCTTGCCTGATCGTCGCCGACCTGCATTTCGAAAAAGGCTCCGCCTTCGCCGCCCAAGGCGCGCTGCTGCCGCCGTGGGATACCCGGGCTACGCTCGACCGTCTGGCGGCGCTGATCACGCTGTTGCGGCCGCGCTCGGTGATTTGCCTCGGTGATTCGTTTCACGATGACGGTGCCGTCGCCCGCCTGCCGGCGACAGACCGCGCCGTGCTGACGGGACTGGCCGGCCAGACCGACTGGGTGTGGGTCGCCGGCAACCATGATCCGGCGCCGGCCGGGCTGGATCGCATGGGCGGCCGCCTGAGTGAAGAGGTCCGCCTCGGGCCGCTGACTCTGCGCCATGAGCCGCGACCCGGCGAAGTGCGGCCGCCGGCCGGAACCATATGGGGCCATTTCCATCCCAAGGGCTCGATCGCCCTGGCCCATCGCCGTCTGACGGGACGGTGCTTCGTCTTCGCCGAGGGGCTGATGATCCTGCCGGCCTTCGGCGCCTTTACGGGCGGACTGGATGTGCGGGATCCGGCGCTGGAGCGATACTTTCCACAGGGCTACCAGGCACGGCTGGCGGCCCGGGACCGCCTTCTGCCGGTTGGCCGCGATGATTTTCTGGTGCCGCGTCAGGTCGCCTTTGCCAGACGCCAGACCAGTGCCGGCCGCGGCGGCCTCAAGCGGCGGCCTGACCCCGACCCAGCGTAAAGCGCGCCCACAGCACCGCTGACAATAAGAGCAGGGCGCCCGCCTGGTGGGTAGCGGCGGCTGGCAGCGCCACCTGGGTCAGCAGTGTCGCCACCCCAAGGCCGACCTGCACCGCCGCCATCAGCCCACTCATGGCGTAGGCAATCTGGCTGCGTGACGACAGGCGAAAGCGTCGCGCATGCCACCACAGGCCAAGCACCGCCGCCAGTGTGGCAAGGCCCAGCCAGCGATGATTGAACTGTGCCGCGGCCGGGCTCTCAAACGGGCTCCGCCAGCCGGCGCCGCTCACATAGTCCGGCGGCAGCCATGTCCCGTTCATGGTCGGGAAGGTGTTGTAAATCATCCCGGCATCGAGACCGGCGACAAAACCGCCGGCAAGAATGGTCACGCCAATCAGCCCGACGCTTACCCCGCTAAAGCGCGCCAGGCGGCGCAGGCCCGCGCCGTGGCTGGTCCGGCTGGCCAGACACTGAAATGCCGTCCACAGCACCACGGCATACAGCAGGACCGCCAGTCCCAGATGAGCGGTCAGGCGATAGGGACTGACCCACGGCACGTCCTCCAGGCCGCTGGCGACCATCCACCAGCCCAGCACACCCTGCAGCCCGCCCAGAACGAACAGCATCACCAGACGCGGCGTCAGCCAGCCGGGGATCTGACGACGCACCAGAAACCAGGCGAACGGCACGGCGAAGGCAAAACCGATCAGCCGCCCCCACAGACGATGCACGTACTCCCACCAGAAGATGGTGCGGAACTCCGCCAGGGACATGCCGCTGTTGACCAGACGGTACTGCGGCGACTGGCGATAGGCTTCGAACAAGGCGTTCCAGTCCGCGCCGTTCAGCGGCGGGATGATGCCGCCGATTGGCTGCCATGTGGTGATGGACAGTCCGGACTCCGTGAGGCGGGTGACCCCGCCGATGACCACCATGGCCAGAATCATTACAGCCACCAGCAGCAACCACCAGCCGATGGCCGTCAGCCGGTGGTCGGTTCGGGCCGGGTTCGCAGGGGCCGGGCGCCAAGTTGCAGTGGGTGTCGTCATAGTGCGCTCCCGGTGGTTGACGGCCGGGGCGCCTGGGGCGACAGCGCGTCAGTGCAGCCGGAGCTCACACCCGGCATAGGTCAGTTCGGCCGGTTTGATAATCCGGCCGTTGGCCACATAGACCGAATGCAGCTTGCCATCCAGGTTATGACTCCAGAAGTCGAGAAATCGCCGCAGCACGGGAAAGTGCGGCGAGAGGTCCAGCTTCTGCCAGATATAGCTTTGCAGCAGCTCCGGATAATCCGGCAGATGGTAAACGATTTCCGCTGTGGTCAGCCGGTAGTCACGTAGCTGAAGAGCCAGATCACTCATCACACCCTCCGTGCAGGAACCCGTTCCATTGCAGCCATCGCGGCCT
The DNA here is from genome assembly GCA_040218575.1 of Alphaproteobacteria bacterium. Lineage (NCBI taxonomy): Bacteria > Pseudomonadati > Pseudomonadota > Alphaproteobacteria > Alphaproteobacteria bacterium. The sequence goes on along the minus strand of JAVJRE010000003.1, from coordinate 198,476 downwards.
TTGCGTCGCGTTGCGGTCCGGGCCGACCGGGCGGCCCGATGCTCGCCTGAGTCAGCCACGCGCCCGCAACCCGGACATCTCCATTGCACGCGCCACACGTTAACCAATCCTGAAATCGCCAGTTGCGGCACGATTCCAATATTCACTACTACAAATTATTGTTATACAAACATATTCACTGTGCAATACGGAAAGCATTGCCGTGACGATACAGAATGTCTGATGTGCCGGAGTCCCGCGCCGGACAGCCCCCGCCGGCCGACCTTGGCCGCCTGTTGTGGCAGGCCGCCAACCACTGGCAGCGCGCCACGCGCCGCGGCCTGGCGCCGCTCGGCCTGACCCAGACCCAGGCGCTGCTGCTGACCGCCGCCCTCGACCTGCCGGCGGGGTTTTCCCAGATCGCCCTCGCCCGCGCCAGCGGCGTTGACGTGACGGTCGTTTCGCCGGCCACCCGCGGCCTGGTCACTGCCGGCTATCTGCAGCGCGGCCGCGGACCCGACGAGCGGACCCGTGCCGTCCAACTGACGGCGCGTGGCCGGTCCGCAGCCCGCGCGGCGCGGCAGGTCCTGCACCACACCGACGCAACATTCTTTGCCCGATTCACCGATGACCATCAGGCGCTGCGTATGGTCCTGTCCACCCTGTCTGGGCGGCCGGTCAGGGTTCGCGCCGCCGCCGGGCGCCCCGCCTGAGGTCAGACGCCGGCCAGAAAGCGCCGCGTCGCCGCCACCACCTCCTGCAATGGCAGGCGTTCGATGGGCACCCCTTCGGGAAAGGCCCCCAGCAGCCGCGTCGGCATTCGACTGTCCAGCAATACGAAAACCCCCATATCGTCGGCCCGCCGCACCAACCGCCCGAAGGCCTGCTTCAACCGCAACCGGACGATGCGGTCGTCATAGCCGGGCCCGAAGGCTTTGCGCCGCGCCTTGTGCAGCAGCGTCGGCCGTGGCCACGGTACGCGGTCGAAGACGATCAGGCGCAAACTGTCGCCGGGCACGTCCACCCCGTCCCGCAAGGCGTCGGTGCCAAGCAGACAGGCGTCAGGCTCGGCCCGGAAGATGTCCACCAGCGTGGTCGTATCCAGCCCGTCCAGGTGTTGCGCATGCAGGGGCAGACCGGCCGCCTCCAGCGGCGCGGCGATTGTATCGTGCACCGCCCGCAATCTGGAAATGGCGGTAAACAGCCCAAGCGCGCCGCCAGCCGACGCCTCGAACAGGGCGCGATATGCGCCGGCCACCGCCGCCGGCGTGTCGCGCGCCACGTCGGTGGCGACAAACACGCGCGCCTGGCGGGAATAGTCAAACGGCGAGGCCACCGACACCCTGAGCGCCGGCGCCGGCATGTGGCTGGCGCCCGTACGTGCTTCTGCCGCCTGCCAGTCGGCTTCCACGTCGTCCCCGCCATCCGTCAGGGTGGCCGAGGTGACGACGATGCCATGGGCGTGTCCCGCCAGCGTCTCGGCCAGCGGCTCGGTCGGATCGATCCAGTGCCGGTGAAATCCAACGTCAATATCCCGGCCATCGAACCGGTCGATGGCGAACCAGTCGCAATAGGCATCCGGCGGTTCACCGCCGAGCCCGCGCAGCATCGCCGTCCACGCCGCAAGCTGGCCGTCCGCCCGCCGCCGCAGCCCGAAGATGGCGGCCTCGATCCGTTGCCGGCCATCGCTGCCCAACTGGTCCGCCTCGCTTTCCAGCTTGTGCTCCAGCCGGGCCGCCAGTTGGCGCATGGGGGCCGCCAGCTCGCCCAGCGCCGCCGCCGCCCGCGCCGCCGCCGTCAGCAGCGGCTCGTCGGCCGGCGCCGGATCACATTCCAACCCATAGGGACTGTCGCGCTCACCGCTGCGCGCATAGACCAACCGTCGCGCCTCGCCAAGGAACGCTTCGATCGCGCCACTGGCTCTGGTCCCGGTAGCGCCATCGCGCAGGCGCCCGTGCCAGCCGGTGCCAGGCAGCGCCAGCGCCGCCCGCTGGCAGGCGTCCAGCGCCGCCGTGCCGGCTTCATCGCCGGCCAGCAGATCACCCAATCGCCGTGACAGACCACGCAACCGGCCACGCACAGCGCGTGACGCGGCATCACCCCCCGAAACCCAAAGACGCAACTCCGCCGCCTCCTGCCCGCTGAGCACGGCGGAGAAAACCGAATCCGCCGCATCGAACAGATGATGGCCCTCATCCAGTACATAGCGGGTCGGCAGCCGTGACTCGCCAGGCGCCGCCAGCGCCGCCTGGGTCAGGGCCAGCGCGTGGTTGGTCACCACCAGCCGGGCGTGGCGGGCGTCCTGCACGGACCGCTCAATGAAACAGGTCTGGTAGTGCGGGCAGGCGGAATGAATGCACTCGCCGCGGTGATCGGACAGGCCGCGTGTGCGGCGCGCGCCAGCCAGCCCCGGCAGCCACGACGGAAAATCGCCGCCGACCATGTCGCCATGGCGCGTCTGACCGGCCCAGCGCAGCATCAGCCCGACAGCGACCACATCGCCAGGGCCATTGGTGGCGCCACGCGCCGCGTCCTCCAGGTTCAGCAGACACAGATAATTCTCCCGTCCCTTGCGCAGGACGACCCGCGCCGCCTTCTCTGTGCGGTCAGGAAACAGGCGCTCCAGTTCGCTATCGATCTGATGCTGCAGATTGCGGGTAAAAGTGCTGATCCACACCGTGCCTTCGTTCTTTTCAGCCCACACACTTGCCGGCGCCACATAGCCGAGGGTCTTGCCAATGCCGGTTCCGGCCTCCGCCAGCACCATGTGCGGCGCCTCTGACCGTTCCGGCGCGGCGAAAGCCAGACTGACCGCCGAGGCATAGTCCGCCTGCTGCGGCCGGTCTTCGGCCCCGGGCCCCAACAGCAGCGCCAACCGCCCACGCGCCTCGGCTGGCGAGACTGCATGCTGTGACGGCGGCGGCGGCGGCGGCGGCGGCAAGTCCTGCCAACGCGGCAGGCGGCGCCAGACCGCAATCCCGTCGCTGCTTTCCGGTGGCCCGCGTTCCGCTGTCCCGGCCGACGCGGGCCTGCCGACGGGCCCCAGCGCGGCCAGCGCCGCTTCCGCCCAGGGCCAGCCGCCACGCGCCATCAGGGTCGCAATCGCCCGCGCCTCCGTATGCTGCGCCCGGTCCTTGTCGTGCACGGCTGAAAGATCCTGCAGCAACCGAAGTGTGCCGTCGCGCAGGGCGCTGGCATCGCCAGCCGCACCGCGCGCTGCCGGCAGCCGCAGCGCCCGGGCAAGCCCGCCGGGCGTCGGCACGCAGAATTGCGCTGGCCGGACAAAGGCGAACAGCTCCAGCACGTCGAAGGCGGCGAACGCCGGCGCCAGGCCCAGCCGGCGGGCGACGGCGCGGCGATGGCACAAGAGCGGCATGGCGCCGGCGGCGATGCGCGCTGCCGCCGCCTCGCCGGTCACGGTTTCCATTTCGCCGTCCTGCGATACCCACAGCGCGCCGGCCACGGTCGGCACCAGGATCGGACAGTGCGGCAGGGCAACCGCGTGTCCGGCCGGTGCCGCTACAGCCCCGCCGCTCGCCTGGCCGCCGCTGGCGGGTTCCGTGTCACTCATGCGGCCAGTATAGGAAGCCGCTGGCGGGCCGGCCATGGCGCCGGCCCGCAGACCGACTGAACGACGGGGATGTTGCTCGGACAACCGGCGTATAACAGTGGTGATGCGACCACGTTGCCATCTGCCCCCACCTGTGCCGGACGCCACCCCACGGCGCGGCACCGCCGATTTGCCGGATCTGGCGCTGCTCGTCGGCGGCGACAAACAGGCCTGGGACAGCTTTGTCGGCCGCACCGCCGGGCTGATCCATGCCGCGGTCTGGCGGGTGATCGCCGGCAAAGGCGGTCGCCTGGACGATGCTCTCGATATCGCCCAGTCGGTTTTCCTCCGCCTCTGCGCCAACCACTATCGTCTGCTGCGCACCTATGATCCCGGCCGTGCTGCGCTGACCACCTGGCTGCATGTGATCGCCACCACCAGCGCCATTGACTGGGTGCGGCGGCGGCGCCCGGCTGAGAATATCGACGACGTGGCGCCGGCGGCCTTCGCCGTGCCGCCGCCCGCTCATGAACGGCTGGTGATTCCGCCCGACCTGTTGACCGACAGGCAGAAGGAAGTCCTGGCGCTGCTTTACGACCATGATCTGGATGCGACGGAGGTCGCCGAACGTCTGGCCATAGAGCCGCAGACCGTCCGCAGCACCCATCACAAGGCCATTGTGCGGCTCAGAACCTGGTTTCAGCAGCGCGACGACACATAGCCCGGTCAGGGGGGCCGGTCAGAGGCCCGGTTAGGGGGCCCGCCAGGGAGCCGGTAGATAATTTAGCCAGGCCGGGGATGCTGCGCCGCTTGGTGGCGTATCACACCACAGGAAACGGAACAGCGCGGCCATGACCCGATCGGAACCTGATACCAGCACCACCCCTGAGCCGGCGCCATCGCCGGCTGGCCGGCTGGTTTGGTCGCGCCTGCGCGATGAAAGTGACGGTGCGCTCGCCAATGATCTGGCGGCGGGTCTCTCTGCCCTGCCGCCGCAACCGGCGGACGCGCCAACGCTTCTGATCCGCCGGGCGCGCGCCCTGGTCGACCCGTCCCGGCGAACCACCGGCGCCGGACGCCCTCTGTCCCACGGTCTGCGCCTGGCTATCGCCGCCAGCCTGCTGATGGCGGCGACGCTTGGCTTCGAAGCCGGCAGCCGGTCCGACACGGCCACCACCTGGTTCGCGGCCTATGAGGTCAGCGCCGCCGACGATCCTCTTCTTGCCGCCCTTCCCGGGCTCGACGAATAGCCCGCCATCCCCAGCCCCCCTCAGGAGCCCACCATGAACTGGAAAATCATCACCCCATGGATGCTGTTGGCCGCATCCATCGCCCTCAATGCCTTCTTCCTTGGCGGCTTTCTTCACGCTCGTGATGTCGCCGGGCGCTTCATGATGGGGGACGACCGGCGCATGGACCATATTAGCGAGAGTCTCGATCTCAGCCCCGAACAACGGCGCGGACTGGAAGGAGTCTTTAACCGGGAGCGGCGCGACAGAGATATGCTGCACGACGAAATGTCGGCCATCCGTCAGCAGTTTGAGACGCTGGCCGAATCCGAAACACCCTCAACCGAAGCCTTCAGTAATCTGCTGGCCGCGATGGAAAGTCCGCACCTCGCCATGTCGGCCGAGCGGCGCGAACGCCTGGTCGCCTTCTTCGACACCCTTAATCCCGAGCAACGGCGCGAGCTGCTGGAGCAGATCACCCGCGATCACGGACGCTTCGGTGGCCGGTCAGGGCGACGCGGCGGCCATGGCCCCTGGGGTAGTTAGTTAGGGCTGGGCACACCACCAGCCTTACCAGACGCACCGTGCCGGCCGATCACCGCCGGTATGGTGCGCAAATGGTTCATTGCCGACTGGAATTGGTCTAGGGTCCGCACACTTTTCGAATCAACGCGGACGCCTGCGACGCAGCATGACCATGAACAATCCCGCGTGGACCGCCCGTGCGTGGCCTTTCATTGAGGCCCGTCGCATCATGGACCGTTTCGGTGGCCAGGCCGGGTTCAGCCCGCCCGCCAAGGGCCACATCCTGCTGGAAACCGGCTATGGCCCGTCCGGCCTGCCGCATATCGGTACTTTCGCCGAAGTGCTGCGCACCTCGATGGTTCGCCGTGCCCTGGCCGAACTGACCGATACGCCGCTGCGCCTCATCAGTTTTTCTGACGACATGGATGGCATGCGCCGGGTGCCCGACAACGTGCCCAATGCGGCCATGATGGCCGAGCATCTGGGTAAGCCGCTCAGTGCCGTACCGGACCCCTTCGGCACCCATGAGAGTTTTGCCGCCCACAACAACGCTCGCCTGCGCGGCTTTCTCGACTCGTTCGGCTTCGCTTACGAGTTCGTCAGCGCGTCAGAGTGCTATCGTGCCGGCCGCTTCGATGACGCCCTGCGCGGTGTCCTGCGGCATTATGACGAGGTGATGGCTATCATGCTGCCATCCCTCGGTGCCGAGCGGCAAAAGACCTACAGCCCCTTCCTTCCTCTGTCGCCCGCAACCGGCCGTGTGCTGCAGGTGCCGATCATCGAACGCTACCCCGACCGCGACACCATCGTTTTTGAGGACGAGACTGGCCAGCGGGTCGAAACGCCTGTCACCGGTGGTCACTGCAAGCTGCAATGGAAAGTGGACTGGGCCATGCGCTGGGCGGCGCTGGGCGTTGATTATGAAATGAGCGGCAAGGATTTGATCGATTCCGTGCGCCTGTCATCACGCCTGTGCCAGGTGCTGGGCAGTCCACCGCCGGTGACCATGATCTATGAGCTCTTCCTCGACGAGAAAGGCGAGCGTATCTCAAAGTCCAAGGGCAATGGCCTGGCGGTAGAGGACTGGCTGCGCTATGCGCCGGAGGAAAGCCTCGCCACCTTCATGTTTCAGAAGCCAGCGACCGCCAAGAGATTGTACTTCGACGGCATTCCGCGGGCGGTGGACGACTATATGGCCTTCCGCCAGCGCGCTGCCGGTGAAGACGCGGCAGCGTTGCTGGAAAATCCCGCCTGGCACATTCACGCGGGCACCATTCCTCAGGAGCCGGCGGGCCCGGGTTTCGGCCTGCTGCTCAATCTGGCCAGCGTCTGCCACAGCGAGGACAAGGCGGTTCTGTGGGGCTTCATCAACCGCCACGCGCCGGACCTGTCCGCCACAACCTCGCCCTTCCTTGACCGGCTGGTTGGCCATGCCATCGCCTACTACCGCGACTTCATCCTGCCCGCCAAGCACTACGCCACGCCCGACCCGATGCAACGCGCCGCCCTGGAAGAGCTGGCACACGCCCTGGACACTCTACCGGCCGATGCTGACGCCGAGGCGATCCAGACCGAAGTCTATGAGATCGGCAAGCGTCACCCCTTCGCCAGCCTGCGTGACTGGTTCCGCACCCTCTACACGGTCCTGCTGGGGCAGGAGCAAGGGCCACGGTTCGGTTCCTTCGTCGCCCTCTATGGCCGCGATGAAACACGCCAATTGATCGCCGAGGCACTGGCCCGCGCGCCTGAAACGTCGGCCGGCCCGGCCGGCCCGGCCGGCCCGGCCGGTAGAGACGCCCCGGTCACCGCCTCGCGCACCACCGGATGCTGAAATTTACCCTCATCATCGGTCTCGGCAGCGGCCTCGGCGGGATGGCCCGCTACTGGGTCTCCACCGCCCTGGCCCGTTGGCTCGGCGAATGGCTGCCGTGGGGCACCATCGCCGTCAATGTCAGTGGCTCCTTCCTGATTGGCCTCATCGCCGCGCTGGAAAGCGCCGATGGCCGGTCCCTGCTCTCTCCGGGCATCCGCCTGTTCTTCCTGATCGGACTGCTCGGCGGCTTCACCACCTTCTCCGCCTTCAGCCTGCAGACCCTGACCCTGCTGCAGCATGAGCAATACGGTCGTGCCCTGGCCAATGCCACCGGCTCCGTGCTGCTCTGCGTTTTTGCCGCATGGGCCGGCCATGTGGCAGGCGGCGCCTTCAACCGCTGACGGCGGCCACCGCCGGAACCCGCCTGCTACCGCCCATGGCCGTCGCGCGCTGACCGCCGCTATACTCCCGGCCCGCCGTCCTGTGACGGCCCTCACAGCCAAGGCCCGCAACCATGGCGGTATCCAGACCCAAACCTCACGCCACAGCGACCCGGTCACGCCAGCGCCGGACAGCGCCGCCGGTGGCCATCGTCATGGGCAGCCGCTCCGACTGGCCGACCATGCAGGAAGCGGCCGACATCCTGTCGCAACTGCGTGTCAGTCATGCCTGCCGGGTTATCTCGGCCCATCGTACGCCGCGCCGCATGGCCGAATTTGCCGAAGGCGCGGCCGATGAAGGTTTTCGGGTCATCATTGCCGGCGCCGGCGGGGCGGCCCACCTGCCCGGCATGATCGCCTCCATGACCAGCCTGCCGGTGCTCGGCGTACCGGTGGAAAGCCGTGCCCTCAAGGGCCTCGATAGCCTTCTGTCCATCGCCCAGATGCCCGCCGGAATCCCCGTCGGCACGCTGGCCATCGGACCGGCCGGCGCGCGCAATGCCGGGCTCCTGGCGGTAGCCATCCTGGCGCTGGGCGATGAGCGGCTGGCCGCCAGGCTGGCTCGCTGGCGGACCGCCCAGACGCGGGCGGTACCGAAGTCACCCCAGACCCGTAAGCGCGGCTGACACGTGACAGAGACAAGACCTGCGCCACCGCCGCCCCTGCCGCCGGGCTCCACCATCGGCATCGTGGGTGGCGGCCAGCTCGGCCGTATGACCGCCATGGCCGCGGCACGTCTCGGCTATCGCTGTCACATCTTCGCGCCGGAAGCCGCGCCACCGGCCGGCGACGTCGCCGCCGCGGTCACCCGTGCCGACTATGAAGACACCGCTGCACTGGACGCTTTTGCCGGGCAGGTGCAGGCGGTAACCTGCGAGTTTGAGAATGTGCCGGCGACGGCGCTGCAGCGGCTTGCCGGCCATGTGCCGGTGCGACCGGGCCCGGAGGTCTTTGCGGTGGCACAGGACCGCCTGGCGGAAAAGCGCTTTCTCAACAAGGCCGGACTGGCCACGGCGCCGTATCATGCGGTGGCCAGCGCTTCTGACGTGGCCGCTGCCCTGGCGGCACTCGGCGGCCAGGGCCTGCTCAAGACCACGCGCCTGGGCTATGACGGCAAGGGGCAGGTGCGCCTCGGCGGGCCTGTATCGGCCGACGACGCCTGGGCCTCACTCAACGCTCCAACCGGCATCGTCGAGGGATGGGTCGATTTCTCCCGTGAGGTCTCGGTCATCGTCGCCCGCGGCGGCGACGGCGCCATGGCCAGTTACGAGCCTGTTGAAAATGTTCACCGCGACGGGATTCTCCGCACCTCGACGGTGCCCGCCCGCATCAGCCAGGCCACCGCCGATCAGGCGACGGACGTCGCCCGGCGCGTTGCCCGGGCCTTCGATCTGGTGGGGCTGGTGGCGGTTGAAATGTTCGTCGCCCGCGACGGGACCGTGTTGGTCAACGAAATCGCGCCGCGCCCCCACAACAGCGGGCACTGGACTATTGATGCCTGCGCCTGCAGCCAGTTTGAGCAATGTGTTCGCGCCGTCGCCGGCCTGCCGCTGGGTGTCACGGCCCGCCATTCCGACGCGGTCATGTCCAACCTAATAGGCGAGGATGCAACCCGCTGGGCCGACCTGGCGGCGGAGCCAGGCGTCTGCCTCCACCTCTATGGCAAGGACAAGGCGCTGCCGGGACGCAAGATGGGTCATGTCACTCGTCTGGCGCCGCGCACGGCGGCCGGGACACTGTCTTGACCCGTCTCACCACAGACGAGGCGCTGGCCATCATCACCGCCGCGCGAGCGTACCGCCGGGCTTCCGGTGCGCCGCCGCTGGCCTATGCGGTGGTCGACGATGGCGGCCATCTGCTGGCCGTGGCGCGCGATGAATCGGCCGGGCGTCTGCGCGCGGAGATCGCTATCAACAAGGCCTGGAGCGCGGCGGTGATGGGCTTTTCCACCGAGACACTGGCGCGGCAGACGACTGGCTACGAGAACTGGTTCGCCAGCCTGCAGGGGGCGGCCGGCGGGCGCCTCTTCGCCAGTGCCGGCGGTCTGCGGGTGCGGCGCGCTGAGACAGTCATCGGCGCATTCGCCGTAGCCGGCGGCGCCTCAGCCGAGGACGTAGCCGTGGCGCGGCAGGCCATAGAGGCGGCCGGCCTTGCCATTGCCGAAGACACGCATACCTGACCCGAAGCCGATGCGGCCCGCAGCTCGAAACAACGGATCCCCTATGACTAATCCCACGCTCGATATTCTACACACGCGCCGCTCGGTCGTGGCTCGCAACATGACCGGGCCGGGGCCCGATCGCGCAATGATCGAGGAGATCATCCGCTGCGGCCTGCGGGTGCCGGACCATGGCAAGCTGGGCCCGTGGCGCGTACTGATTCTGGATGATGGTGCGCGCACCTGGCTTGGCGACGTTCTGGCGGATGCGTTCCGCCGCGACAATCCCGATGCCGGAGACGAAAAGATAGAGGCGGCGCGCGGCGTTCTGCTGCGCGCACCGTCCGTTCTGTGTGTTATATCCCATGTGCGGTCCGGCAAGATCCCGGAATGGGAGCAGGTGCTGTCCGCCGGTGCTGTCTGTCAGAACATGCTGGTGGCGGCAACCAGCCTCGGCCTTGCCTGTCAGTGGCTGACTGAGTGGTACGCCTATGAGCCCGCCGTGTGGCGGGCTCTTGGTCTGGCCGACAACGAACGCATCGCCGGCTGGATCTATCTGGGCTCGACCGACCACCCGCCGAGCGAACGGCAGCGACCGGCATACGAGGACGTGGTCAGCGACTGGCGCCCGCCGGCTCCGGCAGACTCTGCCGCCACCTGAGCGCGCCGGCAGTGGTTCTACGCGCGGGCCAGCGGCTTGTAGCGGACCCGGTGCGGCTCCGTCGCCTCGTCGCCCAGACGACGACGCTTGTCCGCCTCATACTCTTCGAAGTTGCCCTCGAACCACTCCACCTGGCTGTCGCCTTCGAAGGCCAGAATGTGCGTGGCTATGCGGTCGAGAAACCAGCGATCATGGCTGATGACCACCACACAGCCGGCAAAGTCCAGCAAAGCGTCTTCCAGCGCGCGCAGCGTATCCACATCCAGATCATTGGTCGGCTCGTCCAGCAGCAGCAGGTTGGCGCCGGACTTCAGAACCTTGGCCAGGTGGACCCGGTTGCGCTCGCCGCCTGACAGCAGGCCCACCTTCTTCTGCTGGTCCGGTCCCCTGAAGTTGAAGGCGGAGCAATAGGCCCGGCTCTGCACCTCGCGCTTGCCCAGCATGATCATCTCATTGCCGCCGGAAATCTCTTCCCACACGGTCTTCTTGCCATCCAGCGTGTCGCGGGATTGATCCACATAGCCAAGGACCACCGTTTCGCCCACCTTCAGCACACCTTGATCCGGCGACTCCTGGCCGGCGATCATGCGGAACAAAGTGGTCTTGCCGGCGCCATTGGGTCCGATCACACCGACAATGCCGCCAGGCGGCAGACGGAAGTTCAGGTCATCAATCAGCAGGACGTCGCCGAATCCCTTGGACACGTGCTGCGCCTCGATAACGACGTCGCCCAGACGCGGACCGGCGGGAATTGAAATCTGTGCGCGCGCCTGGCGCTGCTCGGCTTCCTGGCCCAGCAATTCCTCATATGCACGAACCCGCGCCTTGCTCTTGGCCTGGCGCGCCCGCGGGCTGGCCCGGACCCATTCCAGCTCGTTGGCCAGTGTGCGGCGACGCGCGTCCTCGCTGCGCCCTTCCTGCTCCAGGCGTTTTTCCTTCTGCTCCAGCCAGGATGTGTAATTACCCTCCCAGGGGATTCCCTGGCCGCGGTCCAGTTCCAGAATCCAGCCGGCCGCATTGTCGAGGAAATAGCGGTCGTGGGTCACTGCGACGACTGTGCCCGGATAATCCTGCAGAAAGCGCTCCAGCCAGGCGACGGATTCCGCGTCCAGATGGTTGGTCGGTTCATCCAGCAGCAGCATGTCCGGCCGTGACAGCAACAGGCGGCATAGCGCCACGCGGCGGCGCTCGCCACCGCTAAGTGACGTCACGGCCGTGTCGCCCGGCGGGCAGCGCAGGGCGTCCATGGCGATATCCACCTTGCGCGGCAGGTCCCACGCATCCTGCGCATCGATCTGCTCCTGCAACTGCCCCTGCTCATCAATCAGAGCGGCCATCTCGTCGTCGCTCAGGGGCTCGGCAAAACGCGCCGACAGGGATTCGAAGGCGTCTATCAACGCCTTGGTGCCGGCCACCCCCTGCATGACATTGTCCAGCACTGTCAGATCGGGGTCCAGTTCCGGCTCCTGCGCCAGATAGCCGACCCGCACGCCATCCGCCGCCCAGGCCTCGCCGGTGAAGTCCGTGTCGAGGCCGGCCATGATCTTCAACAGCGTGGACTTACCGCTACCGTTCAGTCCCAGAACGCCGATTTTCGCCCCCGGCAGGAAGCTCAGCCACACATCCTTCAGGACCTGCTTGCCACCGGGCCAGGTCTTGCCCAGGCCCTTCATGACATAGACGTATTGCGGGGTTGCCATGGCGCGGCCGCCTCCGATTGCCAGTGCGTATCGATCCGTCGATGCGGACCTTTCGCATACAGGACCGCGGACTGGCAAGGACGGCGCCCAAACGGTGCCGCAGACTGGCGTCAGGCGGCTAGACTCAAGGCGCTGAGTCAGGAAAGGCTGGCGCGCCACTGTCCTGGCAATCGCGCATACGCGCAGCGTGGGCCATGACGCTCAATAATGGCCCTGGCCGGATCCACCGGGGACGGACCGGCAGCCCACGTCCCCGGATTGATAATCGTCAGGGCCGGTCCGCCTATTGCCGCCGCCAGAAAGGTGCGGTGCACCGGCGGCCGGGCGTAGGCACAGGCGACCTCACGGCGGCTCGCCCGGCCTGCCCCCTTTACCTGCCTTCGCCATGGTCCGCCCCCTTTGTGCGCCCTCGTGGGCGCGACCGGCGGTCGCCCATCCCAGCCTCAGCTTGCCGGGATCAAGCCGGGATCAGGATAAAGCAGTCCGTGCCGCAGCCGGCGGCTGGTTGCGACCATGACCGCGCGAGGCACATACGCCGTGCGGGGCAACAGCCTCCGCAGGGGCGCAAACGCTGGCATCGGCCAGGAAGGCCGGATGCCGACTGGCTGGAGCGGGTGAAGGGAATCGAACCCTCGTCACTTGCTTGGGAAGCAAGAGCTCTACCATTGAGCTACACCCGCGGAGATTTCCGCCAGATCCAGGCGGCGCGATCCCCGCACGCCTGGCGACACCCCTATACTTGCCCGGGCCTGTACCCGCCCGGCCGCCGGGATCGGCAAACACTATCGCCGGGCAGGCGGGCCGTGATTGCATCGACTGGCCGAAACCGGCATAGGAGGGAGTTTGCCTCGACCACCCTTTCCGCTTCAATAGACGTCATGAGCCCCAGCGACAGCAAGAACACCACACCGCCCGCCCGCGCCTTTGGCGTTCAGGGCAACCGAATCGACTGGCATCACCTGCTGCGGGCGGCGACTCCGACACGGGCGGAAAGCCTGCAGGGCGGCGACGTGGCGCGGACCGAGAAGCTCCACCGCATCCTGCTGGACAAGCTTCACGAACTGCGTGACCACACGCACGAGGATCCCTATTCCAACCCCATTGAGCTGCTGGCCCTCCAGGTCTCGGATGGCCTGGACGGTGGCCGGCTGGACGAAAGCGATATCGAGGACCTGATCCGCCGTCTGACGGTCATCGCCTTCCTGGCCCGGGCGCGGCGGGTCGGCCGCTATCTGGGCGAACGCGACCCCGACAAGAACCGCGATATTATCCGCCGCCTGATCCACACAACCGCCCACCGCACGGACTCAGGTGCCATCGCAAAGAAGCCGGTGCCGTTCTCCACCTTCCGCAAGCGGCTGGAGCGCGAGGTATTCGGCATTGTCTTCACGGCGCACCCGACCTTCAGCCTGAACAGCAACCTGCTGCACTCTCTGTCGGAACTGGCCATGGAGCGCGACCCCAGCGGCCAGCCGCTGACCGGTGATGACTATCACCGCCACATCCGGCGCGCCTACACCTTCGAGCACCGGCCTGAGCCGCGTATTGACCTGCGCCTGGAGCACGACCTGTCACTGGAGGCCATCAACAATACCCAGGCCGCCATGCGGCAGATCTACAATCTGACTCTGGACGTGGCGCGCGACCTCTATCCCGACCGCTGGACGGAGCTCAGGCCGCGTCTGATGTCGGTCGCCACCTGGGTCGGCTACGACACCGATGGTCGGGTGGATATCCGCTGGTCCGATACCTACTTCATGCGGTTGCGCGTTCGCGAGCGGCAGATCGACGGCATGCTGGAACAGGTGCGCGACGTCAGCGCACGCTGGCGCGATGGTGCCGGAGCACCGTTTGGCGCGGCGCTGGACGATCTCGATAAGGTTCTGGCGACGGCGGCGGACGAAATCGAGTCCGAAATCGAACCCTTTGATTCCATTCGCATCCAGGATCGTCAGTGGCTTGGCTGGGTGCAGCGCGTATCACGTCGCATGTACGAAAGCCGTGATGACCGTCTCGTTTCACCGCTTTCCCTGCTCGGCCACGTGAATCAGGCCATCGATGCGGCGCCCGATGACGCGGCGCGCCAGGCCTTGTGTGTGCTGCGGGCCGAGATCGCCAATTATGGTCTGGGTGTCGCCCACACCCATGTGCGGATCAATGCGCGACAGATTCATAACGCTATCCGCAAGACCATCAACATGTCTACCGAGCCTGATGATCAGGGCAACCGGCGCACCTATCTGACGGCGATCAACACGCTGCTTGATACGGTCAAGCCGATCCAGGTGAACTACGGCTCGCTTATGGCCGAATCATCGACCGCCAAGCGTGTGTTCATGCTGGTCGCTCAGATGCTCAAATACATTGATTGCGACACGCCGATCCGCTTTCTCATCGCCGAGACAGAGACCCCGTTCACCCTGCTTGCGGCGCTTTACTACGCCCGGCTGTTCGGCGTCGAGGACAAGGTTGATATCTCACCGCTGTTCGAGACGCCACGGGCTTTCGACAGCCCGGAATCAGTGATTGCCGAATGTCTGCGCAACCCGCACTACCGCGACTATTTGCGCAAGCGCGGCCGCATGACCATCCAGACCGGCTTTTCTGACGCCGGCCGCTATCTTGGTCAGACCACCGCGTCAGTGTCGGTGGAGCGTCTCAAGATGAAGATGGTCCGCCTGCTCAACGAGCACGGGTTGAACGACCTGGAGCTGGTGGTGTTTGACACGCACGGCGAATCCATTGGCCGCGGCGCCCATCCATCCAGTTTTGAGGACCGCCTCGACTACACCATGCCCATGGAGGCGCGTCGGCGTTTTGCCGCCGCCGGCATCCGCATAAAGCCGGAAGTCAGCTTCCAGGGCGGTGACGCCTACATGATGTTTCTTACACAGCCGATTGCCTTTGCCACGGTGACGCGGGTTCTGGAGTTCGCCCTGACACCACCGGACACCGCCAATGAAGACCCCTACTACCAAAGCGTGGATTTTGCCGCGGAGTTCTTCATTTCGATCCGCCAGTTTCAGACCCAGCTCATGCGCGATCCTAACTATGCCGCCCTGCTCGACATGTACGGCACCAACATGCTCTACAGCAGCGGGTCGCGTGCAACCCGGCGGCAGAGCGACGCCTATGGCGGCCGCGCAGAGTTGAGCCACGCCTCGCAAATTCGCGCCATTCCGCACAACAGCATCCTCCATCAGCTTGGCATGCTGGCCAATACGCTTGGCGGCGCCGGCCGCGCCGTCGCCAAGGACCCGGAGCAGTTCGCCCGTCTCTATCGCACCTCACCGCGCTTTCGCCGTTTGTTCGGCATGGTCGAGTGGGCGCTGCAGTTCAGTAATCTGGATGTCTTCCGCGCCTATATCAGCAATCTGGTGCCGGACCGCTGGCTGATCCGCGCCGCTCATGAAAGCGACGCCGGCACCGTTCAGGTGTTGCGCCATGTGTCGGAGCACCTTGAGGAGGCCGGTGCCCACCGCCGCCTCAGCGAGATCTTTCGCATTCTGGAAAAAGATTTCCTGGACCTTCGCGCCGGGATTGCCATGGCGTTTCCCGACGGCATGGGGCGTACGCCGGGTGAGCCTGACGTCGGGGGCATCGCCGGCATTGACGACGATGTGCGGGACAATCTCCATCTCCTGCACGCCCTCAGGATTGTCCTCATTCACCGCATCTATATGCTGGCCACTCAGATTCCGCATTTCAGCGAGCGTCCACCCATTAGCTGGGATCAGCTTATCGTGAACACACTGCATCTGGATGTGGACAGCACGACACAGTATCTCGCCACCATCTTTCCCGAGGCAGGGGAAGCCGTCAGCCTTGACGGCTTTGGTGAGCCTGCCTCCTATCGCAGCGAGGATGCCCGGTCCTATGAACGCGAACACGAACGGATTTTCCAGCCGTTGGGTCGCCTGCACGAACTCACCCGACGCATCAGCAGCGCCATCATCCACACCATCGGCGCTGTTGGCTGACCGTTTGGCGCCAGCGAGGCAGCGGGCGTGCCGGCCACGCTGCCGGCCGGCGCAGCACCTGGGCGCCATGGCCGCAGTTCTGCTGGCGGCCGTGCTGCTGGTATCGGCCGCGGCCGGACCCGTATCTCCTGCCCAGGCTCAGGACACCACCTGGGGCGCCACACTGGCCGCCGCCCGCGATCAGACCGTCTACTGGAATGCGTGGGCCGGCGACGAAAGAATCAATGCCTATATTCAGTGGGTGGCTGACGAAGTGGCGGTGCGCTACGGCATCACACTGCAGCATGTGAAAATCACCGACACCGCAGATGTGGTGTCGCGGGTAGTGGCGGAGAAAGCGGGTGGTCGTCTCTCCGGCGGTTCGGTGGACCTGGTCTGGATTAACGGCGAAAACTTCAAGGCCATGAAATCCCGGGACCTGCTCTTCGGACCCTTCGTTGACCGGCTGCCCCATTTTGGACTGATTGACCCTGACGAAAAGCCGACCACCGTGATCGACTTCACGGAGCCGGTCGACGGCCTGGAAGCGCCCTGGGGAATGGCCAAGGTCGTCTTCATGTATGACACCGCGCGCCTGACGGCTCCGCCACGGTCAATCGCCGCCATGCTGGCCTGGGCGGCAGCCAATCCAGGTCGCCTGGCCTATCCGCAGCCGCCGGACTTCACCGGCACCACATTCCTCAAGCAAGCCCTGCATGAGCTGGTGGCCGACCCGACAGTGCTGCAGTCGCCGCCAACTGACGAGACCTTTGCCACCGTCACTCAACCTCTGTGGCAGTGGCTGGCCGCCATCACGCCGCATCTGTGGCGTGGCGGGCGCGCCTTTCCCGCCAACGAGGCGGCGTTGCGCCAGCTCCTGGACGATGGTGAGATTGACATCGCCATCACCTTCAACCCGGGTTCCGCGTCCTCGGCCATTGCCCAGGGCCTGCTGCCGGATACGGTGCGCACCTATGTGCTCGATGGCGGAACCATCGCCAATACCCACTTTGTCGCCATCCCGTTCAACGCCAGTGCGCCGGAAGCGGCCATGGTCGTGGCCGACTTCCTCCTGAGCCCCGAGGCCCAGGCACGCAAACAGGACCCCCGTCTGTGGGGCGACCCGACGGTTCTCTCCATGGCGCGGCTGTCGGACGCAGAGCGCGCCCTGTTTGACGCTCTGCCGCTGGGCATCGCCACCCTCTCGCCGGCTGATCTGGGTCGTGCCCTGCCGGAGCCTCATCCCGAATGGATGACCCGCATCGAGAGCGAATGGCGTCGCCGCCACAGTCAGTGATCGCCCGTCGACAGTCGGACTGACACCATGCTGCGGCTGGCGCCCGCCGCCACAATTCTCCTCTTTGTCGGCCCCGTTGCCATCGGCCTGGCCGGCGTCATCCTTCCCTCGTTCGGCTATCTGCCGGCCCTCGGCGGCGACAGCATCTCGCTGCAACCATGGCGCCGGATGCTGGCGGAGCCTGGCCTGCTTACCGCCGCGCGGCTCAGCCTGACCACAGGCTTCGCTGCCACCGCCTTGTCCCTGGTCATCGCGCTCGGTTTTGTCGCGGCGTGCCACGGGACACGCATGTATGGCCGGGTGCGCCACATGCTGGCGCCGCTTCTGGCCGTGCCCCATGCCGCGGTCGCCATCGGCCTCGCCTTCCTGATCGCACCGTCCGGCTGGGCCAGCCGCCTGGCGTCGCCCTGGGCGACCGGCTGGCAGACGCCCCCGGACGCTTTGATCATTCACGATACCCTGGGGCTCAGCCTGGTGGCCGGACTGGTGGTGAAGGAAGTGCCTTTTCTTCTGCTGGCGATCATGGCCGCGCTCAACCAGTTGCCGGTCGAACGCAGCCTGGCCACCGCCCGGACCATGGGCTATGGCGCGGTTGCCGCATGGGGCAAGGCGATCCTGCCGCTCATCTACCGCCAGATCCGTTTGCCGGTCTATGCGGTTCTGGCCTTCTCCATGAGTGTCGTTGACATGGCCATTATTCTGGGCCCGACGACGCCCGGCCCCCTGGCGCGAGAGATCATGCGGCTATTCAACGATCCCGACCTGTCACAGCGTTTTGTCGCCGCCGCCGCTGCGGTGTCACAGGTTCTGCTGGTGCTGGCGGCCATCGCCGTGTGGCGACTGGGCGAACTCTGTGCCGGCCGCGCCCTCCGGGTGTGGCTCAGTGATGGCCGCCGCCATGTTCAGGACCGGGCCATACGCTGGCCGGTGACCATCGCGCTTTCCCTGTTGCTGACCGTTGCTGCCGCCAGCTTCCTGGCCATGGCGCTGTGGTCCGTCGCCGGAGTGTGGCGTTTTCCCGACGGTATGCCCGACACCTGGTCACTCTCTACCTGGCATCGGCTGGCCGCGCCGCTCAGCCTGCCCATGACCGTGACGATCACCACCGCGGTGGCCTCGACCGTGCTGGCCCTGAGCCTGGTCCTCGCCTGCCTGGAAAGCGAATACAGGCGGGGTCTGCGGCCCGGCGCCCATGTGTTGTGGCTGGTTTATGTGCCGCTGCTGGTTCCGCAGATCGCCTTTTTATTCGGCAATCAGATTTTCCTGGTGGCTCTGGGGCTGGACGGTCGCTGGCTGGCCCTGATCTGGGCCCATCTTCTGTTTGTCCTGCCATATGTGTTCCTGATTCTGGCGGATCCCTGGCGCGCCCTCGATCACCGCTACAGCGACACCGGCCTGCTGCTCGGCCGCGGGCCCGCCGCTGTGTTCTGGCGAATCAAGCTGCCCATGCTGGTGCGGCCGATCCTGTTTGCAGCAGCCATCGGTTTCGCCGTCAGCGTCGGTCAGTATCTGCCGACTGTCTTCGCCGGCGGCGGACGCCTGCCGACCATCACCACCGAGGCCGTCTCCCTGGCGGCGAGCGGGGATCGCCGGGTCATCGGCGTCTACGCCTTCGCCCAGACAGCGCTGCCCCTGATTGCCTTCTTTGCGGCCCTGGCCGTGCCGGCGTGGCTCGGCCGTCGCCACCGCGGCCTGGTCAGCGTGACACGATGAGCGAAGCCCGCGCCCTCTCCCTGCACGGCATCAGCCTGACCATTGGCGGACACACGCTCTTTCCGCCGCTGGACTGCACGGTGTCGGCAAGCCAGGCCGTCACCGTGATGGGCCCCAGCGGATGCGGTAAATCAAGCCTGCTGGCCTGTATCTGCGGCACGCTCGATAAGTCTTTCGCGGTCAGGGGTGAGGTCCGGCTTGACGGACAGCGTATCGATCACCTGCCACCGGAGCATCGTGGCGTCGGCATTCTGTTTCAGGATGATCTTCTGTTTCCGCACCTTACCGTCGGCGGCAATCTCGCATTCGGTCTGGGCCGGCACATTGCCTCCGGCCGCGCCGAGCGGCGGCGTCTGGTGGAACAGGCGCTGGCCGAAGCGGGGCTTGAGGGCTTTGCCGGGCGTGACCCGGCGACCCTGTCCGGTGGTCAGCGGGCACGGGTCTCGGTCATGCGCGCCCTGCTGGCTCACCCCCGCGCCCTGTTGCTGGACGAACCGTTCAGCCGCCTGGATTCCGGCTTGCGGGACCGCTTCCGCCGCTTCGTCTTTGACCATGCGCGCGAGCGCGGCCTGCCTGTCCTGCTGGTCACCCACGACCCGGATGATGCGGCGGCGGCAGGCGGGCCGGTCATCCAGCTTGGCCGCACGCCACCGACCGATCCACTGGCCGAGCCGGCGGCCAACAGGGCAGCCGGCGACGGCATGGCCTGAGCCGTGCCTGCAGCCACTCCGGCGCGGCGACTTTCCGCTCCTGCGCTGCCGGGGGATAATTGGCCCGCAGTCCAATGCCCCGTTCGAGCCAGCAGCCCAGGCGAGCCAATCCATGTTTTGCAAAACGACCCGCGGTATCACGGTCAGTGTGCAGCCAACCTACCTGGCCAGCCAGTCGTCACCGGATGAAAACCGCTTTGTCTGGGCCTATCATATCGTCATCGAGAACCAGGGTGATCGCACGGTCCGCCTGATCGCCCGCCACTGGCGCATTACTGACGAGCATGGCCAGGTGGAGGACGTTCGCGGCCAGGGTGTCGTCGGCGAACAGCCCACCCTCAATCCCGGCGAGCGCTTCGAATATACCAGCGGCGCGCCGCTGGCCACGCCATCAGGTATCATGGTCGGCACTTACCAGATGGAAACTGTGGACGGTGACGCCTTCGATGTGGCCATACCGGCCTTTTCCCTCGACAGCCCGCACGAAACCCGTCGGGTCCACTAGGCGACGCCCGGCTCGCGCCGCTTCAACCCCGCTGCCGCCCCTGCCGGTGGCTCCCGCCACCAGACCAACCTCCGCACCGGAGAGGCCTATGCCAGCAAAGCCCCCGCCATCCACGCCAACCGCCGACACTGCGGCGGGCGCGGCGCGCCCCGACCGCGCCGCGGCGGAAGAGGCGGTGCGTACGCTCATTCGCTGGGCCGGTGACGATCCGGGCCGCGAGGGCCTGGCCGGCACACCAGGGCGCGTCACCCGCGCTTTCGACGAATGGTTCTCCGGCTATGACAGCGACCCCCGGCAGGTCCTGCAAAAGACCTTTGAGGAAACCGGCGGCTATGACGAGGTCGTGCTGTTGCGGAACATCCGCTTCGAGTCTCACTGCGAACATCACATGGCGCCGATCATCGGCGTGGCTCATGTGGCCTACCTGCCGCGCAGCCGGGTCGTCGGCATCAGCAAACTGGCCCGCCTGGTGGAGGTCTATGCTAAGCGACTGCAAATACAGGAGAAAATGACCAGCGAGATCGCCAACACCATTGATGAGGTGCTGTCGCCACGTGGTGTGGCGGTCATTATCGAAGCGACCCACCACTGCATGACCACACGGGGCATTCACAAACCCGGCGCCACCATGGTGACCAGCCGGCTGCTGGGCCTCTTCCGCAGCGATCCCAGAACCCGCCGTGAGCTTCTGGCCATGATCGGCCAGGGCGGTGCTGCGTCCCTGGTCGCCAGCTAGACCATGCCGGACCTGCGGCCGATCCTGTTTGTCAACGGATTGCTGCTGGCCATTCTGTCTGTGGCCATGCTGGTTCCGGCGCTGGTGGACGCAACGCTGCGCAACCCGGAGTGGGAGACTTTCCTCGGAACCTCCGCTTTCACGCTGTTCGTCGGCGGCGCGCTGACCCTGACCAACCGTTCCGCCGGCAGCCGGCTCAATGTCCGACAGGCCTTCTTGCTGGTCACGTCGGCGTGGGTGCTGATCGCCTTGTTCGGCGCCTTGCCGTTCATTTTCAGCCCCATTGCCATGTCCTTCACCGACGCCTTCTTCGAAGCCATGAGCGGCATCACGACCACCGGGTCGACAGTCATTGTCGGTCTCGATTCGGTGCCGGAAGGCCTGCTCATGTGGCGCGCCATTCTGCAATGGCTGGGTGGTGTTGGCATTGTGGTTATCGCCATCGCCATCATGCCCATGCTGCGTGTCGGCGGCATGCAATTGCTGTCACTGGAGTCGTCGGATACGTCGGAGAAAGCCCTGCCGCGGGCGGCCAGCATCGCCTTTGGCATCGGCGGCATCTACCTATTGCTGACCCTGGCCTGTGCCGTCTTCTACTGGCTGTTCGGCATGGCCGGCTTCGATGCGGTGGCCCATGCCATGACGACCATCGCCACTGGCGGTTTCTCCACCACCGACCGGTCTTTTGCGGCCTTTGACCATGCGGGCGTTCAGTGGACAGGCGTCGTGTTCATGCTCCTGGGCAGCCTGCCTTTCGTTCTCTATCTGCGGGCGGTACGCGGCGACCTCATGGCGCTGCTGGAGGATTCTCAGGTCCGCTGGTTTTTTGGCGCGGTGTCGCTCTTTGTCCTGATCATGATCGCCTGGCTCGTCCTGGAGCAGGGGTTCGCTGTCGGCTGGTCAGTGCGCCATGCCGCGTTCAACATCGTCTCCATCCTTACCGGCACCGGCTATGTAGCATCTGATTTCGGCCTGTGGGGCGGCTTTGCCCTGACCATCTTCTTTCTCATCATGTTCGTTGGCGGCTGTGCCGGGTCGACCACCTGCGGCATCAAGATCTTCCGTTTTCAGATTCTCTATGAAACCGCGCGCACACAGTTTTCACGGCTGCTGCAGCCTCATGGCGTATTCATTCCCTATTTCAACCGGCATCCCATATCCGACGAAATCTCCAACTCCGTACTGGGCTTTTTCTATCTCTACATCGCGGTCTTTGCCCTGCTGGCCGGGATACTGGGGCTGATCGGCCTGGATTTCGTGACCAGCCTGTCCGGTGCCGCCACCGCCATCTCCAATGTCGGCCCCGGGCTTGGCGACATCATCGGCCCCACCGGCACCTTCGCCAGCCTGCCGGACAGCGCCAAGTGGAGCCTCGCCGCGGGCATGTTGCTCGGCCGGCTGGAGCTGTTCACCGTCCTGGTGCTGTTCCTTCCGTCCTACTGGCGTAGCTGACATGGCGACCACACCATCGGGAATCACCTATTCCACCGGCGAGCTGATCGAACGGCTGATCGGCTTCGACACCGTGTCGTCGCGATCAAATCTGGCGCTGATCGACTTTGTTCGCGACTATCTGGCGAGCTGGGGTGTCCCGTCCCGCCTGATTCACAACGCGGAGCGGACCAAGGCCAATCTCTACGCCACCGTCGGCCCGCAGGAGCGTGGTGGCGTCGTCCTGTCGGGGCATACGGACGTGGTGCCCGTTGCCGACCAGGACTGGTCGCGCGACCCCTTCCGCCTGCACAGGGCGGACGGGCGGCTCTATGGCCGCGGCACTACCGACATGAAGAGCTTCATCGCCATCGTTCTGGCGCGTGTGCCCGCCATGCTGGCGTCCCCCCTGGAGACGCCGCTTCACCTTGCTTTGTCCTATGACGAAGAAGTGGGCTGCGTCGGCGTGCCGGACCTCATCCGCGATATCGCCAGCCAGGCGGGGCCAGCCGTGCCACACATGGCCATTATCGGCGAGCCGACCGGCATGAAGGTCATCGCCGGCCACAAGGGCGTGTGGATGTTCGAAACCCTGGTGACCGGCCACGAGGCGCATTCCTCCCAGACCCAGCTCGGGGTCAGTGCCATCATGGCCGGGGCGCAGTTCGTCTCCTTCCTGGCCGGCCTGGCGGAGGAAATGAAGGCGGCGGACAAACTCGATCCGGCGTTTGAGCCTCCCTGGACAAGCATCCATGTAGGCCAGATCCAGGGCGGCACGGCGCACAACATCATTCCCGGGCGCTGCCGCATTGGCTGGGAAATCCGCCCCCTGCCCGGTGAGGACGCCGCGGCCCTTGCCGGCCGCGCCGCCGCCTATGCCCGTGACGTACTGGAGCCGGCCATGCGCATGATCGCGCCCGGCTGCGCCATCGTCACGCAGCCCGGTGTGCGGGTGGCGCCGCTGCGACCCGATGGCAACGCCCGTGTGCAGAACCTGGCGCGCGCGCTCACCGGCGAGAACAGCGTCGGCATGGTGTCGTTCGGCACCGAGGCCGGCCTGTTCCAGGACTCAGGCATCGAAGCGGTGGTCTGCGGGCCAGGCCATATCGCCCAGGCCCATCAGCCCGATGAATACATCGCGCTTGCACAGGTGGAAAAGTGCGAGGCCTTCGTTGACCAGCTCATTGTCTGGGCCCGCGCCAATCGACCCGCATGACCGGCATGACGCCGGCTATGGCCCTGGCTGTGTCCGCTAGTTGACCAGCCATGGATTAAGTGTGATGCGGATCTGCCCTTCCATTTCACGGTTGAGGTCATTCATGGCGGCGGACAGCATGGTAAACCACAACTGCTCGCGATCATTGACCGTCGCGTCTTCCGGCAGGGTCGCATGACGCTGGACTATGGCGCGAACAAAGCCGACTGCTGCGCTTGACGGATTTGGCCTGACCTCCACTCTGGCCTCCAGGGTCATGTCGTAGCGCAGCGTGTGGGCGGTGGTGAACAACCGGCGAATGGCGCCGCCTTCCTCGCGAACCGATGTTTCGGTGACGCTTGCCTGCACCACTTCAAAACGCACGACCTGACCGTCCGATCCTGTCACCTGCAGCCGGTCGTGCGCCCATTGCTGCATGGCGACGGACGGCCGTAGCGGAAACAGGTGCTCCACATTTGGCTCGCTGAGGGTCGGGATATAGCCATCGACCACCTCCACCGTGCCGGCGGTCAGCACAATGGGCGGCAGATGCGTATAGGTCAGGTCCGGATACTCGGTGGCCACCGGCGCCGTGGAGCAACCGGCGGCCACCGCCAGCGCCGCCGCCAGTCCCACAAGAATCGTTCCACCCAGGCGCCACCGTCCGCGCCGGCCACGCCGCCCACGCCGATGACCGCCGCCCTCTCGCTGCCGTGTGCCCATTAGTGGAGTCTCCCTTTGTCAAGGCCGGCGCCGGCCTCCGGCGTGTTGACCACCCGGATATCGGCGCCCGCGCCGTCAGCGCCAAGCTCGGCGACGAAGTCGCGGCTGCAGAACTCACAAGTCATGACCAGCTTGCCGTCCTCGGCCAGATCGCTCAGATCGTCCCGCGGCAGGCTGGCCAGAATCCGTTGGACCCGGTGCTCCGAACAACGACAGCCCCGGCTCAGCGCCTTGCGGGGAAACACTCTCACACCGTCCTCGTGATACAGACGATATAGCAATCGCCTTGCCGGCAGAGTGGCATCGGTCAGCTCGTCCGCCGTGCTTGTGGCCATGAGCATGACTGCGCGGTTCCAGTCCTCGTCACTGACCGGCCCGGAGGACTCGCTGTCATAGGCATTGCGGGCGCCGCCGGGATGCTGCTCATCGGTCGGCAGGCGCTGCAGCATCAGCGCGCCGGCCCGCCACTCCCGGGCGCCGTTCGGCCGCTGGCGCGGCTCGGCCGCCGCCAGGATTCGCGTCTCGATCTGCTCCGACTGGCGGAAATAGTGTTCGGCGCACTGGGCCAGGGTTTCCCCGGCCAGATCCACGATGCCCTGGTAGCGGTCGCCGTCGTCGCCGGGATCGGCGGTGAAGGCCAGATAGCCGCGACCCATCAGCCCCACATCGCCGGCCGCCCGCACCGTGGAATCGACCGACGCCGCCGACAGGCGCTGGGGGTCAAATTTGGCATAGCCGCGCATCTCGCCATCGGCGGTCACATCGGCCACCAGCAGGCTGACCACCCCGTCGCCCTGTGCCTGCAGCGAGAAACTACCGTTGAACTTAAGACCGGCCGCCAGCGCCGACGTCAGGGTCAGCGCCTCGCCCAGCAGGCGCGCCACCGGTTCGGGATAGTCGTGGCGGGTCAGGATGTCATCCACCAGCGGGCCCAGCCGCACCAGCCGGCCACGCACCCCGCCCCCGATGGACTCAATCTGGAAGGGCTCGACGAAATCATCGCCCCGCCCGCTATCGTTCGGCGCCGAGGTCTCAGGCGGCGGCATAGGCATCGTCGAGGCACCAGGCGAGTATGCCCTTCTGGGCGTGCAGCCGGTTTTCCGCCTCGTCCCACACCACCGATTGCGGGCCGTCCAGCACCTCTGAGGTGACCTCTTCGCCGCGATGCGCCGGCAGACAATGCATGAACAGCGCATCATCAGCCGCATGCTGCATGAGGTCGCTGGTCACGCGGTAGGGCAGCAGAAGATTGTGCCGCTCGCTGACCGGGCCCTTGGCTTCGTCTCCCATGCTGACCCAGGTGTCGGCCACGACACAGTCGGCGCCGGTCACCGCCGCCAGCGGGTCTTCGGTCAGCATGACCCGACCGCCCTGGTCGCGCGCCCAGTCGACCATGGCCGCGTCCGGCCGCAGCACCGTCGGGCTGGCGACGCGAATCTCAAAGCCGAACCGTGCCGCCGCCTGCACCCAGGTGGCCGCCACATTGTTGCCATCGCCGACCCACGCCACGCAGCGGTCGCGAATCGGCCCGCGATGCTCCTCATAGGTCATCACATCGGCCATCAACTGACAGGGGTGGGAGCGATCGGTCAGCCCGTTAATCACCGGCACGGTGGCGTGCTGCGCCAGTTCGTGCGCTTTGGCGGGGTTGTCCGTGCGGATCATGATGGCGTCCACATAGCGCGACAGAACACGCGCGGTGTCGGCCACGGTCTCGCCGCGACCAAGGTGCGTGTCCTGCGGCGACATCACCACCACATTGCCGCCAAGCTGGCGCATCCCCACCTCGAACGATACGCGGGTGCGGGTCGATGGCTTCTCAAAGATCATGGCCAGGGTCTTGCCGGCCAGTGGCGGCGCACCGGCGGCGCCGGACTTGAACTTCGTCGCCACCGCCAGAATGCGCCGCAGGGTGTGGCCATCCACCCGGTCGAGATCAAGGAAATGCCGCGGGGTGCTCATGCCGCCGCCCCCGCCGGGGGGGCGGCCGCCTCGGCCTCCTTTGCCACCGTCGCCAGAACGTCAAGGGCATGATCGAAATGCTCGTCTTCGGCAATCAGCGGCGGCAACAGGCGAAAGACATTGTCCCCGGCCACTGCCGCCAGCATGCCGTGAGCACGGCTCGCCGCCACCAGACCGGCATTAGGCACCGCGCATGTGAGGCCCAGCATCAGGCCGCTGCCCCGCACCCCCGTCCACACCGCCGGATGGGCCGCCGCCAGGCGTTCCAGGCCACCGCGAAAGCGCGCCGCGCGCTTTTCCACACCGGCCAGAAAGCCATCGGCCAGCACCACGTCCAGCACCGCATTGGCGACGGCGCTGGCCAGGGGGTTGCCGCCGAAGGTCGAACCATGGGTGCCGGCCGTCATGCTCCGCGCGGCATCGGCCGTGGCCAGGCATGCGCCCATGGGAAAGCCATTGGCGATGCCTTTGGCAACCGCCATGACGTCCGGTGCAACGCCGGCCCACTCATGGGCGAAGAAGCGTCCGGAGCGGCCATAACCGCATTGCACCTCGTCGAACATAAGCAACAGGCCAAACTCGTCCGCCACCTCCCGCAACTGCCTGAGATAACCGTCCGGCGCCGGCCGCACGCCGCCTTCGCCCTGCACCGGCTCCACCAGAATTGCCGCGGTCGCCGGGCCAATGGCCGCGCGCAGCGCGTTCATGTTGCCGAATGGCACATGGTCAAAGCCGTCCACTTCCGGCCGGAAGCCATCCAGATACTTGTCCTGACCGGCAGCGGAGATGGTGGTCAGGGTGCGGCCATGAAAGGCGCTTTCCGCCGTGATGATGCGATAGCGGTCCGGCTCGCCCTTGGCATCGAAGTGGCGGCGGATCAACTTGATACCGGCCTCCACCGCCTCTGCGCCCGAGTTGCAGAAAAAGACCGTGTCGGCGAAGGTGGCGTCGGTCAGCCGCCGGGCCAGTCGCTCCTGCTCGGGAATACGATAGAGGTTAGACGTGTGCCACAGGGCGTCCGCCTGCGATTTCAGGGCTTTCACCAGATGGGGATGAGCGTGGCCCAGAATCGTCACTGCCAGACCGCCGGCAAAATCCAGATAGCGACGGTTGTCGGTGTCATACACCCACACCCCTTCGCCGCGCACCAGCGCCAGGTCGGGATTGCCATAGGTCGGCATGATCGCCGGAATAGGGGCCTGCTCAGCCATGGCTGCGTCCTGCTGGGCGGTCGGACGGAGGATCGGGGGATAGCCGTCTGTTACCGCCGGAATGAACCGGAAACCGTTGAGTATTGGGGCCGTCGTCGCCTCTGTCAACGTCATCGGGCCGGGCCGCCGATGGCCTCTCACGCCATCGCCCATGTGGTCTGCGTGAGCGCGGTCCACCAGCCATGACCCGGTCCGGCTCCTCCGGTTCGGCGCCATCGCCGGCATCCGCGCCCGGCTCCGGGCGGGGGCCGCGGCCGCCCCGCAGAATCACTCTCTCCAGCCTGGAAAACGGCGCTCTCTTCTATCTGCAGCGTTTCGCCTCGTCGAGCGCCAATCTGAAGCGCGTTCTGGAGCGGCGGGTCGCTCGCGCCGCAAAGGTTCGTGACGATGTGGACGCGGATCAGGCGCGCGTGTGGATCGACGACATTGTGCGCCGCTTCGAGCGCTCCGGCCTGCTTGACGATCAGGCCTTTGCCCGGGCCCGGGCAATCACCCTCATGCGTCAGGGGCTGTCCCGTCGCGCCATCAACGCCCGGTTGCGGCAAAAAGGAGTCAAGGCCGATGCCATCGCCGCGGCTCTCGATCACCTGGCGACGGAGGCCGGCGACCCGGATCTGGCCGCCGCCTGCCGGCTGGTCCGTCGCCGCCGGCTCGGCCCCCTGCGGCCTGTGGCCGACCAGGAAGGGCGCCGCCAGCGTGATCTCGCCTCCCTCGCCCGCGCCGGGTTTTCCGCCGCCGTCGCTCTGCGGGTCCTGGCCGCCACGACCGTCGAAGCCCTCGAAGTGCTGGAGGCCGAAGCCTCGCAACAGGCCTGACGGCAACACCGGCGCCTAGCCGGCCGGCGGCTCCGTCACGCCCTTGCCGCGCTCCCCGCCAGACCCCGTGCCCGACTGGTTGTCCGCCTCTGGTCCCGTCGCGCCGGCCAGCCGCTCACCGTCGCCGGTGTCCACGCGCACCCGCGCTGGCGGCGCGCGCCCGGCCCGATCCTCGCCGAAGTACAGCGTCTGGTGCGGGAAGGGAATCTCGATCCCGTCCCTGTCGAATCGCAGTTTCATGCGTCGATTGTACTCGCGCCGGATTCCCCACTGGGTCATCGCCACCGCCTTGAACCGGACCCGGATAATCACCGCCGAATCGTCGAAGCGGTCGACGCCCATGACCTCCAATGGCTCCAGAATATTGGGCCCGTGCTCGGGGTCCTGACGCAGGTCTTCGGCCACCTCCTTCAGAACCTCGATCACGTGATCGGTGTTCTCGCGATAAGCCACGCCCACTTCCATGAAGGCATAGGCATATTCACGGGTGTAGTTCTTTACGGTTGTCACCTCACCGAAGGGCACAATATGGACAATGCCTTGCAGGTCGCGCAGACGCACCGTGCGGATACTGATGGCCTCGATGACACCGGTATGGCCGCCCAGCTCCGCCACGTCGCCCACCGATATCTGGTCTTCCAGCAGGATGAACAGTCCGGTGACCACATCCTTGACCAGTGTCTGTGACCCAAAGCCTACGGCCAGGCCAAGGACACCGGCGCCGGCCAGCAGCGGGGCGATATCCACCCCCATCTCGCTCAAGGTCACCATCGCGGCGAGAGTCACCAGAACCACCATCATGATCCGCCGGATCAACGGCAGGAGGGTCAGGGCGCGCTGAGTCAGGTTGAACGAATCCTCTTCATTCTCCGCCCGCGCCAGATAGCTCTCGATGACCATGCTCACGCCCTCATAGATCGCCAGGGTCAGCAGGGCGACAATGACGACGATCAGGGCACCGCTGACCACTGCCTGTCCGGCCGCCGTGGTCAGCCATGCGAAGACGCCGACACCCCAGGCATCGAGCGCCACCAGGGTGGCAACAATCAGGAGGACAGCCCGGACAATGGCATGCAGAACGTGGAGGTAACGATTGGCGCGATCCTCCAGGGCCGGAAACCGGTGCCGCAAATCGTTACTCAGGCGGAAGCCACGCCGGATCAGGGCGCTCAGCACAACCGACACCAGAAGGGCCGCGCCAAAGGCGACAATCGTGATGACGCTGGCATGCAACAGGAAGGCGAAGCCGTCGCCGGCCTCCACCAGCGCCACCGCATAAACACCGCCCACATAGAGGATCGCCAGCAGGTGCCAGACGTCGCCCACCCGTTGCCGAAGCGTGTGCCAGGTGCCGCTGGGGCCACCGCCGATCCACCCGGCTACGGCCCGTCGGTTCTGCAGGATAAAGACCACCGCCATGGACGCCAGCAACAGACCGACGATCTTGTCCATCGCCCGCGCCGGCACACTCGCCAGGCCGGCCCGCTGCGCCGCGTCGATCAGCAGAAAACCGTACAGGCCAACCGTGGAAAAACGAGAGATCCAGACATGCAGGTAGCCCGCCGCACTGTCACCCACCGGCGGCAGACGCAGGCCCGGCGCCCGTGGCGCCAGCACCATACGCGACCCGGCCATGACCACGCGCACCGCCACATTGGCCTGGACCACAAGGATCAGCACGTCTTCTACCGTTGCGCTTGGATTGACCACCGACAAGGCAACCAGACCGGCGACGGCGAAACCGCCAATCGGCACCACATCCAGGACCGTCCGCAGAAGCAGGTAGAAGCCGCGCGCAATCAATCGGCTGGCGCCGCTACCGTCGCCGTCCCGCGCCTCCAGCCGCGCGCGCGCCGGGCGCAGGACAATCCGCAATACGGCTTCCGCCAGCAGCGCCGCCAGCAGCACGATCAGCAATCGCCAGCCCAGGGCCAGCCACGCCTGGCGCTTTTCCCGGTCAAGAGCCTGGTCGCTCAGCCAGGCGCCAGCCGCGGGGATGTCCGCCACCAGTCCGACCAGACCGTCGAACTCGCCACCCAGGCGCCCGGCTTCCGAGGCCAGGCGGGTGACCAGCCCGTTTTCAGGCCGGTCGGCCACGGCATCGCCCGTGCCGACCCCACCGCCGATTGCGGCCGCCGCCTGCAACAGCATCTCCAGGTCATCAATCAGCCGGGCCCTGGCCGCCGGATCCTGCAGCGTCTCGATAAGCTGGCGGATCTCCTGCTCGCCGGCTGCCGGCGGCGGCTCCTGCGCCGGCGGGCCCGCCGATTGGGCCACTTCCGCCGCAGCCTGGGCCATGGCCGGCGGCGCCGCCATGTGCGTCGCAGCCAGGCCCACCAGCAATGCCACCGCCAGCGACACCACCGCCAGCCCGGCGGGCCTCACCGCCGCCGTGCAGGCCTGGTCAGCAGAGGACGGCAGTTTTGGCTTCAGCGGGAGCAACGGCAAGATGACCGTGATGTTCTGTAGTGGCGCAAACGGGACGCGTGGGGTGGCACCAGGGCCAGACCCGGCGGGTTCAGACCAACCTTATGCGCCTTGCCTCGGCACGGCCAGTCCGGCTGTGACCGCCGTCACAGACTCGTTTCGCAGAGTCGGTCATACTCGTCCTCAAGCGCCGGGCCTTCAGGCGGTCCTCCCCCGGACCCGCCGCAGTGCCAGCTCACCTCCCCCAGGCTGAAGCCGGCCGGAGGCCCGGCCACCTTCTTTCCGCCATCCAGCCCATCGCCGACGGCCCGGCGCGCCTGTATCAGGCGCCGCTTTCCGCCGGCCCGCGCCGCAGCGCCGATAGGGGCTCATCGGCCACCGGGCGACGCGGGATGACCCGCCGCGCCAGATAGAGAAAAGGCGTGTCGAGCACCGCCACCACCACACGAATGGCGTAGGTTCCCAGGATAAAAGTGAAAACCAGCGCCTGCAGGCCGACCGGCTGCGGGGCCAGAACGACAAACGCCAACACGCTGAAAATAGTGTTGTCGATCAGCCCCGACAGCAGGGTCGATCCATTATTGCGCAACCACAGCCATCGCCCGCCTGTCAGCCGGCCGATAAAACGGTACATCCAGACATCATGAAACTGACTTGCCAGATAGGCTGTCATACCGGCCGCGAAGATCGCCGGGGCGGGGATGAACAGCCCCGCCAGATGCCCATGGGTATCCAGCGCCCAGGCCAGGTCCGGCCCGGCTTCCACCGCCGTCAGCGGCCGGTAGCCGAGGGTCAGAAGCATCAGCACGGTCATCAGCAGATAGGCCGAAAAGCCCAGCGCCACCGCACGGCGGGCGGTGCGGACGCCGTAATATTCCGTCAGGATATCGGTGCACAGATAGGTGGTTGAGAACAGAATGGTGCCCAGCGCCACCGGGTTGGCGAAGGCGGAGAACTGGACCAGCTTCAGCACCTGCAGATTGGCGCCGATTACCGCGACAGCGATGTAGATGAATAAACCGGCGGCGCCGAACAGACGCAGAAGCAACAGAATGCTGGCGAAGCACACCAACAGGGTGATCAGCCAGATCGCCTCCGGCGGCAGACCGTTCATCACGGCAATCAGACGGCTGGGGTCGAGGCTCATGGGCAACACCTTGGTGTCAACGGAGGTTGCGGAAACGGCGTGACGACAGGCTGATGCCGCGGCCCGCCGGCCGGCTGGTCGGCGCTCCTGTCACGGCCCCCGCGACCCGAAGGCGCCATATTCATGTGGCCCTGTCCACCATATCCATACGAGCGCACGGACACCGTTATATTGTCATGAACCGCCAGCAGGTGTATCCCTGCCGGGGGACGTGATTTATCGTCGTCCTGTCAGATCATGATGCCGGATCACGTGCGACGGGCGCCCCTGGTGGGTCCCGGCGACAGGCCTGGTCCGGCACGAAACACGGGGCCGGGACGATTTCCAACGCCATCACCGCCGTAAGCCGCCGCCACCGCTCGGGCCTGGGACCGGATGTGCCCACCACTCTGGCCCATGGCGACAGTGACAGGCTCCTGACTCTCAAGCGGATCGCCCGCATGTCGTTCCGCTATCGCTGGCGCATGACGATTGCGCTGGCGGCGGTGATCTGTGCCGCTGTGTTCCAACTGACCATTCCTCAGTTCATCGGCGATGCGGTGCGCGAGGCAACCAGCCTGCTGAGCGACCGTGTGGTTGATCCGGCGATGGCACGCGCCGGTCTGTTCAACGTCGCCATGCTGCTGCTGGGGGCCAGCGTCCTGCGCGGCCTGTTCACCGCCCTGCACAACTACCAGGGTGAGGCCATCGGCCAGAGCATCGGCTATGAGCTGCGGATGATGTACTACGCCAAGCTGCAACGGTTGAGCTTCAGCTATCACGACAAGGTCCACACCGGTGACCTCATGACCCGCGGTATGCTGGACATCGAGGGCGTGCGGCTGTTCACCGACACCGGCATCATCCGCGTGGTTCTCCTGGCGATCCTGATCGGCGGCGGCGCCTGGATTCTCATCGGCATCGACTTCTGGCTGGCCTGCGTCGCCCTCAGCTTCGTGCCCATTGTCGGCTGGCGGGCCATCGTCACCCGGCTGAAACTGCGCCACAGTTGGCACCTGCTGCAGGACAAGCTGTCGGTCCTGTCCCGTGTCATGGACGAGAACCTGGCCGGCATCCGCGTCGTCCGCGCTTTCGCCGGACAGGAGCACGAACTCGCCAAGTTCGACATGGTCTCGGCCGAGGCCATGGAGCTGACCCGGCAGCGCATTGGCCTGCGAGTGCGCAACACGTCACTCATGACCTGGGTGTACTTCCTGTCCATGGGGGCGGTCCTGTGGGTCGGCGGCGCCAAGGTCATTCACGGCTCCATCGGCGTCGGTGAACTGGCGGAGTTCATTGCCTTTATGACCATTCTGCAGATGCCCGTGCGACAGCTCGGCATGATGGTCAATTCCGTCGCCCGTGCCTCGACCTCCGGTACGCGCCTGTTTGAGGTGATGGACCTGGCGGTTGAAATAGAGGACCGGCCGGGCGCCCGGCCTCTTGAGGGCGGTCCCGCCGTGCTGCGATTTGAGAATGTGGGCTTCGCCTTCGAGGATGCGGAAGGGCGCAAGGACATCCTGCACGATATCAATTTTGAAGTGCGCCCCGGCCAGACCCTCGGCATCGTCGGACCACCGGGCAGTGGCAAGTCGACCATCGCCCACCTCATACCGCGCTTCTATGACGTGACCTCGGGCAGGGTCACGATCAATGGTCATGACGTCCGCGACGTGACGCTGGACTCTCTGCGCAAGGCCGTAAACGTGGTGCAGCAGGACACCTTCATGTTCACTGCGGCGATTGAGTACAACGTCGCCTACGGCAACCCCTGGGCGGACCGCGAGCGAATCAACCGTGCCGCCGAATCGGCCCAGTTGGCAGCCTATGTGGACCGCCTGCCGCGTCGCTATGGCACCCTGGTGGGCGAGCGGGGGGTATCGCTGTCCGGTGGTCAGCGCCAGCGCCTGTCCATCGCCCGTTCCATCCTGCTGAACCCGTCCATCATCGTCTTTGACGATTCAACCGCGGCGATTGACGCGGCCACCGAGCAGCGCATTCGCGCCGCCCTGCGTGACGTCACAAAGAACAGCGCAACCATCATCATCTCGCATCGCCTCAGTTCCTTGATGCACGCCGACGAGATTCTGTTCCTGGAGGACGGCCACATCGTCGAGCGCGGCACCCATGACGAGCTGCTGACCAGACGCGGTCGCTACCACGATCTCTACACCCTGCAGATCCGCCCCGACGAAGGCGCCGTTGATGCCCTATCGCACAATCAGGGTGGACCGGCAGGCGCCAGCGATGATGGCGACGAATCGGGGACGCCGTCATGAGCAGCGAACAGACAACCGTCGATCCTGCTTCCGACGTGACCGGGCGCGACGACAAGCGACCGCCACTGGCGGTCGTCGGCTCGCAGATCAGCCAGGACGAGGTCATTTTCGCCCGCGCCTTCGACGGCCATGTAATGAAACGCTTCTGGCGTTTTGTCTGGCCCTACCGCCGGCCGCTGATGGTCGGTCTGGTGGCTGTTCTGATCTTCACCCTGACCCAGATTGCCGCTCCGCTCTTCATCCGCAGCGCCATCGACAGCGCGCTGGTGGAAGGTGCGGAGAACCTGGACCTGTTGCGTATCTTCGCCCTCGGCTTCCTCGGCGTGGTGACGCTGAACTACCTGGCCAACCTGACCCAGGAGATCGTCGTCGGCAAGGCGGCGGAAAAAGTGCTGTTCGACCTGCGTCGCGCCATGTTCGCCCATCTGCAGTACGTCTCTCTGTCGTTCATGGACAAGACGGAGGTGGGGCGCCTCATGTCGCGTCTGCAGGGCGATGTGTATGCGCTGCAGGAGTTTCTGGAATCGTCGGTCTATGCCATCGGCGACTTTGTCCTGCTGTTCGGCATTGTCGTTGTGCTGCTGGCGCTGGACTGGCAACTGGGGCTCTTCACCCTGTCGGTTGTGCCGACCCTGTTCATTGTCCGCATCATCTGGCTGCCGGCGGCGCGGCGCGCCTTTCTCCGCGCGCGTGAGACCAGCTCCGTGGCCAATGGCGCCCTGGCCGAGGGAATCAACGGCGTCCGCACCATCCAGGGGATGAACCGCGAACCGGTCAACTATGTGCTGTACGAGGAAAAGGCTCAGGACAATCTGCAGGCCCACCTGACTGCCAGCAAGTTTTCGCAGGTGATGATTCCCATTGTCGACACGCTGACCGGTGCGGCCATGGCGATTGTCATCGTGCTGGGCGGCAATCGTGTGCTTGGCAACACGCTCGATCTCGGCGTCATGGTCGCCTTCGTCCTCTACGTTCAGCGTTTCTTCGATCCCATCCGCTCGCTCACCATCCAGTACTCCATCATGCAGCGCGCCATGGCCTCCGGGCAGCGCATCTTCGAAGTGCTGGATGTCCCGCTGGACATCATGGATAAGGAAACCGCGCGGCCGCTGGTGGACAATGACGGGTCCGTGGAGTTCCGCAACGTCACCTTCGGCTATCTCAAGGACCAGCCGGTCCTCAAGAACATCAACTTCAAGGTCAATCCCGGTGAGACCGTCGCTCTGGTCGGGCCGACCGGGTCGGGCAAGACCAGCATCATGGCGCTGGTCCACCGCTTCTACGATGTATGGGACGGCCAGGTGCTGATCAGCGGTCAGGACGTGCGCGACGTGACGCAGCAATCCCTGGGCGACGAAATCGCCATGGTTCTTCAGGAGCCTTATCTGTTCACCGGTACGATTCTGGAGAATATCCGCTACTGCAAAAGCGGAGTATCGATGGATGATGTGGTCGCCGCCGCCAAGGCGGTTGGCGCGCACGACTTCATCATGGCCATGCCAGCCGGATATGACACGGTGATGGAACAGCGCGGCGGCAACCTTTCGCTCGGCCAGCGCCAGCTCATCAGCTTCGCCCGCGCCATTGTCGCCGATGCCCGTATTCTGGTGCTGGACGAAGCTACCGCCAATATCGACAGCTATACGGAAATGCTGATCCAGCGCGCCCTCAAACGCCTCCTGGAAGGCCGCACCGGCATGGTCATCGCCCACCGCCTGGCGACCATCCGCGGCGCCGACCGCATCATCGTCCTGCAGGACGGTGAGATCATCGAGGAAGGCAATCATGACCAGCTCATGGCCAATAAAGGCCTCTACGCCCGCCTCTATTCGATGAACTACGCCTCCTTCGACGATATCCCCGACGAATTGATCCACCAGGCCAGCCGCACCGGCGCCCAGACCTGAGGGCGCCCGGACCTGAAGAGGCCCACGTCTGGCAGTGGCCCGGCCTGGCGCTGACTCCGTCAGGCGGTGCGAGAACGGCGCGATGTGGCGCTGTGTAAAGGCGCTATGCGGTCATGGCGCGCCCGGGAGGATTCGAACCCCCAACCTCCTGATCCGTAGTCAGACGCTCTATCCAGTTGAGCTACGGGCGCAATTCCGGCTGCTGACCGCGCCGGTACAGGCGCCGGTCCGGCGGCGGGAGGCGGGACGTTACGCGATAGGGCACAACGGAACAAGCGGCCCACCGCCGAATTACCTTCCCGCCGACTAACGCGCCGCGCGCCGCGCCACGACCGTCTGCACCACGGTTCCGGCCGCCACGGGTCTGCGCGCCGTCGCCCGCCAAAGACGCAGGCCGCCCCATCCGCCCCACCGGATCGCCCGGCCAGCCAGCCGGTCGCCCGCAGCCAGCCGCCCGATCCCGGGCCCGCCTCGCACGGAGGCCTGACCGCTTGACGCTCTGCCTGTTAACCATTCGCTAACCTATAGAACAAGCTTGCTTTTTTTGTTTAACGGCAGTAAGCACGGCCAGTCTGCGGCGGCTATGCTAGTCTCGCCGCCGAGGGGTCGTGCCGGGCTCAGTCCGCGCCAACAGGGGGCAGGTTCTATATGTCGGCAGTCAAGCTTCCCGGTCTTGTCATCGTCGCGGCGCTTGTGCTCGCCGGTTGTTCCTTCGCCAGCGAGTCGTTGTGGCCCACACTGACCGGCGCATCGCCGGCCCCGACCGAGGGCCAGACCTCACAGGGTGGCCAGACCGTCGCCATTGCGCCGTCGGCCGGCGAAGCGTCCGGTGATCCGACGGTAGCGCCGGTGGCGCCACCGCTGCTGAACACCGGCACCTTCGAGCCCGGCGGCGTCACGCCAGGCGTGCCCACCAACACCTTCGTCGGCCAGAAAGTGGTCACCCTGCGCAGCGAGCTGCAGCGCCTGCAGACCAATCTGGCTCAGCGCAATCAGTCGCTGCAGAACACCCGGGGCCGCGTTGCCGCCAATGCCCAGCGCTACTTCGGCCTTATGGCGGCGATCATGTCACGGTTGCAGGTGGGCACCACGCCGGGCAATCCGATCCTCCAGGCCCAGTGGAACCAGGCCCAGGTCGAGCTGGAGACCATCAACGGCACCATCGGTGAAATGAGCCAGCTGGCCAACGGCGTTGCCGCCGACGCATCGCTCTCCGCCTTCCTGCTGGAATCCACCCGCGCCACCTTCGGGCTGCAGGGCGCCATTGACGAAGACCATCGTCAGTTGTCGATCCTTGAGGACGAGGTCAATCGCACGGTGGTCACCATCGACCGGCTGCTCAACGAACTGAGCGAGGACATCAGCCGCCAGTCCATCTATGTCAATCGCGAGCGCGGCAATCTCAACACCCTGGCCCTGGCCATCAAGAATGGCGAGCTGTTCGGCACCTCCCTGTCCAACCGGGCCTTCACCTCGTCGGTGCCGCAGGTTCAGGCGCCGGCACAGGCAGCCTCCCTCACCGGGCGGCAGCCGCTGGTGGTGATCCGCTTCGACAATCCGAACGTGGAATACGAACAGGCCCTCTTCACCGCCATGTCGCGCGCTATGGAGCGGCGGCCGGACGCTATCTTCGATCTGGTCGCCGTCTCGCCGGCCCAGGGAACCACGGCCCAGGTCACCCTCAATGCCAATGCGGCGCGGCGCAACGCTGAAGCCGTCCTGCGCTCGCTCGGCGGCATGGGCCTGCCGGCCGACCGGGTCACCCTGTCGGCCCTGTCGAGCCCCAACGTGCAGTCCAACGAAGTGCACGTATACATTCGATAGGCCCCGGCTCCCCGCCATAGCCTGACGAGGCCGGTGCCCGACACCACCCGGCTGCGCTACCCTGTCCTCCGCACACCCGGAGGACCGCCATGCTTTCCCGCCTTGCTCTGATTATCCGGCGCGCCATGCCCCTGCTGGCGGTGTTGGTGGTGTTCGCCGCATTCAGCGGGCGCGGCGCCGACGCCGCAGGGCCGGTCACCGCCAGGCAGCACATGGTGGTCACCGCCAATCCTCATGCCACGGCGGCCGGCCTCGCCATGCTGCAACAGGGCGGCAGCGCCATCGACGCCGCCATTGCCGCCATGATGGTGCTCAATCTGGTGGAGCCACAGTCGGCCGGCATCGGCGGCGGTGCCTT
The DNA here is from genome assembly GCA_040218575.1 of Alphaproteobacteria bacterium. Lineage (NCBI taxonomy): Bacteria > Pseudomonadati > Pseudomonadota > Alphaproteobacteria > Alphaproteobacteria bacterium. The sequence goes on along the minus strand of JAVJRE010000003.1, from coordinate 160,243 downwards.
CATGCTGCACTACGATTCTGCCAGCAGGGCCGTGACCAGCTATGACGGTCGCGAAACGGCGCCGCTGTCGGCCACGGAGAGCCTGTTCCTTGGGGCCGATGGCGAGCCGCTTGGCTTCTTCGACGCGGTTGTCGGCGGCCGCTCGGTCGGCGTACCCGGCCTCGTCGCCATGCTGGCCCTGGCCCATGAGGACCATGGCCGCCTGCCCTGGGCCGATCTCTTTCAGCCGGCCATCCGCCTCGCCCGCGACGGTTTTGCCGTCTCGCCCCGCCTGCACGGCCTGATCGCCGGCGACAGCCATCTGCACCGCGATCCTGCGGCCCGCGCCTATTTCTATGACAGCGCCGGCCAGCCCCTGGCCGTCGGGTCCACCCTACGCAACCTGCCCTTCGCCGACACGCTGGCCGCGATTGCCAGCGACGGGCCGGCCGCCTTCTACGGTGGCGCCATTGCCGGCGATATCGTCGCGCGGGTGCAGGCACCGCCGACCGGTCTCGCCGGCGATCTGACCATGGCCGACTTCACTGCCTATGAGGCGAAGGAGCGGGCGGCGGTCTGCGGTCCCTACCGGCAGTGGCGGGTCTGCGGCATGGGGCCACCCTCCTCCGGCGGCCTCACCAGCCTGATGATCCTGGGCCAGCTGGCGGCCTTCGACCTGGCCGCCCTCGGGCCCGATTCGGCTGACGCCATGCACCTGCTGATCGAGGCCGAGCGCCGGGCCTATGCCGACCGTGGCCTCTACATGGCCGACGCCGATTTCGTGCCGGTGCCGGTCGCCGGCCTGCTCGACCCGGGCTATCTGGCGCGCCGCGCCGCCACCATAGATCCCACCGCCAGCAGCGGACCGGTCGAACCGGGCGTACCCGGCGACCAGGGCAGGCTCTGGCAGAACGGCCAATCGCTGGAACAGCCGGCGACCACCCATCTCTCCATCGTCGACGGCCACGGCAACGCGGTCAGCCTGACCGCTTCGGTTGAAAGCGCCTTCGGATCAAGGCTGTTCGTGCGCGGCTTTCTGCTCAACAACCAGTTGACGGACTTCTCCTTCCGCCCTGATCAGGACGGGCAGCCGGTGGCCAATCGTGTGGAGGGTGGCAAACGGCCACGCAGCTCCATGGCGCCGACCATGGTGTTCGACCAGGACAGCGGCCGTCTGGTGCTGGTGGTCGGCTCGCCTGGCGGCTCACGCATCATTGCCTATGTCACCCAGGCGATCATCGCCGTGCTTGACTGGGGCCTTGACGCGCAGTCAGCCGTCGCCATGGGCCATGTGGTCAACCGCAACGGTGTCACCGATCTGGAGGAGGGCACCGATGCGGCGGCGCTGGCAGAGGCGTTGCAGGCCATGGGTCATGAGGTCAGCCTGCGCAGTATGAACAGCGGGCTGCACGCCATCGTCCTGCTGCCCGACGGCACTCTCGCTGGCGGCGCCGATCCCCGTCGCGAAGGGGTTGCCGCCGGCGATTAGGTGTCGCTCTCGCCGCCTTTGCGCCCGTCACTGCCGCTGCCGCCCGTCACTGCCGCTGCCGCCCGTCGCCTGACGAATCAGGGCGAAAACACCGGCCAGCGCGGCCAGCCCCACGCCATAGACGATGATCTGCAGGGCCGAATCCGGTGCTGCATGGCCGGCGATGCGCAGGCTCGCCAGCGCGATCATCACCAGCAGAAAACCGCCGATCCACGGCATCGCGTCACGGGTCATGTGGGCCTCCATCGCTTGCCATGCCCGCCTGCGGGCGTGGGTCCCGGACCTTGTTTACTTCGCCGCCGCGGCCTCTTCAATCACCACACCCCGCGGCCCGCGGATCGGCAGGACAAGCCGGAAGACCGTGCCACGGGCGCCAGTCTCCACCAGTGTCAGGTCGCCGCCATGGTCGCGCAGGATCTCGCGGGCGATAGCCAGGCCAAGACCGCTGCCTTCCTTGCTGGTGGTACTGACAAAGGGCTCAAACAGGTGTTCGCGAGCACGTTCGGGCAGGCCGGACCCGTCGTCGGCCACATCAATCCACACCGCATCATTGGCCGGAACCGTCGAGATGCGGATATCGCGGGCGCCGGCCTGCAGGGCGTTACGGCACAGGTTGGTCAGCGCCCGCTGCAACTGCATGCGATCAGCCCGCACCACCAGATCCGCGGCCACAGCATTCTCCAGAACCGGCGGCTCCTGTGCAGGCTCCCCTGCTGACTGCGGCAGCGCCGTCATAACCTCTTCGATAACCTGCCGCAGGTTAACCTCGCCGGCCTTCAGGCGCGGCCCGTCCGCCCGGGCATAGCGCAGGGTCTGCGCGCACAAATCGATGGCCCGGTCGATGGCGCGCACCAGCGGCGCGGTGATGCGCCGCACCTCAGGATCCTGCATCCGGGCCAGTCGGTCGCTCACCAGTTGCGCTGTCGCCAGCATGTTGCGCAGATCGTGATTGATCTTGGTCACCGCCTGACCAAGCGCCGCCAGGTGTTCGCGCTGGCGCAGGGCGCGGCGCAGACCATGCTGCATTTCCGCCAGCTCCCGCTCGGCGACGCCGATTTCGTCGTGCCGCTGGCCGGGCGTAATGACCAGTGACGCGTTGTCCGGCGACTGGCGAAAGGCCACCATATTATCGCTGATGCGGCGCAGCGGCCGGACAATAAGCCACTGCAGCGTGAAGAACACCAAGGCGCCGGTGAACAGGGAAATGATGATCGACAGGGCAAAGACCCGGCCGGCAAAATCGAACATCGCCGCCCGCAAATCGGCCTGATCCATGACCAACTCCATGCGCACCGCCGGATCACGCGGTGACGATCCCAGCACCCGGACGATCTCCGCCCGCGGGTGGACCATCGTCACCAGCGCATCGCCGATCAGGCCGGGCAGCGTCGCATCGTCGAGCTCGACGATCTCCACCGGCCCTTCGGGGATGGGCCGCCGCAGAATGAGTTTGGGCTCCTCGTCCGGCCGCAGTGCAATCAGATAGGCGCCCACCTGGTCGAGCAGTTCCTGCTCCAGCACCGCGTTGACCAGGCGATCCGGCGTCGCCTCCAGCGCAAGGATGGCGAGATGGCCGGACGCCAGGCGATTGACCAGGTATTCCAGTCGGAAGCGGCCGATAGATGGCGCGAAAATGAACACCTCACTCACCATGACAAACAGGATGGTGAGGATCAGCAGTCTCGCGGAGAGGCTGTCGAACGGCCGCACGTGATCCCGACCCCGCCGGTGGTGTTAGGCAGGGGCAACCATAGCATAACCGGCCGCGTCAGCCGAAGCGTGACAGAAAGCGCACCAGCCGCCGTGTCCGGTGGCTGAACAGGGCATCGGTGTAATAGCTGCCGGCCGCCCGCTTGCTGGCTTCGCCGCGGGTCGGGTAGGGCGCCACCACATTGGCCATGGCGCCGATCTTGAGGGCATTGGCCATGGCCAGCGTCCACGGCTGGATCAGCTCTCCGGCATGGGGTCCGACAATGGTGGCGCCCAGGATGCGGCCGCGCCGGCCGACCACCACCTTGACCAGCCCATGGGTGTCACGCTCGGTCTGCGCCCGGTCATTCTCGCCAAAGGCCCACCGCAGGACGCGCACATGGTCGCCATGCGCCTGCCGCGCCGCCGCCTCGATCAATCCCACATGGGCCAGTTCAGGATCACTGTAGGTGACCCACGGCAAGGCATGGGTGGACACCCGCACCGGCAGACGGAACAGGGCGCTACGCAGCACCAGACCGGCATGGTAGCCGGCCACGTGAGTGAATTGCAGCCCGCCGGCCGCATCGCCGATGGCATAGACCCGGCGATTACTGGTTCGCAGGCCGGCGTTGACGGTGATGCCGCGCCCTGTGGCGGCAACACCGGCGGCCTCCAGGTTCAGGCTGCCGAAGGCGGGCTGGCGGCCGGCGGCCACCAGTATGTGGCTGCCGACAATTTCGCGGGTCTGGCCATCGCGCTCCGTCCGCAGACGCACCGCCCCGGCTTCGCCGGCGACACCCGTCACCCGACTTTGTTCGATCAGCTCGATCCCTTCGGCGATCAGTTGCCGGCGCACCACATCGACCGCTTCAGGATCGTCCTTCGGCATGATGCTCGCCATCTCGAAGACGCTGACCCGGGCGCCGAGGCGGCGAAATGCCTGCGCCAGTTCAAGGCCGATGGGGCCGCCGCCGATGACCAGCAGGTGGCGTGGCAGGTCGATCAGGTCGAACACCGACTCGTTGGTCAGGTAGGGCACCGCGTCGAGACCGGGGACCGGCGGCACCAGCGGTCGTGATCCGGTGGCAATGACAAAACGTCGGGCGCGGATGCGGCGACCGCCGGCTTCCACGGTGCGCCCGTCCACAAAGCGCGCCTCGGCCTGGATGACATCCACACCCAGGCCGCGAAAGCGTTCCACCGAGTCGTGCGGCGCGATAGCGGCGATGACGCCGTGCACATGATCATGCACACGGGCAAAATCCACCTGCGGCTCGCCAACGATGATGCCAAAGCGATCAGCGCCGCGCATGTCGTGAACTGCACGGGCGGCGGCGATCAGGCTCTTGGAAGGTACGCAGCCGGTGTTGAGGCAGTCGCCGCCCATGACACCACGCTCGATCAGCACCGTCGCCGCCCCCATCTGGGCGGCGCCGGCGGCAACACTCAGGCCAGCCGATCCACCGCCAATGACACACAGATCGGCCTGACGCTCGTCGCTCATAGCGGCCTCGCAATCATGAAAGGGATGGACAGAACCGCCTCAGACCGCGGCCCGGCGCCGTCTGAACCAGCGATAGGCCACGGGCGCCAGGGCGATCAGGGCAAGACCGCCCAGCGCCGCCGCCACTTCCGGGGTCAGGACGCCGGTCGCCGTCAGCTCGTCGCCCTGCGCGATGACGCTGGCCAGGCCAACCCCGAACTGGGTGTAGACCACCGTGCCGGGGATAATGCCGACGAAGGTGGCGATGACATAGGTGCGCACGGATACGCCGAGAAAGGCCGGCACCAGGTTGACCAGCCAGAATGGAAACAACGGGATCAGCCGCAGGGTCAGCAGATAGCTGAAGGCATTGGCGCGAAATCCTGCCTCCATCCGCCGCACACCCGGCCCGGCCCGCGCCCGCAACGGCTCGCCCAGACCACTGCGGGCGGCCAGGAACAGCGCGGTGGCGCCTATGGTCGCACCACTCACAATAGCCAGCGAGATCCACCACGTGCCAAAGGCGAAACCCAGGGTCACCGTCAGGAATACACCGATCGGCAGAGAGAAGGCGGTGGCCAGGGCATAGGCGACGATCGCGGCCGCCACCGCCAGGACGGTGTGCGCCTGCACCCAGCCGCGCAACGCACCATGATGGGCCTGCAGCGTTTCAAGCGAAAAGAACCGGTTCAGGCCAAGCGCAAAAAACGTCGCCAGCCCGGCCAGCAACACCACCAGCGGCAGCAGCCGGCGCCAGGTCAGCCGGGTCGTTCCCTCCGCCTTTGCGGGCTCTGCGCGTTTGTCCCTGTTCTCCAACGCAACTCTCCCTGTTTCGCCCTGCCGCAAACCGCCCCTGCCTCAACGTGTCCCTGTCGCCGGGCGCGCCTGTCAAAAAAACCCCTGGCTCAGCAACTGAAGTCCCGGCCGGCTGGTTCGGCGGCGGCGGTGCCGCCCCAGCCCTCCCTGGACGGGTCCGCTGGAACAGGCGCGCCTAGTATCATCGCACCCGGTGCGTGGCGATTCACGCTTTCATCAGGTCGGGCATCAGGTCGGCATCGGGCACGGCGTCGAATGGGCCGCCAGGCTCGCCACCCCGCCGGCGCGCGCCCACCATAAGCTGGCCGCCACCGCCGGACACCCGCCTGGCCCGCAAAATCGCCGCGGCTGACCTGTTTTTCAGCCGGAATCCGCCGGTTTGGCACGGCCCGCGATTGACAGGCCACCATCCCGCGCCTATACAGCCTGTCCCGCCTTCAGACCCTATCTGCCAGAGGATTTTGCGGTGAAAAGAACCTTTCAGCCGAGTGTCCTGGTGCGTAAGCGCCGGCATGGATTCCGGGCCCGCATGGCATCCGTTGGTGGTCGCAAGGTCCTCGCCAGCCGGCGTGCCAAGGGGCGCAAGCGGCTCTCTGCCTAAGGCCATGGATGTGCCGCTGGGCCGTCTGGTGCGGCGGTCCGAATATCTGCGCGTGGCGAAAACCGGACGCAAGGCAGCCATGCCCGGCCTCGTTCTGCAAGCCGCCGCCGATGGCGCCGGGCCCGCAGGCCTGCGGGTCGGCATCACCGCCTCGCGCAAGGTGGGCAATGCGGTTCTGCGCAATCGCGCCCGCCGCCGGCTGCGGGAGGCCATTCGTCTCGTCTTCCCGTGTCACGCCGCGCCCGGTCACGACTATGTCGTGATCGCCCGCCATACAACGCCGTCGCGACCGTTTGCCGAACTGCAGCGCGACATGGTCCGCGCCCTTGCCCGCCTCAAGCTTGACCCGGCGGGCCGTCCGGCCGATGCGGTGGATGGCCGGTCATGACCGGCCCTGAGCCTGACCAGCCGCCCACGGGTCTCCTGGCCCGGCTTTTGATTGGCCTCATTCACGGCTACCGCCTGCTCCTGTCGCCCCTGCTCGGCGCCCGCTGTCGCTTTCTGCCGACCTGCTCGGCCTATGGCCTGGAGGCCGTGCGCCGCCACGGCGCGCTCAGCGGCGGATGGCTCGCCGTGCGACGCATCGCCCGCTGTCATCCTTTGGGCGGCAGCGGTTATGATCCGGTGCCCGCACCGCCGGCCCACCCTTCCCCATCATGCCGCCATGCCGACCCCGCGTCGGCGCGCGAACGGAGCCTGTCGTGACCGATCAGAAAAACCTGCTGGTGGCCATCGTTCTATCCGTGGCCATCATTGTCCTGTGGCAGGTTCTGTTTCCCGGCAGCCTGACTGGCGGGGGCGACACGCAGCAATCCTCCGACCCGGTGGCGACGGCGGGCGGCACCGCGCCACTGGACCCCGGCGGCGTCATCCCGGGACTGGCCGGCCCGTCGGTGGCGGACGTGGCCGACCGGGCCAGCGTGCTGGCAGCCGATCCGCGGATCGCCATTGCGACGCCCGCCCTCAGCGGCACTCTGCGCCTGACCGGTGCGCGGATCGATGACCTCACCCTGCTGCGCTACGGCCAGACCACCGAACCGGACAGCGACCGCATTGTGCTGCTGTCACCGGAGGGGACTGCGGCGCCCTATTTCGCTCAGACCGGCTTCCTCGCGGCGGAAGCGAACGTCGCCCTGCCGGACGCAACGTCGCTGTGGCAGGCCGATGCGGATGTCCTGACCCAGGATCGGCCGATCACGCTCACCTGGGACAATGGCCAGGGCCTGCGGTTCGAGCGCGTCATCGCCGTCGACTCCAACTACATGTTCACCGTTTCTGATCGGGTGACGAATCAGAGCGGGGACGCCGTTACATTGTTTCCGTTCTCCCTGGTGCGCCGCATCGGCACGCCCGACACTCTGGGCTTCTTCATTCTGCACGAGGGGCCCATTGGCGTTCTCAATGAGAATCTGGAGCAACTCGACTATGACGATCTGCGCGATGATCGGACCATAGCGGAGCGCACCACCGGCGGCTGGATCGGCATCACCGACAAATACTGGATGGCCGCTCTGGTGCCCGACCAGAATGCCCCGGTCGAGGCGCGCTTTGCCTATGAAGACCAGACCGGCCGCGACGTCTACCAGACCGATGTGCGCGGCGAAGCCATGGCCTTGGCTCCCGGTGACAGCGCCACCACCACCAGCCGCATCTTCGCCGGTGCCAAGGTGCTGCGGCTGCTGGATGCCTATCAGGCAGACCTGGGAATAGATCGCTTTGAACTGGCGGTGGATTTCGGCCTCTTCTTCTTTCTCACCAAGCCCATTTTCCTGGCACTGCGGTGGATATCGGAACATCTGGGCAATTTCGGTTTCGCCATCCTGGTCCTCACCGTCGGTATCAAGCTCGCCTTCTTTCCGCTGGCCAGCCGCTCCTATCGGTCCATGGCAAAGATGAAGGAGCTGGCGCCGGAGCTGAAAGTCCTGCGCGACCAGTACAAGGACGATCGCGCCCGCCAGCAGCAGGAGATGATGGCGCTATACAAAAAGCATGGCGCCAACCCGGTCTCCGGCTGCCTGCCGATCCTGCTGCAGATCCCGGTGTTTTTTGCTCTCTACAAAGTGCTGTTCGTCACCATCGAGATGCGCCACGAGCCATTCATCGGCTGGATCAATGACCTTTCCGTGGCGGATCCGACCAACATCTTCACCCTGTTCGGCTTGTTGCCGGACTGGGTGCCGTTCGATTTCATGCACCTGGGCCTCTGGCCGCTGATCATGGGCGTCTCCATGTATTTGCAGCAGAAGCTCAATCCACAGCCGCCGGACCCCATGCAGGCCCGCATCATGATGATGCTGCCGATTGTCTTTACCTTCGTTCTGGCGCGTTTTCCGGCCGGCCTGGTGATCTACTGGGCATGGAACAACATCCTGTCCATTGCCCAGCAATGGGCAATCAATCGGCGAGTGGCACGCGAGGGAAGCAAGACCTGACGTCGCGTCCTGCCGGCAAGCGGCGGAGCCTTCCATGACCAGTCAGGGCGAAGATGACGGCCCCGCACCGGACCAGGCGCTCGGCGGCGATGCCGCACGCCGGCTGTTTGCCCAGACCTGCGACTTGGTCATCTCGGTGGCCCGCTACGAAGACCTGCCCGAGGTCGGTTTGCCGGAAGTCGCCTTTGCCGGCCGGTCCAATGTGGGCAAATCGAGCCTGCTCAACGCCCTGACCAACCGCCACCACCTGGCCCGCACCTCCAATACGCCAGGCCGCACCCAGACTCTCAATTTCTTCAATCTGGCGGACCGGCTGATGCTGGTGGACCTGCCGGGCTATGGCTATGCGCGGGTGTCGCGCACGAAAGTCGCCGCCTGGACCCGTCTGGTCCGGGACTATCTGCGCGGCCGGCAGGCGTTGCGCCGTCTCTGCCTGCTGGTGGACGCCCGGCACGGCCTCAAGGACTCCGACCGGGAGGTGATGACCGTGCTGGACGAGGCGGCGCTGTCCTGGCAGGTGATTTTGACGAAATGCGACAAGGTGCCGCCGCGCGCGCTGGCCGTGGTGATGACGGATGTGGCCGACGCCATCCGTCGCCACCCCGCCGCTCATCCCGAGATTATCGCCACCTCTGCTGTCTCCGGCGACGGCATTCCGGAGTTGCGGCTGGCCCTGGCCGGACTGGCCGCAGCCATGCCCGGAGTCACGGGCGGCGACCACGGCTGACTTGCAAATTTACCGGTGATGGCGCAGGAAACGGACCTTGCCGATACGATGAAAGCGGACAGCATGAGCAGCGACCCCTCAGCCAATGCCCCCTCGGCCAATAGCGGGGCTGGTATGGACCAGTGGTTTGAAAAGGCCCTGACCCTGGCCGAGGCGCTGCCCTACATGCGGCGTCACGCAGGCAAGACCTTTGTCATCAAGTATGGCGGCCACGCCATGGGTGATGAAAAGCGGGCGGCGGAGTTCGCCCGCGACGTGGTGCTGTTGAAGCAGGTGGGCATCAACCCGGTGGTTGTTCATGGCGGTGGGCCGCAGATCACCAGCATGCTGGAGCGGCTGGCTATCAAGAGCAGCTATGTGGACGGCCTCCGGGTGACCGACGCGGCAACGGTGGAAATCGTCGAAATGGTGCTGTCGGGTGCCATCAACAAGCAGATCGTCACCGCTATTAATGCCGCCGGCGGCATGGCGCTCGGTCTGTCCGGCAAGGATGGTGGCCTGATCCGGGCAAAAAAGCTGACACGCACCCGGCGCGACCCGGATTCGAGCATCGAAAAGGTGCTTGATCTGGGCTTTGTCGGGGAACCGGAACAGGTTGATCCCAATATCCTGCAGGTACTGCGCCAGTCAGAGATCATTCCGGTCATCGCGCCCATCGGCCTCGGCAGCGATGGCGCGACCTACAATATCAATGCCGACACGGTGGCCGGCGCCGTGGCGGCGGCGACGCGGGCGACGCGGCTCTACCTGATGACCGATGTGGCGGGTGTGCTGGACGGCGACGGTACGCTGGTCACCGACATGACCGCGGCACAGGCCCGCGCGCTGATCGCCGATGGCACGATTTCCGGCGGCATGATCCCCAAGATCGAAACCTGCCTGGATGCGGTGGACCACGGCGTCGAGGCTTCGGTCATCCTTGACGGACGCCAGCCCCATGCCCTGCTGGTGGAGATCTTTACCGAACGCGGCGCCGGCACACTGATCGGCAGGAAATAATCAACCGATAAACAGCTCAAGCTGCCAGGCCAGGTCATCGTCGCTCAGGGGATAGCCGCCGTCGCTTTTGGGGAACAGCCGTTCATGGCGCGGTATGGGTCCCAGGCGCCCCTGCAGACCCACTGAGAACTCCGCGCTCAGCCCTGCCTTCCAGGCCAACGCCACAACCGCCTTGGCGCTCTTTGAGCGTCCGATCTGGCCGACCGACGACAGGGGCAGATCGCCCAGAACCGCCAGGCCGGCGATGACGAACCGGTTATCTCCCTTGTCCAGGGCGGCGCGCAGCGCCTTCTCGGTCAACTTGCCTTTTTCGTGCAGCTTCTGAGCGTTTTCGTAGAACGTGTCGGACTGCCCATGGCCCGCTTTCGCCGGCTCCACCGCCGGCGGTTCCTCGTCATCGCGCTCGGCCACGGGAAGCGGTGCGCCACCGGCGGCAATGCGCCGGCGCACCACCTCGCCAAGGCGACTGGCGGTTGCCTCGTCAATATCGGAGCGTTTTTGCAGCACACCGATCAAATGGTCGGCGACGAACATCGCCAGCTTGACCAGGAACCGGCTGGGCATCCGCTCGCGGCTGACCAGCGGTGCTTGCAGTTCCGTGACCGCCTCGCTGCGTTCAATCAGATCGTCAAGCGTGTCTTCGCGTACCTGCGCGCTGCGGTTGGCCAGCAGTGCAGAGATCGCGTCTGTGTCAGGGCCGGCGGCAATCGCCGCCGAAACAGACTCGGCGATGTCGCCGCGCCGCGCGATGACCTTGAGAGCGCCCGCCGCCGCCCCCTTGGCGATGACCGACAGCAGATCATCGTCGGTCAGAACCGGCGAATGCTCCAGTACCGGGGCGGAGACCGCCAGCACCGGATCATGCGCCAGGTCCACCACGATCTGGCGCGGCGCGGCGGCCACGTCCTGCAACGCTTCGGCCACGAGCTGGCGCACGGTGTCCAGTTGATCGCGGGCCAGTGTCTCCAGCACCTGGACGGTCATCAGGCGCAACCGGTCGCGGCCCCGCCGGTCCAGGTCCGGCAGCAGATGGGCGATCTTCCGCGCCAGGCCGCTGCGTACGCCCGCGTCTTCGTCCGTCGCCAGAATCAGATCCGCATGGCGTGGCGTGCTGCGGTTCTCCGCTACCCGCCGACGCACCGCCGGAGCGGCGTCTTCGGCCATGTAGAACAGGATTTCCGCCGGTGCGTCCTGCCGCTCCGCCAACAGGGTGCGCTGTCCTTCCGCACCGTGCCGGGCCACATGCTTGGCCTGCTCATAGGCCTCGCCGCCGCTGCTGGCCATGGCTGTATCGGCCGCTGCGCTCATGGCTGCACCGCACTGGCCGGGCCGGGATTCGCCACACTATCATCAGTCGCCTGCCGCAACTGGCCCTTGCCCGCCCGCTTGGCCGCGTACATCGCCGTATCGGCCCGCGCCATCAGGGCGCTGGCGCTTTCGCCGCTGCTCGGGTCATAGCTCGCCAGACCAATGGAACAGCCAAGCGGCGGCGCGCCGGCGGTGCTGAACCGCCGCAACTCATAGGCTCCCCGCAGTATATCGCGACACAGGTCAGCCGCCGCATCGGTGTCGATTTCATCGAGCCACAGAGCGAATTCATCGCCGCCCACACGGGCCACGATATCGCTGCTCCGCGTCCGCCCTTCCAACAATCGCGCCACAGCACGGAGCGCCTCGTCGCCTCGCGCATGGCCGGCATGGTCATTGACCGACTTGAAGTTATCCAGATCCACATAGACCAGGGCGCCCGGCCGGCCGCTACGGATCGCCGCGGCGATCCGGCGGACCATGGCGTTCATAAAGGCACGGCGATTGGCCAGGCCGGTCAGCTCATCAACCTGTGACAGTCGCTCCAGACGCTCCTGGTGCGCTGCCTGTTCGAAGGCCAGCGCCATGCTGTGGGCGGCGTCGGGTAGCAGCGAACGGGCAAAGGCGCCATGGCCGTCCGTCGTCGTGCCGCTGTCAAACCAGGCCACAATCAGCCCGTTGGCCGACCCCCGATAAACAGTCTCCTGGGCAAGGGCCCAGCATTCCGCAAACTCCAGCGCAACAAGTCCGCCGCGTGCCTGCCGCGCTATATCGGTCCATGCGTCATCGCTCACCGGCGGTTCGCCGCAGCCGGCAACCAGAGCCATGGCGCCCGTGTCATCCGGCTGCAGAAGGGCGACACCGGCGGCGGCCAGGCCGTGGGTCAGCGCCCGCGCCGCTGTCTGCAGCATCTCGCCGCGGTCGACCGTTTCATGCATCGCCCGCACAATGGCGCCAAGCGCCTGCTCCCGGCGGCGCGCCTCGTCGAGCGCATGGCTCTGTCGGCGCTCAACCGTAATGTCCCGGCCCATGCCCCGTACGCCGCTGTGGGCGCCATGACGGTCGCGCAACGGCATGGCCGACAGGGCAAGGCATGCCGCGCCACCTTCGGCGGTGTGCAGCCACACCACACATTCGCCAACCGGCACGTGGGTCTCGAACGGGATTACCGCAAGCGTATCATCTCCGGCCGCCCATTCCGGTGGCGGGCAAATCAGATCGCGGGCCATGCGATCCGTAAGATCCGCCGCCGACCAGCCCAGCGCACCGCGGGCGGAGACGAAGACAAACCGTCCCGCTCCGTCGCACTCCCATGCAAAGTCGCTGGACACTTCCACCAGGTCTTTGAACCGCGCACGGGAATCCACCAGCGCGCCGCGCAGATTGCCTTCGAAACTGACATCATGGGCCAGCGCCAGCACATCGCCACCGTCAAGCCGGCCCAGATTGACGGCCAGGTGCCGCCGCGCCTCGCCCTCGCCGATCGTCAGGCTGAGCCGCGCCGGATTGCCGCTGGCGGCAACCTCTATGGCACGGCTCGCCAGCTCATCGCGGGCGCTGTCGCCGAGGCTCTCAAGCCAGCCGCCCGCCGCATCATTAGCTACCAGGCGCCGCCCCCGGCGGTCCATCAGCCAGGCCGGCGCCGGCCACTGCTGAAGGACCCCGCCCGGTGCAAACAGCTCAACCGATGCCGCCGAGGTCCCCGGCAACCGTGTTTGCGGCGGCGGACCTGCCGGGCAGCTCTCCGCCGGCGTCTCTGTCGTGACGGTTTCGGAGCCCTGCGGCGGGGTCATGCTGGCCGCCTCGCCTACAGCCGGCCGCGCAGCGGGCCGCGGCTGAACAGGGCCGGGCGCGGCGCGGCAAATTCGCCAAGCTGTGACTGCGGCATACCGAACAGAGACCCCTGGCCCAGGCGAACGCCGCTTTCTTCAAGAAAGGAGGCGGAGCGTTCGTCCTCCACCATTTCGCCGACCACGGCGATGCCCAGTTCGTGGCACAATCCGGACAGGGCGCGAATCATGGCCCCGCTCTTGACGTTGCTCATCGCCTCGCGCACATACACGCCGTCAATCTTCACAACATCCACGTCCAGCGTGCTGAGATAGCGGAACGCGGCGGAGCCGGTGCCAAAGTCATCCAGACAGATGTTGTGGCCGCGGGCGCGCAACGATTGCAGCACCTCATTCACCGACTGGATCTCGGTGACGTGGGCCGATTCAGTCAGTTCGAACAGGATCGAATCGCGCACATCGTCATAGCGCTCAAGCAAGGCGTGCAAACGCGCAACGAAGTCCGCCGACTCGAGCGAGCGGCCGGATAGATTGGCGGCAATCATATAGCGATAGCCGTCGCGACAGGCGTCCTGCAGACGCTGCAGGACCATTTCGCACATGGCCAGGTCGAACTCCGCGATCTGGCCCACCTCCTCGGCGAAGACAATGAACTCATAGGGCGACCCGGCGAGGCTGGCGTCGTCAAACCGGACCAGCGCCTCAAAATGGTGCGGGATGCGACTGCGCAGGTCGACAATGGGCTGAAAGGCGATGGTGAATTCCCGCTTGGCGATGACCCGGTGCAATGCGGCCAGACGGCGGTCGGTTTCCACCGCCAGTTGCGGCAGGCTGTCGGACAGCCGGCGTATTTCAAACTGGCCCTCCTGCCGGCAAAACTCAGAAATGGTGTAGAGCAGGGCGCGACGGACCGTCTCCGGCCCGCCGCCACCGTCGTCCAGGTCAATCGTGGTTGGCTGTACGCTGAGGCCGGGGCCCCTGGGGTCGAGCTTGCTGGCAACCGACTCGATTCGTCGCGACAGGCCGGCAATGTCGACCCCGGCGCCATGCATCAGGCCAAACCGCGTATCGTCGAAGCGGGCGGCGGTGTCGCCGCCGGTGGAATTGGACTTGAGAATGTCACCGATTGTCTTGCTGAGTTCCGCCCGCCGCGCTTCGTCCAGCCGCTTGATCAGCGGCGGCAGATTGTCCACTTCCAGAATGGTCATGCGCTGCGGCAGACCGCCGCTGCGGTCATGCGCCACCCGATGGCCGACCTGTTCAGAGAAGCTCAGCGTATCCAGTACGCCCGAGGCCGGGTCCCGCCGGCTGTCGGCGGGCGGTGGCGCCGCATCGTTAATCCAGCGCAAGGTCAAAAACAGACGGTCCGCCAGTTGCGGCAGGCTGTATCCGGCCACCGCCAGCGGTGCCGTCGGCCCGAACGGTCCGTTGAACCGTAAGCGGGTCAGCAAACGCTGGCCGGAAAGGCCAAGCTGTTTTAGAAACGAATCGAGCTTTGGCTGGTCGGCGGCGAACACCAGGGCGGCGACGGGACGGCGCATCAGCTTGTCGGCGGACAGGCCCGTAATGGCGACAGTAGCGCCCGATGTGAAGCTCACCTGCCGCTCGGCATTGATCTCCAGCAGCATGTCGGCGGCACAGAACGCCAGCGCAACAAAGCGGTCCCGCTCGGCGCGCAACGCACTGATTTCTGCGCCCATACGACTGCGATCTGCTTCTAAGACAGTCATGAGTCTCCGCCGGCGCTACAGCGGGGCCTGGCCCCGGACCGAATCCGATTCAGCCGCCAGACTCTCATGGCGGGCGTTAAGGAAGGCTTAGTCATGGATACCCCTGCACCGGGGCAGAGGCTTGCATAAGGCCCGGAAAGCCGGCATTTCAGCGCTTCCAGGGGTGCGGCGTCCGATAACGAACCGCCACATCACAAGCGCCAGGAACCGCCATGCCCGATGGGAGCCATCTGCGTCTGCCGGCCCGTACCGGTGCCTGGGTGTTCGATCTGGACGACACGCTCTACCCCGCCAGCAGCGGCCTGTTCGGCCAGACGCGCCAGCGCATCCGCGACTATATTGCGCGTGAAATGAGGCTCGACCCGACGGCGGCCGAAGCCTGCCGGCGGGACCTGCTGGCGCGCTATCCCACCACCCTGCTGGGTCTGATGGCCGAACGGGCGATCGATCCCGTCGCCTATCTCACCTACGTCCACGACCTCGACTACAGTGTGCTCGCGGCCGACGTTGCCCTCGACGCTTTGCTGGCCCGCCTTCCCGGGGACAAGCTGGTTTTCACCAACGGGTCGGTGGCCCATGCCCAGGCGGTTCTGGAGCGACTGGATATCGCGCGCCACTTCTCGGCGGTGTTCGATATCGCCGCCGCCGACTTCGTGCCCAAGCCAGCGCCGGCAAGCTATGCCCGTCTGGCCGCGCGTCATGGCCTGCTGCCGGCGGACGCGGTCATGATCGACGATTTGCGGAGGAACCTGCCGCCCGCGGCAGAGCTGGGCATGACCACCGTGTGGCTCGACATCGGCGCCGCCGATGTCGACCGCCAGCCGGCGCCTTACATCCACAACACCGCGGTCGATCTCAAGGCCTGGCTGTCCCTCGCCGCCGACCACCTCTCTGCCGCCACCTGATCGGCACCGGCCAGACGCAGCCGCAATTGACTTGACCCCGCGGGTTAGCACATCTTGCCAGCCTCTTTTCCGATAGCCCGAAGGACTCGCCCGATGTCCGCGAACGATGCGCAAGCGCGCCAGATTCAGCCCATCATTGATCAGGCCTGGGAAGACCGCGCCAGCCTCACCGCCACCACCAAAGGCGAGGTGCGGGAGGCCGTTGATGCGGCTCTTGCCGGCCTAGACACCGGTACCTACCGGGTCGCCACCCGTGACGGCGCGGCCGACGCCAATAGTGGCTGGCAGGTCCACCAGTGGCTGAAAAAGGCGGTGCTGCTGTCCTTCCGCCTGACCGACATGGCGCCCATCGCCGGCGGTCCCGGCAAGGACACGTCATGGTACGACAAGGTGCCGTCAAAGTTCGAGGGCTGGAGCGGCGACCAGTTCCGCCAGGCCGGCTTCCGTGCGGTGCCCGGCGCCATCGTCCGTCGTTCCGCCTATATCGCCCCTGGCGTCGTTCTGATGCCCAGCTTTGTCAATCTCGGCGCCCATGTGGGTGAAGGCACCATGGTGGACACCTGGACCACGGTGGGGAGCTGTGCCCAGATCGGCCGCAACTGCCACCTGTCCGGTGGCGTCGGTATCGGCGGCGTGCTGGAGCCACTGCAGGCCGGTCCCGTCATCATCGGCGACGGGTGCTTCATCGGCGCGCGTTCAGAAGTGGCCGAAGGCGTCATCGTGGAGGACGGAGCCGTCCTGTCCATGGGCGTCTATATCGGCGCCTCCACACGGATCATCGATCGCGCCACCGGCGAGACCTTCATGGGCCGGGTGCCGGCCTATTCCGTGGTCGTCCCCGGCAACCTTCCCGGCCGGCCCCTGCCAGACGGGTCGCCCGGTCCATCGCTCTACTGCGCGGTCATCGTCAAGCGGGTGGATGAACGCACCCGATCCAAGACCAGCATCAACGAGCTGCTGCGCACCTGATGGCTGCACGCCCGGACGGGCCGGCCCAGGGCGTAGACGCGATTGCCCTGGCCCAGCGCCTGATCCGCCACCCCAGCATCACGCCAGACGCCGGCGGATGCCTCGATGCCCTGCAGGACGTCCTTACCGGTCTCGGCTTTGCCTGTACGCGCCTGCCCTTCGCCACCACCGGCACTCCCGATGTGGACAACCTCTTTGCCCGCTGGGACAGCGCGCCGGCCGGTGACACAGGTCTCGCTCCGCATGGCGCGCCTGGCCGTCACTTCTGCTTCGCCGGTCATCTGGACGTAGTGCCGCCAGGCGACACCGCCGCCTGGACCCACGATCCGTTCGCCGGCGCCATCATTGATGATGTCCTGCACGGTCGCGGCGCCGCCGACATGAAGGGGGCCGTCGCCGCCTTTGTCGCCGGCTTTGATCGCTGGCGCAGTGCGCGCGCCAGCGACGCACCGCCGGCAAGCGTCAGCCTTCTGATCACCGGCGACGAGGAGGGACCGGCCGTCAACGGCACCGACCGGGTGCTCGACTGGATGGCCGCCCATGACCAGAGTCCCGATGCCTGTCTGGTGGGTGAGCCGACCAACCCGCACCACATGGGTGAGATGATCAAGATCGGCCGGCGCGGCAGTCTCAACGCCTGGCTCACGGTGCATGGCCGCCAGGGCCATATCGCCTACCCTCACCTGGCGGACAATCCGGTTCACCGGCTGCTGTGCATGCTGCAGGCCGTGCTGGAGTCGCCGCTCGACGAGGGCAGCGCCCATTTTCAGGCCTCCTCGCTACAGGTCGCCACCATTGATGTGGGCAATGCCGCAACCAACGTCATTCCAGCCGCGGCCCATGCCACGCTCAACATCCGTTTCAATGATCTGCACAGCGGCCGCTCGCTGGAAGACTGGCTGCGCCGCACCTTCGACCAGGCGGCTGGCGCCGAGGCCCGCTATGACCTGACGGTGCGGGTCAGCGGGGAGTCCTTCCTCACCGCGCCCGGCCGTCTCAGCGATGTGGTCAGCCAGGCTGTCGCCCGCCACACCGGCCGCCAGCCTGAACTCAGCACCTCCGGCGGCACCTCCGACGCCCGCTTCATCCGTCGCCTGTGCCCCGTGGTGGAATTCGGCTTGACCGGACGCACCATGCATCAGGTGGACGAACAGGTGCCCGTGACCGACATAGAACGGCTCACTGCCATCTACGCAAGCGTCCTTGACGGCTATTTCGACCGGCCGGATGACGTGGCGTCGTGATCGGCGCCAGCGACCTCGCCGCCGGCCTGCGTGGTGCGCTGCGCCTCGCCCGCTTCGACGCCCGCGGCCTCGAACAGTTTGACAACACCCCCAGAGGATTCTGGCGCTCGTTCGTCGTCGCCCTGCTGATCCTGCCGGGCGTCCTGTGGTTATCCGTCGCAGGCCCGGAGCAGGCCACCGCCACAGACGTGCCGGCGGGGCGCTTCTATGCCATTCTGCTTATCCAGTATGTGGTCGAGTGGACCGCCTTCCCCCTGGTCATGGCCACCGTCTGTCAGGCCATCGGACGCGATGACCGGTTCATCGGGTTCGTCATCGCCTATAACTGGTCACGGGTGATTTCACAGCCTCTGCTGCTGCTGCTCATCGCTACCGCCGGCACGGCGCCTCTGGCTGCCCTGCCCGGCTTCCTCGTTGCCGCCTATGTCCTTGTCTTCACCTGGTTTGTCATCCGCAAGGCCCTGGATATCAGCGCCTTGGGCGCCATCGGCATTCTCCTGCTCAATGTCGTCGTCGATCTGTTCATCCTGTCGGTTAGCCAGGCTCTGATTCAGGCATCGCCGGCCTGAGGCGTGGCCAGATAACGCCGGCCCAGCACAAGCAGCAGAGCCAGGGCGCCAGCCGCCGGGATGGCCACGCCTAGCGCGATCGGCCAGGCACTTCCAACCGACATCAAGCCGACCGCCAGCGCCGCCAGCGAGGCGATTCCGCTTTCCGTCGTGCCAAGAGCCGCCGAAGCCGCACCGGCCCGCCCGGACACTGCCGTCAGCGCCTGCAGCGGCGCCGTGGCAAATATCAGAGCCAGCCCGAACACCGCCAGGCTCATGGGGCCGGCAATGGGCAGCGGCCCGTCCAGGCCGGTGACCACCAGAAGCACCAGACCAACGCCGCCGGCTACGCTGACCCAAACCCCGGTGGTCAGCAGACCGGCCAGACCAAGCCGGGCCACCATCCGGTGCGCAAACAGGCTGCCGACGATGTAGCCAGCCACAATGGCGCCCTGATAAATGCCATAGGTTTCCGGCGCATAGCCATGGACATCGATGACATAGAACGGTGCGACGGTGATGAAGGTCATCAGCATCGCAAAGCCAAGACCACTGAGCCCCGCCATGACCACGAACTGTCGGTTCCACCAGATTCGTGCATAGGTCGACAGGAACACATAGGGTCTGAGGGCATGGCGGTCGCGATCCGGATTGGATTCCGGCAGCCACAGACGGATCGCCACCGCCGCCACGCCACCGCCGGCGGCGAGCAGGATGAAGTTCGCCTGCCACCCGAACCAGGCCAGGATATAGCCGCCGGCCACCGGTCCCAGCATGGGCACCACCGCGATAACCATGCCCAGCAGCGCCAGCAGTCGTACCGCGTCCTTATCGCGATAGAGGTCACGGATCACCGCAAAGCCCAGCGCCACTTCGGCACTGGCCGCCGCACCCTGCAGAAAACGTGCGGCAATCAGGGTGGAGATGGACGGCGCCGCGGCGCAAGCCAGGCTGGCCAGGGCGAACAACACCAGGGCCACCACGAACATCGGTCGCCGGCCAAAACGATCTGACGCCGGGCCCCACACCAGCATGCCCAGGGCAAACCCGGCCAGGTTCAGGCTGATGGTGAGCTGCACCTGCCCGGCATCGGCGCTGAATACCGTCTGCAACAGCGGCATGCTGGGCAGGTACAGGTCGCCCGACAGGATCGACAGGGAACTGACCATAATCAACAGGACCGGCACGATGGCCGGCGGGCGGGGTGGTTCGTCTGGCTTATCGCTACCGGCGTCGGTCATCGCATCTCTCACCTGCGACACACTCGCCGCTGGCCAGACTTAGGCGTGGTCCGCTAAGGGGTCAACCACGCAGACGCTATTCCCCACCGCACCATAGACCACGGCCACAAGGGTCAGGCCCGCCGCCGGCGCGGTCGGCCCGGCCCGGGCACGGCTCTTCGCCGCCAGTGCCGCCGCCATATCCCCGGCTGACCATTTCCCCTCGCCAACCAGCTTGAGAGATCCGGCCATGATCCGTACCTGGTTGTGCAGAAAGCTGCGCGCCCGGGCTTCGATCTCAATGACCGCGCCGCGCCGGGTCACGCGCAGTCGGTCCAGGGTGCGGACCGGCGATTGCGCCTGACAATGGACAGAACGGAAACTGGTGAAGTCGTGCCGCCCTTCCAGTACGCGCGCCGCCTGGTCCATGGCCACCGCGTCAAGCGGCTGCGGCACATGCCAGGCCCGTCCGGCGTCAAGCGCCAGTCGCGCCCGGCGGTTGACCAGACGATAACAATACCGCCGCTCTGTGGCGCTGAACCGCGCATCGAAATCACCGGCCACCGCCAGGGCCTCGACCACCGCAATGGCCGCGTCCCCCAGATGATAGTTGATGGCGTCGCGCACCGTTTTTGCCGGCCACGACCGCGCCAGATCCACATGACACACCTGGCCTGCCGCATGGACGCCGGCGTCGGTCCGGCCCGCCCCCCACACCGTCACGCTCTCGCCGCAGAAGGCGCCTACCGCCGCCTCCAGCGCGGCCTGAACGGACGGGCCGTTGTCCTGCCGCTGCCACCCTACATAGGCGCGTCCGTCATACTCGACGGTCAGTTTCCAGCGCCCCATCAGGCGCCTGCGCCTTCAACCGGCGGCGGCAACCGCGCTCCCGCCGGCAGGTCATAGCCGCGCAGGAAGGCGGCGGCGGCCATCGACGCCCGGCCGCCGCGCTGCACCACATCAAGGCCCAGTGCGCCCTCGCCGCAAGCGATGGTCAGCCGGTCGTCCAGCACCGTGCCCGGCATGTGGCGGCCGGTCGCGATGCCGCCCACCACGCGGGCCTGCAGCACCTTGAGCTGCCGCTCGCCGCGCTCGTCCGTCCCTTCCGGCAGAACACACCAGGCGCCCGGCGTCGGGGCGAAGGCGCGCACGACCCGGGCCAGCGTCGCCGCCGGCTGCCGCCAGTCGAGAGCCCTGTCCCGGCGACGGATCTTCGGTGCCGGCAGGCCACCTTCCTCCGGCTGCGGTCGGGGCACACAGCTCCCCGTTGCCAGGCCTTCCAGCGCCCGGCACACCAGCCACGCGCCGACCCGGGCAAGCGTCTGACGCAATTCGCCACCGGTCATCTGCGGTCCGATCTCCACCGGCGATTGCAGCAGTATCGGACCCGTGTCGAGCCCTTCATCCATCTGCATGATGGTCACGCCGCTTTGCCGGTCGCCGGCCAGAATGGCGCGTTCGATTGGCGCCGCGCCACGCCAGCGCGGCAGCAATGACCCATGGATATTGAGACATCCGAAATGCGGCGCCTGCAGCATGGGCGGCGGCAGCAACAGCCCATAGGCGACGACCACCGCTGCATCCGCCTGCAAGGCCGCGAACGCCTGCTGCGCCACTGCATCATGCAGCGTCGCCGGCGTGTGCACCGGCAGGCCCAGCTCTGCCGCGTGGCGCGCCACCGGCGATTCCATAAGGTGTTTGCCGCGGCCGGCCGGACGGGCCGGCTGGCTGTAGACCGCAACCACGTGGTGGCCGGCCTCACGCACCGCGTCCAGCGCCGGCAGGGCGAACTCAGGCGTTCCCATGAAAGCCAGACGCATATGCTCTCTCCGACGGCGATGGCGCCCGGCATCCCGTCAGACGGTCGCCACGGCCTCGTCCTGTAGCTTCTTCAACTTTTGCAGCCGCCGCAGAACCATCGACCGCTTCAGGCTGCTCAGATGATCGACGAAGAGGATACCATCCAGATGGTCCATCTCGTGCTGGATTGCCGTTGCCAGTACGCCGTCGGCCGTCAGTTCGCGCATCTCGCCTTCATGATCCAGGTAGCGCACCACAATATGGTCGGGCCGGCGTACCGGCGCATACTGATCGGGCAGCGAGAGGCAGCCCTCCTCATAGTCTGCCAGCACATCAGAGGACTCCAGAAGCTGCGGATTGGCCATACGCAGGGGGGCTGAATTATCCTTGCTGACATCCACCACGATGATCCGGCGCGGGTCCCCCACCTGCGGCGCGGCCAGGCCGATTCCCGGTGCGGCGTACATGGTCTCCAGCATGTCATCCATCAGCCGCCGTTCGTCCGCGCCGACGCCGGCGACGGGGTGGGCCACCCGCTTCAGGCGCGGGTCCGGGGCGATGATGATGGGCAGCAGAGCCATGGGACCAGGATACGGATTTGACCAGTGGCGACGGTGGACGTGGGCTTGGTGTAGGGTGGCTTACTTATGGGGCCCATCGGTGCCGGTCAAGCCGAAGGACAGGATTTGCCGCCCGCCGGGCGGCAGGTCCGCAAGCAAAAACGGGACAGATGATACACGCATGATCGACTGGACCACGTTGCTCGTCGCTTTGCTGGCGGCGGTTGCCGCCGCCCTCGCCTTTGCCCTTCTGCGCGGTCGCCGCGGTGGCGCCGCGGCGCACCACCCTATGGAGCGGTTGGTGGCCAGCCAGACAGCTCTTGAGGGCCGCCTGGCGCAGATGGCCGAACAGACCGCCGCCGCCCAGCAGCGGCTGGCCGAAAGCCTGCAAACCCAGGAACGCCAGCTCAGCCAGACTCTCAACCTGCGGCTGGAGGCGGTCAGCCAGAGAGTGACCGAGTCGTTGCAGACCCAGCACACCAGGACCGGCGAGGTCATGGGCAAGCTGCACGAGCGGCTGGCGGTGATCGATGCGGCCCAGAAGAACATCGCCCAACTGTCCACCCAGATGGTCGGCCTGCAGGACATTCTGTCCAACAAGCAGGCGCGTGGCGCCTTCGGAGAGATCCAGCTCAAGGATCTGGTGGAAAGTGTTCTGCCGCCATCGGCCTATGAGTTTCAGGCGACTCTGTCAAACCGCAACCGGGCCGACTGCCTGATCCGCCTGCCCAACCCGCCGGGGCCCATCGCCATCGATTCCAAGTTCCCTCTGGAGGGCTATCAGGCGCTGCGCGCGGCAGAGACGGACGAAGCCCGGCGCCAGGCGACGCGCCTGTTCGAAACCTCATTCATCAAGCATATCCGCGACATCGCCGGGCGCTACATCATCACCGGCGAGACGGCGGAATCAGCCCTCATGTTCGTGCCGTCCGAAGCGGTCTATGCGGAACTGCACGCCAACTTTCAGAAGGTGGTGGAAGAATCCTATCGCGCCCGCGTCTATGTGGTTTCGCCCACCACCCTTTGGGCGACCCTCAACACCATCCGGGCGGTTCTGAAGGATGTCCGCATGCGCGAACAAGCCGGACTCATCCAGAAGGAAGTGGAAACCATGATGCTGGACGTGGACCGGCTGCACAAACGGGTTGGCAATCTGCAGCGCCACTTCCGTCAGGCGGAAGACGATCTGGGAGAGATCGCTACGTCGGCCAGCAAGGTGGCCAGTCGCGGCGAGACCATCCTCGACATCGAACTGGCCGCCGATGGTAATGGCGACACGCCCCGTCTGGGCCTTGACCCACAGGCCGCCGGCCCGGCCAAACCGGAGTGACAGGCCCGCCCGCGCCGCCAGCCGGCCCCTGTGTGGCGGGCCGGCCCCGGTCTGACTACCAGGTCCGGCGTCAGGCCGTAACCAACGCGGCGGCGCGCACGTCCGCCACATAGGCGCGGGCCTCGCCAGCCACCGCCCGCATCTGGGCGATGATGGGCTGGCGAATCTCCGCCGGAATCGCGCTCAGGTCCGGCGCCACGTCCAGATAGCGGTCCAGCAGTCCGTCCACGTCGACCCGTCCGACCTCGGCCTTGAACACATCCATCGCCTTGCCGGTCAGACCTTTCAGGCGGCACATCTCGAAGGCCAGCCGCACCTCGTCGCGCTGACCGATGCATTCGAACGGCAACTGGTCTTCGAGACCGAGCAACTGGCGGAAGTGAATCTGATTCTCCGCCAGGTCGAACAGATTGTCGTGGAAGATCGAGCGCACCAGATCAACCGGCAGCCACGCCATGTAGTTCAGCCAGACATAGGCGCACTTGGGGCAGCGCTTGCACCACGGCTTGTCGATGTTGCACGAATGGGTGGCCGGCACCGCATTCAGGTCACGCCGCAGCAGGTTGAAGATGGCCGTATCATAGATCGGCTTCAGCAGGCTGAAGTAGTGGTAGTTGGAGACCAGGTGCCCCGCCAGATAGCTGTTAAACACCTGTTCGGCCGCGAAGGACTTGCCCCACTGATGGTTGATGTCTTCGCCGGTTTTCTGCCAGACCACCTGGCCGGTATCGGCGCTGCGCTCGTGACCAAGGGAAATGGCCTGGTGACCGTGGGTCAGGGCAATGGGCAGACAGGCCATCAGGCTGGTGGGTGTTTCCGCCGCCGTCAGGGTCAGGGTGCGGTAGCGATCATTGAGCTGTAGCACCGGCGAATCCATGAAATCGTCATAAATCCACTGGGCGTGGCGACGCTCTGGCGTGGCATGGTCCAGCAATTTGTTGGACAGCCGGTGCTGCGGCTCGGCCATGCCATAGGCGGAGCTTGAATAGACAAAGCTGTCATGGGGGATGCCGGCCCGCTCAAGCAGCTTCAAGGCGACAATGCTGTCCTTGCCGCCGCCACAGAAGCTGAGCACCTTGGCCGGTCCGTCCGGCGCCGTCAGCAGCGGGAAATCGTCGGCTACCGGCGTGCTGGTGAAAGTCGGCCCCGCATAATCCGGATCGTCGTTCTCATAGCGCCATTGCTGCCACACATTCTGCATGGTGGTGCGCCATGCAGCCTCGAACGAACGGGTGTGAAAACGGGCAAAATCGCCAAGGTCAATGGCATCGGGCCGCAGGCTGCACAGTTTCAGCCCCTCATACGCCATGATGTGGAAATAGATGCGCTCCATGGCCTGCCGGCCATAGGTCGCTTCCAGCGCCGGCAGGTCCACGCTGTCGTACCAGAACGATGTGGTGAATCGGAGGTCGCCGACACGCCACACCATGGACAACTGGCGCCGCGCCCGATTCCAGCTCTCGAAGGTCAGAGTCAATGAGCGGCCGGTGGCCGGAGCATCGTGTTTCATTGGGGGACCTGAAATAGTGCCAGTTGCCGCATGGCCGCCATCCGTCCGGACAGGGGAGGGGCCGGACTGTCAGCCATAGAGGGCCATCGCCCTGCATGGACCTTCAGAATAAGTCGGCCCCGGTCAGGATCAACCAGAGACTGACTAGCGGCTGGCCCTAGAAAATCTATTGCCCTCCGAATCCCGCGGGCTCAACGGTCCGCCTTGAGCGAGCGGCGCGCATTGAGCGCCGCGGTCAGGGTGCCATCGTCCAGATAATCCAGTTCGCCGCCTACCGGCATGCCGTGGGCCAGACGGGTGACGCGCTCGGCATACGGCGCCAGGCGGTCGGTGATGTAGTGTGCCGTGGTCTGACCGTCGACGGTTGCGCCAAGTGCCAGAATCACTTCGTCGACCCCGCCCTGCCGAACCCGTCTGACCAGGGATTCCATACGCAGCTCATCAGGGCCGATTCCATCAAGCGCCGACAGAACGCCACCCAGCACATGGTAGCGGCCGCGGTATGAGCGGGTCCGCTCCAGAGCCCACAGATCGGCCACATCCTCCACCACGCACAACTGGGTGTCGTCGCGGTTGCCGGCGACACAGATGGCGCACGGCTCACTCGTATCCAGATTGCCGCACACGCTGCACGTTTTTACCGTGTCGCGGGCCGCCGCGAGCGCGCCAATCAGCGGCTCCAGCAGCGCCTGCCGGTGTTCGATCATATGCAGGGCGGCGCGGCGCGCCGAGCGTGGTCCAAAACCCGGAATACGGGCCAGCATGGCGATAAGCCGGCCGATCTCATTGTCTTCGGGGGCGTGGCGGGCCATGGCCGGACGTGGCCTGTCAGAACGGCAGCTTGACGCCCGGCGGCAGCTCCAGCCCGCCGGTCAGCTTGCTCATCTCCTCCGCCGCCAGGACTTCCGCCTTGCGCCGTGCATCATTGATCGCCGCCACCACCAGATCCTCCACCATCTCGCGCTCCGCCGGCGTCAGCAGACTCGGATCAATCCGCATACGCAGCGCTTCTCCCTTGCCATTGACCGTTGCCTTGACCATGCCACCGCCGGACTCACCGGTCGCCTCCATCTGGCTCAGCGCCTCCTGCATGTCCGCCATGCGGCCCTGCATTTCCTGCGCCTGCTTCATCAGCTTGCCGAGATTCTTCATCACTGTTGTCCTGTCATGTGATCGTGGGATTGGGTCGCGCTGTGTGTCCAGGTAACGCGGCGGTCGCAAAGAAGCAGGGACCGGCCAGGTCAGGCCGCACTATCCGGCCGCGTCCGGTGTTCTCTCACCGCGGTCCGGCCGCACTGTCTTCACCCGGGCTCCGGGAAAGGCGTCCAGGGTGGCCCGGACGAGGGAGTCCTCCAGCGCCGATTCACGGTCTTCCGCCGCCCGGGCTTCCTTCTGGGCGGTGATGGTCGGCGCCGCTTCGTCGCTGGCCACGGCCTGCACGGTCCACTTGCGGCCCGTCCACAGATCGAGCTTGCGCACCAGTCGTCCCGGCAGGTCCCGTGGCGCGCCGTCCAGCAGGTGCAGCGACACGTCGCCGGGAGCGAAGGACACCAGGCGCACATCATGCAGCAGATGGCTGCGCAGGACCGGCTCGCGTTTGTCGGCGACCAGCGCCACCAGCGCCTCAAAGGTCTGTGGCATGGCCCTGTCGGACGCGCTCCCATCGCGGCGATCTGCCGCCTGACCCTCAAACCCGCGATCCTCAAACCCAACGCCGTCAGATGCCCGCATGGCCGGCCCTCGCGCCCGCTCTGCCGGCAGCGCCTGTGGCGACGGGCCGGCCGCCCCGGCGACCGCTGGCGCCACGCGCTCTGCCGCGGCCTCGCCGCCACGGTCGGGCGACCCGCTTCCGCTCCGGCCCGCGTCATCGCTTGACGTCAGGCGGTCCGGTGTCGGCAGATCCACCGCATAGACCAGGCGCAGCAGGACCATCTCCGTCGCCCGCGCGCCCATCGGGGCGGCCTGCACTTCCTCCAGGCCCTTGAACAGGATCTGCCACGCGCGGCCAAGCTCGCCCATGGTCAGCCGCTCGGCCAGAGCGGCGCCGCGCACCGCCTCATCCTCGCTCACCGCGTCGGCGTCCGCCGCCGGGCCCACCACCTTGCGCCGGGTCAGCCAGTGGGTCAGGTCAAGCAGGTCCTGCAACACCTGTTCGGGATCGGCGCTGTCGGCGTAGAGCGCTGCGAACTGGTCCAGCACCGCCGCCGCGTCACCGGCCATCAGACGCTCAAACAGGTCAACGATGCGGTGGCGGTCGGCCAGCCCCATCATGCGCCGTACGGTGGCGGCCGAAACGGTGCGGCGGGCTGAATCGTCCACGGCCACCGCGCCATCGGCGCCCGCATGAGAGATCGCCTGATCCAACAGGCTGATGCCATCGCGGGCGGAGCCATCGGCGCCGCGCACCAGCAGCGACAGGGCGTCCGCCTGCAGCACGACTCCCTCGGCTGTCGCCAGCCGCGCCAGATAGGCTTTCAGCGCGTCACTGTCGATACGGCGCAGATCGAAGCGCTGGCACCGCGACAGAACCGTAACCGGCAACCGGCGCGCCTCGGTGGTGGCGAAGATAAACTTCACATGGGCCGGTGGTTCTTCCAGCGTCTTCAGCAAGGCGTTGAAGGCGTTGCGGCTCAGCATGTGCACTTCGTCGATGATGTAGATCTTGTAGCGTCCCATCACCGGCCGGTAGCGCACGCCCTCGATAATCTCGCGGATGTCGTCAACGCCGGTGCGGCTGGCGGCGTCCATCTCGATGACGTCCACGTGCCGGTCCTCGGCGATGGCGCGACAGTTCTCGCACACACCGCAGGGGTTCGCCGTCGGCCCGCCGTCGGCCGCCGCATCGCCGGTGCAGTTGAGGGCCCGCGCCAGAATACGAGCCGCCGTTGTCTTGCCGACGCCACGTACGCCGGTGAACAGAAAGGCGTGGGCCAGACGGCCGGAGTCGATGGCGTTGGTCAGGGTGCGGACAAGCGCCTCCTGCCCCACCATGTGGGCGAAGGTCAGGGGCCGGTACTTGCGGGCCAGCACCTGATAGCGCCGCGCCGCCGATTCCTCGCCGCCGGCCTCGTTCGGGGCGCCGGTGCCGTTCAAGGCGCCACTCGCTGCAGGACTGTCAGTCGCATCAGACATAGAGGCCGTTTCTGGTGGCGGCCGCGGCGCAACGGCGGGGCCGGATAATCGCCGGCAATCGAGGTAGGAGGCCGGACATGCGACCCGGGCGAAACTCGTTACGGCTGCTTCCTTCCGGACCTGACCGGGTTGGCGAGCGGCCCGTCCGCAGCCGACCTCCCGCCGCCAATATATCAGTTTCCGGCCGGGAGTCGCCAAGGGACCACCGCCCGGCACCTGGTGGACGGACCATATGGCCGGACCCGCCGCCGGATTGCCCTCGCGACCCGGTGTGACCGGCGCTTTCCGCCGGCCCGCCGCTCAATCGTTGGCGTGGGATCCGTCGTCGCGCGGCCGGGTATCGGGCGCTCGCGCATAGATCGCCAGGCCGATGGCGAAGACCACCGCCAGATAGCCGAACATCACCAGATAGCCGATTTCCGGGGTCGGCTCGCCGGCCGGCGTAAAGGCCCCGACCAGCGCTCCGGTCAGCGCCTGGGTGATGGCCGAGCCCAGAAATCCCGCGGCGTTCAGCGCCGTCATGGCGCGGCCGGTCAGGCGGTCGGG
Source organism: Alphaproteobacteria bacterium (assembly GCA_040218575.1). Taxonomy (NCBI): domain Bacteria; kingdom Pseudomonadati; phylum Pseudomonadota; class Alphaproteobacteria; species Alphaproteobacteria bacterium. Next base: position 131,433 of record JAVJRE010000003.1, on the reverse strand, counting down.
CAGCAGGTTGCGCGCCTGGGCCATGACCACCGTGAAGAACGATCCGCCCAGCGCAAACAGACCGAACAGCAGGCTGGTGCTCCACACCGCGTAGCCGCCCACCGTCGCCAGCAGGGCCAGCGCCGCAACACTGACTATGCCGCCACCCAGCGCCACCAGCCGGCGACTGTTGAACCAGCGGTCCATGGGACCGAACAGCATGGGACCGAACATGCCGACGATGGCGAAGATCATCAGCACATTGCCGCGCGCCACGGTGTCCAGCCCGAACACATCCTGCAGGAAAGGGCCGCCCCACAGGCCACGCACCGCCATGCCCGACGAATAGAGAATATAGGGAATGGGCAACAGCAGCAGGAAAGACCGGTTGGTCAGCACCTCGGCCAGACCGCGTACCGCCGCCCGCCACGACTCGCGGCTGCGGCTGTGCCAGGCGTGATCGGGCGGCGCATCCCGCACCACCGCCAGCACCAGACCCATGATCGCCACGACGATGACGGCGATGGAGAGATACACGTTGCGCCAGCCGAACAGATCCACGGCAAAGGCCAGCGGCGTCGCCGCCATCAGATTGCCGAAGTTCGACATGCCCATGATAACCGCCATGCCAAGCGCCAGACGGTCGGCCGGAAACCAGCGCGACACCAGGACCACCGCCCCCATGAAGATGCCCGTGGTGCCGAGCCCCAGCAGCGCCTGGCCGGCGGTCAGGACCGCCAGCGAATGGCCGACGGAGAACAGAACGGCGCCGCCGATGGCCAGAAAGAGCTGCGAGACGATGATCCGCCGGGGACCGAAGCGATCAAGAATGATGCCATAAGGCAATTGCACAAGGGCCACCGTGATGAACAGCACACTGGTCATGGTGCCGAGCATCTCGGGCGTAAAGGCGAGCTCGCGAATGAGTTCGGGCGCAATAACCGCGTTGGAGCTGCGAAAGAAAGTTCCCAGCATATTGGCCAGCGACAGGACGGCGGCGATGGCGATGCCCCGCCGCAGGGGCGAAGGCGCGGGTGTGGCGCTGATCTGGCTCATATCCGGCGGCTGGCTGTGGGAAGCCGTTCCTTAGCACAGGCGCGCCGCGCGCCGATACGTGCCGTGCCCCGGCCCTTTGCCGCGGCGCAGGGCGTGTGCCACTCTCGCCGCCATGACGCGCGGCGATTCTTATCGACCCCATTTCTACGCCGAACCCAGACTCGACCGTCGCAGCCACCAGCGACGCGACGAGTCCTGGCTCAGCCAATCGCTGGCCTCCGCCGATGCCCGCATCGTGCCGGTCTGGCGTGACTACAATCTGTTCGCCGCCGAACCACAGGCCGCCACCGGCGCACCGCCCGCCCCGCGATTTCTCACGGCCAACGAATGGGCGGCCATAGAGGCTGAAGGCGACACGCCCATCTATCTCGGCGTCTATGATCGCCGCCACTATTTCGCCGCCGATCTGTCACGGGCGGCGGAGCCGCCGCTGGCGGCGCTCGGCGCCTTCACCGATCTGCGCCAGGCCGGCCCGCTGCTGCCCCGCTTCGAGGGGTCATTGCTGGCCTATGCCCGGGGTCTGGTCCACTGGCATGGCCGGCACGGCTATTGCGGCGTGTGCGGCGCCCGTACGCGACCGGCCGATGGCGGTCATGTGCGCCGCTGCGCCAACGATTCCTGCGGCGCCACCCATTTCCCCCGCACCGATCCGGCGATCATCGTCCTCGTCACCCATGGCGACCAGGCGCTGGTCGGCCGCTCGCCACACTGGCCGGTCGGCACCTATTCCGCCCTCGCCGGTTTCGTCGAGCCGGGCGAAAGCCTGGAAATGGCCGTGGCGCGGGAGGTGCATGAAGAAGTGGGCCTGACCCTGCCGCTTGACGGCATTCGCTACAGCTCGTCCCAGCCCTGGCCGTTTCCCGCCTCCATCATGCTGGGCTTCTATGCGGAGGCCACGGATACCGCGCTGACTCTCGACCACGACGAAATAGAAGCGGCCCTCTGGCTCCATCGCGATGACTTGCGCGATGCGGCCGATGGCAGTTTCCGCCTGCCGCGGGCCGACAGCATCGCCCGCCGCCTGATTACCGACTGGCTGCAGGACGGTTGACGCCCGGCCGTTGAGTCCGGGCCCGCGAGTCCGGGCGTCTAAGTCCCGGCCGGCGCCGGCTCAGGCCGGACCGTCATGACCGTGCCGGCGGAACGGGCTGGCCGGATAAACCCCCAGGATCGACCGGCTGGCCGTGAAGAAATCCAGCTCCTCAAAGGCGTGCTGCATGGCCTGATCGTCGGGATGACCCTCCAGGTCCGCATAGAACTGCGCCACCGTGAAGGCGCCGTCGATGATATAGCTCTCAAGCTTTGTAATATTGACGCCGTTGGTGGCGAACCCACCCAGCGCCTTGTACAGCGCCGCCGGAACGCTGCGCACCTGAAACACCAGGGTCGTCACCATGTCGCCGCTGCCGGCCGCCGGCCAGTCCGCCGCCGCCTGCATGATGACGAACCGCGTGGTGTTGTGGGCCGCGTCCTCGATATCCCGCGCCAGCACCTCCAGCCCGTAGATCTCCGCCGCCAGTTCCGTGGCGATGGCCGCTGCCCCGGCCTCGCCGCTTGCCGCCACCATCCGCGCCGCGCCGGCGGTATCGCTGTGCACCACCGGCTGCAGCCCGTGTTCGGCGATGAACCGGCGGCACTGGCCCAGCGCGTGTACATGGCTGTAGACCCGCTGCACGTCGCGGAGCGAGCGGCCCGGCGGCGCCACCAGGCAATGGCTGATGCGGTGAAAGTGCTCGGCCGTAATGTGCAGGCCTGAAGCCGGCAACAGATGGTGGATATCCGCCACCCGGCCTGCCACCGAATTGTCGATCGGTATCATGGCGCGACCGGCGCGGCCCTCGCGCACGGCGGCAAACGTGTCCTCGAACGAGGCGCACGGCAGCGTCGCCAGATCGGGAAAGGCGGCCCGGCAGGCAAGATCGGAATTGGCCCCGGGTTCGCCCTGGAAGGCGATCAGGTGTTCAGGCGACGGTTTGGTCATGCTGCGGTCCGCCGGTGTCAGCTGTAGGGGCGAGACCAAAGCCGGTGGTCATCGCGGGGTCAGAAGGTCGCGCGCCCGGCTGAGGTCGGCCGGAGTATCAACGCCGAGCGGAACAGCGTCAACGCGACGCACGTCGATCCGCATACCGGCCTCCAGGGCGCGAAGCTGTTCCAGACCCTCGCGCAGCTCCAACACTCCCGGCGGCAGGGCTACGAAGCGATCCAGCGCGGCGCGGCGCCAGCCATAGACGCCGATGTGGTGGTAGTGCCAGGGCCCGCTCGAGCCCGACGCCGCGCCGCCCATCTCACTCCGTGCACCATCCGGCGGTGCGCCGCCGCGGTCATGGGGAATCGGCAGCCGGCTGAAATAGAGCGCCCGTGCGGTGTCACGCGCCGTCCCTGGCGGCGCATCCGGCCGGTCCAGCGCCGCCGCGACCTTGACCACATTGGGATTGTCCCGTTCGGCCGCGTCATGGATGCGCGCCGCCAGGGTGGCTATATCCACCGCCGGATCATTCAGAACCGCCACCAGCGCGCGCAGGCAATGCGCCTCCAGCGTCGGCAGATCGCCCTGCAGATTGACCACCACGTCGTGCCGCCGGTCGGGATCGTACGTGGCCAGCGCCGCGTGCACCCGGTCGGAGCCTGATGGCAGGTCCGCCGCGGTCAGCACCGCCGTGCCCCCGGCCGCCCGCACCGCCTGGGCGATCTCTTCCTCGGCGCAGGCCACCACCACCGGGCCCAGATCGGCCGCCATGGCCCGCTGCCAGACGTGAACGATCATGGGCAGACCGGCGATCAGGGCCAGCGGCTTGCCGGGCAGGCGGCTGGACTGCATACGGGCCGGAATGACGATGATGGGACGGCTCATGATGCGGGCCTCGGTGCGTAATAACGACACTGGTGGTGCGGGCCGCCGCCCTGCGGCCGCAAGCCTGATGGCGGACAGTGGCGCCATGCGACCTTTCGCCGCAAAACCCGTGTTTTGACGCTGGCGCCGGGCCGGTGCTACCTACGGTCCGCTTGTCGCGAACACTCTGTCCGCGATACCCCTGTCCGCGATACTATGCCGGTGTCGTCCGGCCCGTGCCAGCCATTCCCCTTTCCTGCGCCCTTCCCTCTACACAGCGGTCTGCCAGCTATGTCGTCTTTCGAACTGAACAAGATCGCCGGTGCTGTCCTGGTCGGGCTGCTGGCCTTCGTGGTCATCGGCCATGCCGGCGACATGCTCTATGGTGACCCCGGCGCATCGGCCGGCGATGGCCACGGCGACGGCGCCATTTCCGTGGCCGCCACTGGCGGCCATGGCGCAACCGCCGGCGCCACCGCCGAACCTGCCACTGTCGCGGAGCCTATCGGTGTTCTGCTGGCCTCCGCATCCCTCGACGCTGGCCAGACCCAGGCCCGCAAGTGCGCCGCCTGTCACACCTTTGACCAGGGCGGCAGCCACCGTGTCGGACCCAATCTGTGGAATATCGTTGGCAACATGCCGGCAATGGCTGACGGCTACAGCTATTCCGATGCCATGCAGGCGGACGACCAGCCTTGGACCTTTGAAAATCTGGACGCGTTCCTGGCCAGTCCGCGCACCTATGTGCCCGGCACCAAGATGAATTTCGCCGGCATCCGCAAGGCCGAAGACCGGGCCGACCTCATCCTCTATCTGCGCAGCCTCAGCAACGCCCCGGTGGCCCTGCCCTGAGCCTCGTCCCGCGCCGCCCCGCCCCAGGCGCCCCAGGATCGCCGCAGGCGGGAAACTGTCATGACCAGCCCCCCTGATCCGGCCCCACCCCAATCGGGCGGCCCCATACAGGCCGGACATGTGCCGGACGACCTCCTGCAACTGGCCGGCCGCATGGCGGATGCCACAGGTGAGATCTGCCGGCGCCACTTCCGCCAGCCCCTGGCCATCGACTCCAAGGCCGACGAATCGCCGGTCACCATTGCCGACCGGACGTGCGAGCAAGCCTTGCGCCGGATCCTGGCGGAGGAGCGGCCGGACGATTCCATTATCGGTGAAGAGTTCGGCGCCAGCGAAGGGTCAAGCGATCTGACCTGGGTGCTCGATCCCATTGATGGCACCAAACAGTTCATCAGCGGCAAGCCGCTGTTCGGTACTCTGATTGCCTGCTGGCGGGGCCATACGCCCCTGCTGGGCGTCATCGATCACCCGGCCATGGGGGAGCGCTGGCTCGGCGCCCTGGGCCGTCCGACCACGCTCAACGGTATTCCCGTGCATGTGGCGGCCGGCGACGAAGACCTCTCCCGCACGATCATTCATGCCGGTGATCCCGCCATGTTTAGCGGTGAGGCTCAGGCCGCTGGCTTCGCCCGACTGGCCGGTGCCGTGTCGGCGGTGGTCTATGGCGGCGATTGCTACAACTACGGCCTGCTGGCCAGCGGCCATGTGCTCTTATGCGTTGACGCCCGGCTCAAACCCTATGATTTCGCTGCATTGGTGCCGGTCGTCACCGGCGCCGGCGGCTGCATCACCGACTGGTCCGGCGACCCGCTGACCCTGGCCTCAAGCGGCGATGTGGTGGCCGCCGCCGCCGCCCTGCATGGCGCCGCCCTTGCCCGGCTTTCCGCCGGGCGGGTCGTCGGGAATCCCGCCTGAGGCTGACGCAACTCGCCGTGAGTCCCGGGGCCTCAGCCTTGATTGCGCCGCCCCGGCCCGCGCACAATCACGCCGTAGGCCGCAACCCGGAGGACGTGCCATGGCGCTTCGCCTGACATCTGGCGTAGGCATTCTTGCCGCCGTATTCAGCCTGGTGCTGTTCTGGCCCCTACCGCCGACCGCGGCCCAGGACACCGGTGTGACCGCCGGCGTCACCGTCAGCCATGGCTTCGCCATCCACGGCACCCTCAAATACGGCCCCGACTTCGCCCACTTCGACTATGTCAATCCCGACGCGCCGAAGGGCGGCGATGTGGTGCTCAGCGCCAATGGCGGGTTCGATTCCCTCAACGGTTTTATCCTCAAGGGTGATCCGGCCGCCGGGCTCGGCCTGATTTACGACACTCTGCTGGTCGGCAGTTCGGATGAAGCCTTCTCCTCCTATGGCCTGCTGGCCCAGTCGATCGAATATCCCGAAGACCGCAGTTGGGCCATTTACAACCTCCGGCCAGAGGCGCGCTGGCATGACGGCGTGCCGCTGACCGCCGACGATGTGGTGTGGAGTTTTGAGACTTTGACCACTCAGGGCCATCCGCAGTTGCGGGAGTATTGGAGCGCGGTGACCGGGGTTGAGAAACTGGACGATCACCGGGTGCGCTTCGACTTCGGCACCGCCATCAACCGCGAGATGCCGTCCATCATCGGCCAGCTGACCATCCTGCCAAAACACTACTGGCTGGCCCGCGAATTTGGTGAGACCACGCTGGACGTGCCGCTGGGTAGTGGCCCCTACCGGATCAAGGCGGTCGATCCCGGCCGCTCCATCACCTATGAGCGGGTAGCCGACTACTGGGGCCGGAACGTGCCGGTGAATGTGGGGCAGAACAACTTGGCCACCATCCGCTATGACTATTATCGCGACCGCGCCGTGGAGCGCGAGGCGTTGAAGGCCGGCGCCATTGATTTCTTTCAGGAGAATGTGGCGCGTGAATGGGCTACCGCCTATGACACGCCGGCCCTGCGTGACGGCCGTCTGATCAAGGAGGAAATCGCCAACGATATTCCCCAGGGCATGCAGGGCTTCGCCCTCAACACCCGCCGGCCGGCCCTGGCCGACCGCCGGGTGCGCCAGGCCCTGACCCTGGCCATGGACTTCGAGTGGATGAACAAGACCTTCTTCTTCGAGTCCTACCGCCGCTCGCGCAGCTATTTCACCAACACCGACATGGAGGCAAAGGGCCTGCCTGGGCCGGACGAACTGGCCCTGCTGGAACCATGGCGCGATCAGTTGCCGCCAGAGGTCTTCACTACCGCCTATCAGCCGCCGGCCACCGACGGCAGCGGCAACAATCGGGCCAATCTGCGTGAGGCGTCCGCCTTGCTGGACGCGGCCGGCTGGCCGATCCGCGACGGCAAGCGAGTCAATCAGGACTCGGGCGAGCCCCTGAAAATCGAGTTCCTGCTGGTCAGCGCGTCCTTCGAGCCGATCACGCTCGCCTATGTCCAGGCGCTGGAGACCCTGGGCGTCGAGGCCAGTGTCCGCACCGTCGATTCCTCCCAATACCAGTCCCGGCTCGACTCCAATGACTTCGACATTGTCATCGACCGCACCGTTATCACCTTCACACCCGGCAACGAACAGCGGGATTCCTGGGGGTCGGAAGCCGCCGCCGTCCCCGGCAGCGGCAATCTGGCCGGGGTTCATAGCCCGGTGGTGGACGACCTGATTGACCGCATCGTCAATGCACCGGACTATGACTCACTGATCATCGCCAGCCGGGCGCTAGACCGGGTTCTGCAGTGGGGCTTCTACTATGTGCCCCACTGGCACCTGGCCACCTTCCGCGTCGCCTACTGGAACAAGTTCTCCCGGCCGGCCACGCCGCCGCGCTACGCCCTTGGTTTCAACACATGGTGGGTGGATCCGGCCAAGGCGGCGGCCCTGGGCGACGTGCAGGACACGGCGGGGGACGGGCAATAGCATCTGCGCCGACGGCCATGACCCGACCTCTGCCGCACCGCGCCTGACCACGTGTTCGCCTATATCCTGCGACGGCTGTTCCTTGTCGTCCCGACTTTGCTCGGGATCGTCACCATCAACTTCTTCATCATCCAGGCCGCCCCCGGCGGGCCGGTGGAACAGACCCTGGCCGAGCTGCAGGGCATTGATGTGGACGCCACCGCCCGCTTCTCCGGCGCCGGCGCCGATACCGTCGGTGGTGAACGCGGTGGCGACGGCCTGCGCGGCAGCGAAAACGATATCACCAGCCGCTATCGCGGCGCCCGCGGACTCGATCCCGATCTGATCCGTGAAATCGAGCAGCTCTACGGCTTCGACAAGCCGATGTTCACCCGTTATGTGGAGATGCTCGTCAACTATGCCCGCTTCGATTTCGGCGAAAGTTTCCGCAGCAACCGAACGGTGGTCGAACTGGTGGTGGACAAGATGCCGGTTTCCATCTCGCTGGGCGTGTGGACCACCTTGCTGGCCTATCTCATTTCCATACCGCTGGGCATCGCCAAGGCGGTGCGTGACGGCAGCCGTTTCGATGTGGCGACCAGCTATGCGGTCATTATCGGCATGGCAATCCCCAGCTTCCTCTTCGCCATCCTGCTGATGATCCTGTTTGCCGGCGGGAGTTTCTGGCAGATCTTTCCCCTGCGCGGACTCATAAGCCCCGAGGTCGCCGATCTGCCCTGGTATGACCTGCGCAAGGTCCTGGATTATCTGTGGCACCTGGTGCTGCCGATCGGCGCCATGGCCATCGGCGGTTTCGCCACTCTGACCCTGCTGACCAAGAACTCGTTTCTCGACGAGATCAACAAGCAATACGTCATGACCGCGCGGTCCAAGGGCATGAGCGAGCGGCGCGTTCTCTATGGCCATGTCTTCCGCAACGCCATGCTGATCGTCATTGCCGGCTTTCCCGGCGCTTTCCTCGGTGCTCTGTTCACCGGTTCGCTGCTGATCGAGAACATCTTCTCGCTGGATGGCCTTGGCCTGCTGGGTTTCGAATCGGTCATCAACCGCGATTATCCGGTGGTCTTCGGTACGCTCTGGTTTTTCTCTCTCATCGGCCTCCTGTTCGGCATTCTCAGCGATCTGATGTATGTGGTGGTCGATCCCAGAATCGACTTCGAGAGCAGGACCACCTGACGCCGTGGCCATGCTGCGCCTGACACCCATCACCCGCCGGCGGCTCGATGGCTTTCGCCGCAACCGGCGCGGCTACTGGTCGTTCTGGATTTTTGCCCTGCTCTTCGTCGTCAGTCTCGGCGCTGATTTCATCGCCAATGACCGGCCCTTGCTGGTGCGCTACGACGGCGCGTTCTACACGCCGATCCTGACGGCCTATCCGGAAACCGCCTTCGGTGGTGATTTCGCCACCGAGGCGGAGTACAGCGATCCCTTCGTTCAGGATCTGATCCGGCAGAAGGGCTGGATCGTCTGGCCGCTGGTGCCGTTTCGCCATGACACGGTGATCCGCGATCTGGGCCGGCCCGCCCCCTCGCCGCCGTCGGCGCGCAACTGGCTGGGCACCGACAGCCAGGCGCGTGACGTGCTGGCCCGTATGATCCACGGCTATCGCATCTCGGTGGCCTTCGGCCTGGTTCTGACCTTCTTCACCTCGGTCATCGGAATCGCCGCCGGCGCAGTCCAGGGCTATTTCGGCGGCCTGACGGACCTGCTGTTCCAGCGCTTCCTGGAGATGTGGGGCAGCATTCCGGTGCTCTTCCTGCTGATCATCCTGTCCAGCCTTATCGTGCCGGGGGTCGCTTCCATTTTCGTCATCATGCTGCTGTTCGGCTGGATGTCGCTGGTCGGTGTGGTCAGGGCGGAGTTCCTGCGGGCGCGCAATCTGGACTATGTGCGCGCCGCCCGCGGTCTGGGCGTCGGCAACCTGACCCTCATGCTCCGTCATATGCTGCCCAATGCCATGGTGGCGACCATCACTTTCGTGCCGTTCATCACCGCCGGCTCGGTCACCACCCTCACCAGCCTGGACTTTCTGGGATTCGGCCTGCCGCCGGGCTCGCCGTCGCTTGGTGAACTGCTGCTGCAGGGCCGCAACAATCCGCAGTCACCCTGGCTCGGCATCTCCGGCTTCATGGTGGTCGCCGTCATGCTGACCCTGCTCATCTTCATCGGCGAGGCGGTGCGCGACGCCTTTGATCCGCGCAAGGCAATCACCTGACCCATGGCCGGATCGCTGTTGCGCATTGATGATCTGGCGGTGGACTTTCACGTCCAGGGGCGGCGCATTCCGGCGGTGGACGGCGTCAGCCTGACCCTGGACAAGGGCGAGACCCTGGCCTTGGTGGGGGAGAGCGGCAGCGGCAAGTCGGTCACCGCGCTGTCCATCATGCAGCTATTGCCCTACCCCACGGCGCGCCACCCCGGAGGCTCCATCCGCTTCAAGGGCGAAGAAATGATCGCAGCGCCGCAGGCCCGCCTACGGGCGGTGCGCGGGGCGGAGATCGGCATGATCTTCCAGGAGCCCAAGACCGCCCTCAATCCGGTCCACACCATCGGCCGCCAGGTGGCCGAGAGCCTGATTCTGCACCAGGGACTGAGCCGGACTGCGGCGCGGGCGCGTGTGCTGGAGCTGCTCGACATGGTCCGCCTGTCCAACGCGCGCCAGCGTATCGGCGCCTTTCCCCACGAACTGTCCGGCGGTCAGATTCAGCGAGTGGTCATCGCCATGGCGCTGGCCAACCAGCCGGACCTGCTGATCGCCGACGAGCCGACTACCGCGCTCGACGTCACCATCCAGGCGCAGATACTGGAGCTTCTGGAACAGCTGCAGTCGGACCTTGGCATGGCCATGCTGTTCATCACCCATGATCTGGGGATCGTCCGCCGTTTCGCCGACCTGGTGGCCGTCATGCAGGCGGGGAAAATCGTCGAGCAAGGGGCGGTCGCCGCCGTCTTCGACAATCCTGCGCACGCCTACACCCGCCACCTGCTGTCGGCTGAGCCGTCAGGCCGCCCGACCGGGCCAGCGCCGGACGCGCCCATCGTCGTTGAAAGCCCCAGCCTGCGGGTCTGGTATCCCATCAAGGGCGGCGTCCTGCGCTTTACCCGCGGCCACGTCAAGGCGGTCAACGACGTGCCGGTGGCCGTGCGCCAGGGCCAGACCCTGGGCGTGGTCGGTGAATCCGGCTCCGGCAAGACGACGCTGGGCATGGCCCTGCTGCGGCTGATTCCGAGCCAGGGCGATATCCGCTTCGACGGTACGTCCATCCGCGATTTGCGCGGCCGCGCCCTGCGCCGGTTGCGCAGCGACATGCAGATCGTCTTTCAGGATCCCTTCGGCAGCCTCAGCCCGCGCATGTCCATCGCCCAGATCATCGAGGAAGGGTTGCGGGTTCATCAGCCCGGCCTGCGTGCAGGCGCGCGAGACGAGCAGATCGTCCAGGTCATGGGCGAGGTGGGGCTCGATCCCGCCACCCGCCATCGCTACCCCCACGAGTTCTCCGGCGGTCAGCGCCAGCGTGTCTCCATCGCCCGGGCGCTGATCCTCAAACCCCGTTTCATCGTTCTGGACGAACCCACCAGCGCGCTGGATCGCAGCGTTCAGGCGCAGGTCATTGACCTGCTGCGCGACATTCAGGCCCGCCACAAGCTGGCCTATCTGTTCATCAGCCATGACCTGAAAGTGGTCCGCGCTATCGCCGACCATATTGTCGTGCTCAAGGACGGCTATGTCATGGAGGCCGGTCCGGCCGATCAGGTGTTTGAGCAACCGCGGGCCCCCTACACCCGGGCGCTCATGCGCGCCGCCTTCGATCTGCAGGCGGCGGACGACGATGCCGGTCTGCTGCGCGATTAGCGCCGGGCCTTTTTGCCATCGGCCGGAAAGCGCCGGGCGATCGCCTGATAGACCGCCCGCAGGGCTTGCGCCTCGCCGCCACGCGGCCGGCCAGGCCGGTCGGCCCGGTTGCCGGCCATCAGATCAATATGCGCCCACGGCGTGGCCTCATCGACAAAGTGTTCGAGGAACAGCGCCGCCGTGATGGCGCCGGCAAAGGGGCCATCGGAAACATTGTTAAGGTCGGCGATGGGGCTGCGGATCAACTCGCGATAGGGCTGGTGCAGGGGCATCCGCCACAGCGGGTCTTCCAGCGCCTGGCCCGCCTGCAGAATATCCTCCGCCAACCGGTCGTCATTGCAGAACAGCGCCGGCAGGTCGGTGCCAAGGGCGACCCGCGCCGCACCGGTCAGCGTCGCATAGTCAACGATCATCGCCGGCTTCTCGCGCACCGCCTCGGCCAGCGCATCGCACAACACAAGACGGCCTTCCGCGTCCGTATTGCCGATCTCCACCGTCAGGCCCTTGCGCGTCTTAACGATGTCGCGCGGCCGCATGGCGTTGCCGGAGACGCTGTTCTCCACCGCCGGCACCAGCACCCGCAGCCGCACCGGAAGTTTCGCCGCCATGATCATGTGGGCCAATCCCAGCACATGGGCCGCACCGCCCATGTCCTTCTTCATCTCCAGCATGCCGGCGGCCGGTTTCAAGTCGAGTCCGCCGGTGTCGAAGCACACGCCCTTGCCTACCAGTGTCACCCGCGGGTGCGCCGCCCGCCCCCAGCTCAGATCAATCAGACGCGGCTCCGCGCCACGCCCGGCCGCTCGGCCGACCATGTGGATGGTCGGGTAGTTGCGCGCCAGAAGCTGCTGGCCGGTGGTCACGCTGATCCGCGCTTTGTGGCGTCGGGCCAGGGTCCGGGCCGCGACGGCCAGATCGGCCGGGCCCATGTCATTGGCCGGGGTGTTGATCAGGTCGCGCACCAGGCCGATCGCCTCTACCGTCGCGCTGACGCCCGGTTTGTCGGCCTGGGCCGGCCACACCAGGCTGGCCTTCGGCTTGCTGTCGGCCTTGTAGCGGGTGAAAGCATAGCAGCCGAGCGCCCAGCCCAGCGCCACCTGACTGGCCAGCGACGCCGCTGGCCGGCCCTCCAGGGCATAGCGTCCGGCCGGCAGTGCCGTCGCCAGGCGTGCATAGTCCCAGGGCTGGCGACTGGCGCTCTGCCCGACCAGCACCCGCGTCACGCCGCCCTTGCCGTCAGGCACCGCCAGATGGCTGCCGGCCTTGGCGGTGAACCCCTGACCGGCAACCCACGCCTGGTTCGCTGCGGGCTGTGTCTTCAGCCACGCCGCCAGATCATCCTTGGCAATGATACGCAGCGGCACAGTATCCCGGCTGGCGCGGGCAACGAGGTGGTTCAGCACGATTCTCTCCTTGGCGGTGGTGGACGGCGGCGGGCGGTGGTGGACGGGGCGGCAAGCTTGCCTGCCGTGCGCGCCGCTGCAAAGGGGCGCTGCCCGTCGCCGGTCGACGGGCCCGCCGCGAAAAACTCTCGGGTCAGGCCGGCGAACCGCGCAGCCGGCCGATGGCCGTCTGCCAGCCGCGGACCAGCGCCTGCCGACTGGCCAGCGTCATGCCCGGGTCGAAACGGCCGGCGGCGCGCCACACCTGGCTCGCCCGCTCCACCGACTCATGGAGCCCCGCGCCATAGCCGGCCAGCAGGGCGGCGCCTGCCGCCGTCGCTTCGGCCGTCGCCGCCCGTTCCACCGGCAGGTCCGCCATGTCTGCCAGAAACTGCATCAACCAGTCATTAACCGCCATGCCGCCATCGACCCGCAGTGTCGCCGGCGGAGGCGCACCGTCCGCCTGCATGGCCTGCAGCAGGTCGCAGGTCTGGTAGGCCACCGCCTCCAGTGCGGCGCGCGCCAGATGGCCCCGCCCCGTATCCCGCGTCAGACCGAACAGCGCGCCGCGCGCCGCCGCATCCCAGTGCGGTGCGCCGAGGCCGGTGAAGGCAGGCACCAGATAAACCCCGCCATTGCCGTCCAGGGCGCGGGCCAGCGGCTCACTCTCCGCCGCCGCACCGATCACGCCCAGACCATCGCGCAGCCACTGCAGCGCCGCACCAGCCACGAAGATGCTGCCTTCCAGCGCCCAGGTCACCCGGCCGTCCAGCCGCCACGCCGGGGTGGTCAGCAGACGGTTGCGGGAGGCGACCACCCTGTCGCCGGTATTCAGCATTATGAAACCGCCGGTACCGAAAGTTGCCTTCATCATGCCCGGCGCAACGCAGGCCTGGCCCACCATGGCCGCATGTTGATCACCGGCCATGCCGGTAATCGCCATGGTCTGGCCGAACAGCGATGGCGTCGTTTCGCCGAACCGTCCGGCGCAATCCACCACCTCGGGCAGCATCGCCCGTGGCACACCAAACAGGCGCAGCAGATCTTCGTCCCAGTCCTGGCGATGAACATCAAACAGAAGCGTGCGCGCCGCATTGGTGGCGTCTGTGGCGTGCACCTTGCCGTCGGTCAGACGCCACAGCAGGAAACTGTCCACCGTGCCGAAGGCCAGCCGTCCGGCTTGCGCCGCCGCCCGCGCGCCATCCACATGGTCCAGCAGCCAGACGATCTTGCTGGCCGAGAAATAGGAGTCCGCCAGCAGCCCGGTGCGCGCCTGAATCATCGCCTCATGGCCATCCGCCACCATGCGCTGGCACAATGCGGCGCCGCGCCGGTCCTGCCAGACAATGGCGTTGTGGACCGGCCGGCCGGACGCACGATCCCACACGATGGCGGTCTCGCGCTGGTTGGTGATGCCGACGGCGGCTACCGCGCGGTCGCTGGCCGTCGCCAGAGCGTCGCGGCACACCTGCACCGTGTCCCGCCAGATGATTTCCGGGTCATGCTCGACCCAGCCGTCGCGCGGAAATATCTGCGGCAGCGCCACCTGCGCCGTGGCCTGAACGCCACCGGCCCCATCAAACAGCAGGGCGCGGGTGCTGGTGGTTCCCTGATCAATCGCCAGGATCAATGGCAAAGCGGCCATGATGGCTCCTTCCGATGACAGGGCCGGATGATGCCAAGCCCGTCACAACCGGCCAACGGTGGCCGCCGCCATTCTCCACCGCCTCGGCATCCTCTATGGTGCGGCCCCTACCGTCCCGTTCACCGGCAGCGCCATGACCGCCCCTGAATCCTGCGACCTGCTCGTCATTGGCGGCGGCATCAATGGCGTGGCAATCGCCCGCGAGGCGGCGCTGCGCGGCCTGTCCGTCGTTCTGGTGGAACAGGATGACCTGGCCGCCGCCACCTCGTCGGCCTCCAGCAAGCTGGCCCATGGCGGACTGCGCTATCTGGAACAGGGCGCGTTCGGCCTCGTCCGTCAGTCCCTCAACGAGCGCAGCGCCCTGCTCGCCGCAGCCCCGCACATTGTGCGGCCCCTGCGCTTTGTGCTGCCCCATGACTCCGACCTGCGGCCCGCCTGGCGCCTGCGCCTGGGGTTGCTGCTCTATGACCTGCTGAGTGGCGCGCCAACCACCCTCAGCCCGTTCAGCCGGGTGCCGCCGCCGCTACCGGCCAGCGCCGGACTCGATCTCAGTGCAGCGCCGGAAGGCGCGCCCCTCAAAGCCGGGTTGCGCCGCGCCTTCACCTATTCCGATGCCTGGGTCGAGGATTCGCGCCTTACGGTGCTCACCGCCATGGATGCCGCCCGCATGGGCGCCCGCATCCTGACCCGCAGCCGCTGCGTCTCGGCCCGTCCCGACCAGGCCGACCCGCGCACCTGGCGTATCACCCTCGCCGCCAACGGCCCCGGCGGCGTCAGCGCCGAGGTCGCCGCCCGCGGCCTGATCAACGTGGCCGGACCATGGGTCAGCCAGGTGGAGCAGCAGGTCATCGCCGGCGGCGAGGCCCTGCCCGTGCGCCTGGTCCGCGGCAGTCATATCGTGGTGCCGCGGCTTCACCACGGCGATCACGCCTATATCCTGCAGGCGGCGGACCGCCGCATCGTCTTCGTCCTGCCCTATGAGCGGGACTTTAGCCTGATCGGCACCACCGACGCGCCACTGACCAGCCTGCCCGACACCATCGAAGCGTCGGGGGAGGAAATCGCCTATCTGCTGAATGTCGTGGGCCGCTGGTTCCGGCAACCGCCGACCCGTGACCAGGTCGTCGCCACCTTTGCCGGCATCCGCGCGCTGGCCGATGACGGCCGGGCCGAGGCCCGCGCCGTCACCCGCGAATATGCCCTGCATCTGGCGCCGTCTGTGCCGCCGCGGCTGTCTGTGGTCGGCGGCAAGCTCACCACCCACCGCCATCTGGCGCGCCAGGCACTGGACCGCATGGCGCCGCGCATCGGCCAGGTCCGGGGTCCGGTGACCACTCTGCGGCGCAGCCTGTTGTCAAACGCGGTTATCGCTCTGCGTCCTGTCGCCACGCCCGTGCTGCCAGCCAGGCAGACCGTGCACGCCCTCGAATTTGACCACGCCGCCGCGGCCACTCTGCCCGGCGGCGACCTGCCGGCCGGCGGCGTTGACGACATTGCCGCTACGCTACGAACGCGTGTGGCGGATATGCCGGCGGCTCTCGCCGACCGCCTGGCCGGTACCTACGGCACCCTGTCCCTTGATCTGACGGCCGGCTGTTCTGCGCTGGCCGATCTGGGGCCGGATCTGGGCGGCGGCATGAGCCCGGTGGAGTTGCGCTGGCTGCGCGCCCATGAATGGGCCCGCACCGCTGAAGACGTGCTGTGGCGACGCACCCGTCTCGGCCTCACCGCGCCCTCCGGCACGGCCGAGCGCATCACCCGCTGGTTCGCGCAGCAGCCGACCTAGGGCGCCGTCAGCGCCATCACCAGGTGCACCTCGGCGCTGACGGTCAGCTCGCCCGGCACTACCGGCACACTGCCATCACCTGCCCGCGCTTCCAACGCCATGGTCCTGTACGGCGGCGCCTGCCGGGACTCGCTGGTCAGCTCGATGATTCGTCCCGCCGTCACGCCGGCGGCGGCGGCCATCACCCGGGCCTTGACCAGCGCCGCCTCCACCGCCAGGGCCAGCGCCTCATTCTCAAGGGCGACCCGATCACTGACATCGAAGGACAGGCCGCCGGCCTGGTTGAGCCCGGCCTGCGTCGCCGCATCCAGCACGGCACCGATCCGGTCCAGATCACGGATCACCAGATGCAGGGTGCTGGCTGCCTGATAGCCGCTGATGCGGGGCGCTTGCCCGCCGGCCGGACGGTCATACAGCGGCGACAGAGAGATCTGCGTCGAACGTATATCGCGCCGGGCGATGCCCAGGCCGGCGAACTGCTCCAGCGCCGCGTTCAGGGCTTGCCCATTGGCGGTCAGGGCCTGGCCGGCGGTGCGCGCCTGCACAACCACGCCGGCTTCGAACCGGGCCATGTCCGGCACGGCGACTACCACGCCGCTGCCACTGACCCGCAGCACCGGGTCCGGTGCCGTCACCACCGCGCCGTCCTGAGCGGCCGCTGCCGGCGACCATACCATGAAGGCCGTCGTCAATCCGGCGACCAGGAGGGCGATCAGCACAGCGGGCCGGCCTACGTGCAAGGGCCGGATACGATGATGAATGGACAGCATCTTCGCCTCTCGTCTGTTTCCCGGCGCATCGACACGGGGCGATGCCTGGCCGCAGTCTCCCGCGCCATTCTGACGCCAATACGGCAGGCCCGTGATGCGCGGTTACATATATTAACCAATATTCAATCTATGATTGTATTACTACTCAAGCCTACTACTGGAGGACGACATGCCCGACAGCCAAGCCCAGGCCACCACCGGCCGGCGGTCCGTCAACGGCCAGACCATCCCGAGCGATCCCGAAGCCGCCCTGCGCGCCGCAGAAGCGGAAGTCAGTGCGCTGGGCGGCGCCTTTCTTACCCAGGCGGAGGCGGAGATTCGCTACATCCGCGACCTGGCCATTGCCGCGCGCACCAAGCGCGCGCCGGACGACGCGACCAACCGCATGTTCACCATTGCCCACAATCTGAAGGGTCAGGGCGGCACCTTCGACTACCCTCTGCTCAGCCAGATTGCTGCCAGCCTGTGCGATCTTCTGAACCAGCACACCGCTGAACGCGGTCGGGTTCTGACAATCGTCGATCATCACGTCGCGGCGCTGGACATTATCGTTCAGCGTCGGTTGAGCGGCAGCGGCGGCGCACTCGGCACCCAGCTGGTCAACCGGCTGCGCGCGCTGAACGCCACCGCGTGACCGGGCGCGTGCTGCCATGACCCGGTCTCCGGCTGACGACGCCTCAACGTTCCGCGCCTTCTTTGACGCCAGCCATGACCTGCTGTGCGTGGCCGGCGCCGACGGGTTCTTTCGCGACCTGAACGATAGCTGGGAACGGGTTCTCGGCTGGACCCGAACCCAGCTTAAGTCGCGCCCTTATCTCTCCTTCGTTCATCCCGACGACACCAGCGCCACTCTCGCCCGTGCCCGCCTGCTGCAGGACGGCGCGGCGGTGGTCGATTTCGAGAACCGCTACCGCTGTGCTGACGGGTCGTGGCGCTGGCTCAACTGGACTGCTGTCCCGGCCACGGAAGGCGGCCTGTTCTGTATCGCCCGCGACGTCACCGAACGCCATGTCATGATCAATGAGCTGGAAGACGCCAAAGAGCGTTTTGAGCTGGCCGTGCGCGGCGCTGACGTGGGCATCTGGGACTGGGACGTTCAGGCCGACCGCATGTGGCTGTCACCGCGCTTCAAACAGCTTCTTGGCTTCGGTGAATTCGAACTGGCCAACGACGTCATCGTCCTGTCCAGCCTGCTGCATCCCGACGACCATACGCTTGCCAAAGCAGCCTTCCGCCGGCTGCTGGAAAAGCGCCAGGCCTATGACCTCAAATGCCGCCTGCGCACACGGTCCGGCGAGTGGCGCTGGTATCATGCCGCCGGCCAGGCGGTCTGGGCGTCCGATGGACAGCCCCAGCGGCTGGCCGGCTCATTGCGCGACATCAACGCCGACAAGCTGTCGGAAAGCATATTGAAAGACAGCTATGAAGAGCTGGAGCAGTCGCGCAACCTGTTGAGCGACCACGCCAAGCGGTTCGCCCGCATGGCGCGCGAGGCGGAACTGCAGAAAGAGCGGGCCCAGGCGGCCGACCGCGCGAAGTCGGAGTTTCTCGCGACAATGAGCCACGAGATCCGCACTCCCATGAACGGCGTTCTGGGGATGCTTGGCCTGCTTCTGGACACCGACCTGGCGGCGGAGCAGGAGAAAATGGCGCTGACCGCGCGGCAATCGGCGGAGGCGCTGCTGGTCATCATCAATGACATTCTCGACTTCTCAAAACTCCGGGCCGGCAAGGTGGAGTTCGAACACTATGATTTTCCGGTGCGGGATCTGACGGACAGCGTCACCGCGATTCTCGGCCCGCAGGCGCGGGAGAAGAAGCTTCCCCTGACGGTGGTCATCGAGTCCGACGTTCCGCCGTTTCTCAACAGCGATGCCGGACGCATTCGTCAGATCCTCATCAATCTTGTGGGCAACGCCATCAAGTTCACCGATTCCGGCAAGGTCGATGTATCGGTCGGTCACAAGATGCTGGATGGTGGCGACATAGAGCTGCTCTTCACCGTGTGCGACACGGGAATCGGTATTCATCCCGAGGTACTGCCGCGGTTGTTCGACCGCTTCGTCCAGGGCGATAGCTCGAACTCCCGTCATTTCAGCGGCACCGGTCTCGGTCTTGCCATCTGCAAGGAGCTCAGCGAACAACTGGGCGGAACGATTTCGGCCACCAGCACACCGGGCCGCGGCAGCACGTTCCGCTTCTCCATTCGCTGCCGGCGGGGCATGCCGCCCCGCGAAGATCATGCCGATGCCGAATCCCTTGCCATTACCCGGCCTCTCAGGATTCTGGTGGCGGAGGACAATCATGTAAACCAGGCGGTGATCACCACCTTGTTGCACCGTTTCAATCACCGCACCGATCTGGTGGCCAACGGTAAGGAAGCGGTGGATGCGGTCCAGGCACAACCCTACGATCTGGTGCTGATGGACGTGCAGATGCCGGAAATGGATGGCGTCCAGGCGACCCGCGCCATCCGCAATCTGCAGGCGCCGGCGCGTGCTGTCCCCATAATCGCTCTCACCGCCTCGGCCATGAAAAGCGACCGTGATCGGTGCCTCGCCGCCGGCATGGACGATCACATCGCCAAGCCGATTGATCTGCGCCACCTGATGGTCGCAATCGCCCGCTGCGTTGACCAAACCGAGACCAGCGGTAATCCCGCACAACCACCTGCGCCAACGCGCGGCGCGGATGCCGGTCCCGCTGCCGGCGCCGGGACTGGCTCTGTCACCGGCCGCCCGACCCGACGGGAGGCCATGACCGACCACCACCATGCCAGCGCTGACCGGGCCAGCGACGAGCTGCAGGCCCTCATCGCCGCCATCGATCACAGCGCCAGCTCCGGCGAAACCGCCTGACCCGCGGATCTCGGGCGCAGCGCCGCTTCACGGCGGGCGACCCCTGCTTTAGCTTCAGTCGCCCAGCGGCCGACCGGAGCAAGCCCATGGCCCACGCGGCTTCCTCACCAGCCAAGCCCTGCCCCAACTGCCCGGTCTGCCGGAGCCGGCGGTTTGTCAACGTGGCCGCCGGCGCAGACTGGGCGGCCAGGGCGGCCAGGGCGGACGATGACCGCCGACGAGTGCTGACTGTCGCTCGCGAGCTTGGCTGGACGCCGGACTTTCACATCAACCGCTGTGACGATTGCGGCTTCCTGGCGCTGGCGCCCATGCCGGACGCCGCCTGGCTCGGCCGCTTCTATGGTGGCTACTATGCCAGTCCCGCTTACGATGCCAAACGGCATCGCAAGATCCGCCGCAGCCGGCGACGGCTTGCCCGCCTGGCGCCCTTTGTCCGGGGCGGGGACTTTCTCGATGTCGGGTGCAATCTGGGCTTTGCCTGTGCCGCCGCCGACGAGGCTGGCTATCAGGCGACCGGCATTGACCTTGACGCCGAGGCCATTGCCCGCGCGACGGACGACTTTCCCGCCTGCCGGTTCGAAACCGCCGATCTGCCGGACTTCGCGGCGCGCCATCCGGCCGCCTTCGATCTGGTCCACTGCGCCGAGGTCATCGAGCATCTGACGGCCGTGCATCCGTTCGCCGAGGCCCTTGGCCGTGTGCTGCGGCCTGGCGGCGTTCTGTTCCTGACCACGCCGGACGCCGGACACTTCCGCCGGCCGCGCAATCTGCTCGACTGGCCGGAAGTCAAACCACCGGAACATCTGTGCTGGTTTACCCGGACCAGCCTCGCCCGCCTGATGGACGATCACGGCCTCAGCGTCGAACGCTTCTTCTTCAGCCTCAAGCCTGGCATTCGTCTGGTCGCACGCAAGCGCTAGACCGGCTTCGGACCAGCCGTCACCGTGGTGGAATCAGCACCAGCTTGCCGACGAAGCCCTTGGCCTGAAAGACCTCCTGGGCGCGCCGGATTTCGGCCAACGGAAAGGTCTCCGCCACCACCGGCCGGACCGCGCCGCTCTCCACCGCCGTCATCAGGCCGGCGAAGACGCCCTCGCCCAGCACCGTGCAGCCGTGCAGCGCCAGATCCTTGAGATAGAGTGTCCGCAGATCGAGCCCGACCATTGGTCCGGCGATGGCGCCCGACACGCCATAGCGACCGCCCGGCCGCAGCACATCCAGCAGCTCCGGCCACGCCGCGCCGCCGACCACGTCAATCACCACGTCAATGCTGTCCGGGCCGAGCGCCGCGAGAACCGACTCGCCGCGCGGCACCACCTCGCGGCTGCCCAGCGCCCTGACCTCTCGCTCCTTATCACGGCCCGCCACGGCGACGACGTGGGCACCACGCGCATGGGCCAGTTGCACGGCGAACGAGCCGACGCCGCCGGAAGCGCCGGTCACCAGAACCCGGTCGCCGGCGCCGACGGCAGTGCGGGTCAGAAGATTGGCCGCCGTAGAGCCGGCGCACGGTACCGCCGCCAACTCGCTGTCGGAGAGGGCGCTGTTAACTCCATGGGCGTGGCTCGCCGGCACTGCCACATACTGGGCGAAGGCACCGTCGCGTTCCGAGCCCAGATAATCGGCCCGCAGGATGCCTGTCGCGTCCTGCCGCCGCAGGCATGGCTCGATCAGCACCCGCTGGCCCACACGCCCCGCCGCCACCCCGGCGCCGACAGCGACGATCCGCCCCGCCGCGTCGGCCCCCTGGATGCGGGGAAAGGCAATGGCGCCGGACCAGCCGCCATCATCATCCGCGGCGGCGGGTAGTGCCACCGACTGGTCGGTGCCGCCGGTGACGGACTTGGCATACCAGCCAAGCCGCGTATTGATGTCTGTATTGTTGATGCCGGCCGCCGCTACCTGCACCAGCACCTCGCCGGCCGCCACTTGTGGCACGGGCACGTCATGCCTTACCTCAAGCCGCTCCGGCCCGCCATGGCCGGTCAACAGCACCGCTGTCATCTGTGCGGGAAGTGCGTCTGTCACCATCACTCACACTCCACAGGCCTGGCCGTCGCCGCGCGGATCGGCCGCGCCCTCGATGCGCCCGTCGGGCCAGCCGACCAGCGCCCCCGCATGACCCATGACGGAATCGAAGTCCGCCGCCAGGCGCACATCATGGCCCCGCTGGCGCAGCCCGTGCACCACCTCCGGCGCGAAGCGGGACTCAAGCCGCAGGGCGGAAGTCTCCTCGCCCCAGGTGCGGCCCAGCAGCCAGCGCGGCGCCGAAACCACTTCCTGCAGACCCATGCCGCGCAGCACATGACCGGTGAACAGTCGCGCCTGGGTCTGCGGCTGGCCGTCGCCGCCCATGGTGCCATAGGCCATGACCCGGCCGTCGCTGAGCCGGGCCAGGGCCGGCTGGATGGTATGGAACGGTCGCCGGCCGGGCCCCAGAACATTGGGGTGGCCGTCTGTCAGGCGAAAACTCATGCCGCGGTTCTGCCAGACGATGCCAGTACCGGGCACGACGATGCCAGAGCCGAATTCCCAGTACAGGCTCTGGATGAAGCTGACGGCGCGACCCTCTCTGTCCACCGCACCCAGCCACACCGTATCGCCGCCGATCCGCGCCGGCGGCCAGGGCGCGGCCACGGCCGGATCGATTGCCGCGGCCATGGCATCCAGCGCCGCCGGCTGCAGATAAATCGCCGGCGACGCCGCCATGGTCAGCGGCTCGCCGATAATCCGGTCGCGCACCACAAAGGCTTGTTTGGTTGCCTCCACCAGACCATGCACATAGGCGCTTTCGTCCGCGCCGCGCGTCGAGCCCAGCCGGTCGGCGATGGCCAGAATCATCAACGCGGCCAGACCCTGGGTGGGTGGCGGCAGGTTGAACACCGAATGGCCGGCCACCGGAACCGACAGCGGCGCCACCGCTTTCGCCTGAAACGACTCCAGATCGGCCAGCCGCAGCGGGCTGCCCGCCGCCGCCAGACCGTGCGCCAGCAGCCGCGCCATGTCGCCACGATAGAAACTGTCGGCGCCATCGCGGCCGAGCGCCTCCAGAACCTCAGCCAGCAGCGGCTGGATAAAACGCTCACCTTCAGATGGGGCGTTGCCGCCAGGCAGGAACAGGTCGGCGAATCCGGCAACGTCCTGCAGCCCGTCCCGCTTATCGGCGGTTGTCTCGGCCTGCGACCGAGTGACGGGAAATCCGTCGCGCGCGTGGCCGATGGCCGCCGCCAGCAGATCGGCCAGCCGCCGTCGCCCGCCCCAGCGTTGCTGGGAAAGGGCGTGGGCCGCGCCCCAGCCGGCGACGGCGCCCGCCACGGTCAGGGCGGCCAGCGGACCGCGCCCGGGAATCTCCGCCAGCCCCCGGTCACGGTAGTGCGCCAGCGTGGCGGCGTTCGCCGCTGTGCCGCAGGCTTCTATGGCCAGGGGTGTTTCGCCTGGCTCATGGATGAGCCAGAAATTGTCACCCCCAAGACCATTCATGTGCGGATAGACCACGGCGATGGCCGCCGCCGCCGCCAGCATCGCCTCAATGGCATTGCCGCCATCGCGCAGCACGTCGCGTCCGGCCTCCGCGGCCAGATGATGCGGAGCGACGACCATGCCGCCATAGGCCTGGGCTGTGTGCAGCACGCTCTCTCCTCTTCAGATCCCCGTTCGCCACCCTGGCGAAACCCCGACCGGCCCGTACGGCGGGCTGGGTTGAGGCCACAACGGGTCCGGCCCACAGTTCCCCACCGGCCGGCCTAGAGCAAGACAGGGACCCATGGACCGCATCATTCGCAACGCCCGAATCGGCACAGATGCCACCCGCCCGCTCGTGGACATTGCCATCGCCGACGGCCGCATCGCGGCGATCGCCCCGAACCTGGCGGCGGACGGGCCACAGCATGACGCCGCCGGCCGCTACGTCTCGCCCGGTTTCGTTGAATCCCACATTCATCTGGACAAGTCCTGCATTCTCGACCGCTGCGCATCGGAACGAGGTGACCTGCAAGAAGCCATTGGCGAGGTGGCCAAAGCCAAGAAAGGCTTCACCGCCGAGGACGTGCAGACGCGGGCGCGGCGCACCCTGGAGAAGTGCATCCTGCAGGGAGCCACCCACATGCGTACCCAGTTGGAGGTGGACCCCGCCATTGGCCTGCGCGGACTCGACGGTGTGCTGCCTCTGATCGATGAATATCGCTGGGCCATCGATATGGAGATCTGCGTCTTTCCTCAGGAAGGCCTGCTGAACAATCCGGGCACCGACGATCTGATGGTGGAGGCGCTCAAGCGCGGTTGCCGGGTTGTCGGCGCGGCGCCCTATACGGACTCCGATCCCGCCGGCCAGATCGACCGCGTCTTCGCCATGGCGCGGGAGTTCGACGTGGACATCGACATGCACCTGGATTTCGGCGCCGATCCGACGCGACTGGATCTCGACCAGGTGTGCCGCCTGACCGACCGCTTCGGCTATGGCGGACGGGTGGCTATCGGCCACGTCACCAAGCTCGCCGCCGCCTCGCCGGCGCAATTTGACGCCGCCGCCCGACGCCTGGCCGATGCCGGCGTGGCGCTGACCGTGTTGCCGTCCACCGATCTCTTTCTCATGGGCCGCGATCACAGCGAAAACCACCCCCGTGGCGTCACGGCGGCGCACCGGCTGCTCCACGCCGGAGTCAATTGTGCGCTGTCCACCAACAATGTGCTGAACCCCTTCACCCCCTTCGGCGATTGCTCGCTGGTGCGCATGGCCAATCTCTATGCCAACATCGCCCATGTGGGCGCGCGATCCGATATAGAGGCCTGCCTCCATATGGTGACGACGCGCGCCGCGCGCCTCATGCGGTTGGACGATTATGGTCTGGAGGTCGGCAAGGCCGCCGATCTGGTAATTCTCGATCACACCGACGCGGCCGGCGTTGTCGCCGAACTGGCGCCACCGCTGATGGTCTTCAAACGCGGCCGCCCCACCGTCACCCGCCAGCCGGCCACCCTCCACCGGCCCGCCTGAAGCGGCCCCCTGACCTTACCCGGAGACGCAGCCATGGCCGACCTTTGCACCACCATGATGGCCGGTGATCTGATCCTGCTGGATGGCGCCATGGGCACCGAACTGGAACGGCGCGGCGTGCCCATGAACGGCGTGGCGTGGAGCGCCGAAGCGCTCGACACCCATCCTCATCTGGTGCGCCGGATTCATGAGGACTTTATCCGCGCCGGCGCCGACATCCATATAGCCAACACCTTCGCCTGCGCCCGCCATGTGCTGGAGCCAGCCGGCCTCGGCCACCGCACGGAAGACTATAACCGCCGCGCCGTGCGCCTCGCCCGCGAGGCGGTGGCCAGTGCCGCCGACGGCCGGCCGGTGTGGATTGCCGGCTCCGTCTCGTCGTTTGCCGAACGCGGTGATCGCGGCAAGGCGCCGGAGTCCGCCGCCCTGCGCCGTATCTATGACGAGCAGATCGGCTATCTGCTGGACGAAGGCGTCGATCTGCTGGTGCTGGAAATGCTGGCCGAGCCGCGAATCAGCCGGATCATTGTCGAGGCGGCGGCGGCCTCCGGCCTGCCTCTGTTGCTGGGCGTCACCTGCCGCTGGGGGGCCGACAATAAGACCGTCATCGCCTCCACGCGCGGCGGTGGCCTGCCCCTGACCGACAGTGTGCTGCTGGACGATCTGCTGCCGCTGCTGACCGGTGCCCTGAACGCGGCGGCCGCAGCAGAGCGGGCCGCAGTCGGCATCATGCACAGCAATTTTGACGTCACCGATCCGGCCCTGGCCATGGTCGCCCGCCACTGGACAGGGCCGCGTCTGGCCTATCCCCATTCAGGCGGCATCAAATGGCCCAAATGGCAATTCGACCAGGTGTGCAGCGAGGCGGAGTTCGCCGCCGCCACCCGCCGCTGGGTCGCCGGCGGCGTATCGGTCATCGGCGGCTGCTGCGGCATCGAGCCGCGCCATATCGCCGCGATGACCCATGCGCTGCGTTCGTGACCGCGCTACCATGAATCAACCGTGACACCGGAGGCTGGAGAGGCAGATGCCCAGGACGACCATTACGCCTGACGATGGCGATACCAACGGCTGGTACAATATTCTGCCGGAGGCGTCGCCGCCGCGCCGCGTGGACGGCGACATGAGCTGCGACTGGGCGGTGGTCGGCGCCGGCGTGACGGGCCTGGCCGCCGCCCGCCGGCTGGCCGAGAACCGACCCGATGACCGGGTCTTCCTGATTGAGGGGCAGCGTGTCGGTTGGGGTGTATCGGGCCGCAACTCCGGCTTTGTGTTGGGCATCTGGTTTCATGGCGAGCCGCCGGAGGCCGATTTCCCGAAGATCCGCAGCATGCAGCGGCTTAGTGAGTTCGGCCGCGACCAGCTCAAGCATCTGGTGGAGCACAACCAGATCTCCTGCCAGTGGTCCGACTGGGGCCAGCTCTATGTCAGCGCCGGCGACACCGGTGACGCCATGCTGGAAGGCTATGCCCGCGGCATGGAAAAACTGCAGGCGCCGCACTCGGTCCTGTCGAAGGAAGAGGTCAAGACCCGTACCGGTTCCGACTTCTATCGCTGGGGCGTTCACACACCCGGCACGGCGCTGATGAACCCCGCCGCCATGACCCGCGGCCTCGCCCGCACCATGCCGGCCAATGTGACGGTGCTGGAGGAATCGCCGGTCATGGCCATGCGCTACGGCAAGCCGCATGAACTGACCTGCCCCAAGGGCACAATCAAGGCGACCAACATCGTCATCTGCACCAATACATACTCGCCGCATCTTGGCTTGATGTGGGCGAAGTGGCGCATGGTGCCGGCTGGTCTGTTCGCCAGCCTGACGCGGCCGCTGAGCGATCAGGAATGGGAGGGCATCGGCGCACCGGGCGAGGCCGGGCTTCTGCCGTCGGCGCCGGCTGGCTCGACCGTGCGCATTACTCAGGACCGTCGCATCCTGATGCGCAACACCTTCGACTTTCTGCCGAAAATGCGGGCGACGCCGGAGATGTATGCCCGCGCCCGGGCCAACCACTATGAATCGATCCTGCGCCGCTGGCCCAGCCTGAAGGATGTGGAGATCATCGATACCTGGCACGGCGTGCTGGGGCCGACGCGCAACCAGGGCCATATTTTCGGCCGTATCCGCGACAATGTGTTTGCCTCGGTGGCCTGCAACGCGGCCAATGTTTCACGTGGAACAGCTTCCGGCACTTTGCTTGCCGACTATGCCACGGGCGGAGATTCGGAACTTCTGCGCGAACAGATGGCCATTCCCCGGCCCAGCATCCTGCCGCCGGCGCCGATCCTCAAATTCGTGGTGGACCGGCGGCGGCGCAAGGCCATGGCGGTCGGCGACAACGAGCGCTAGGTCGCGCCCGCCGCGCCGGAGAGCCGGGCCGGGCCTGCGAACCTCCCCGGGCTAGCGCCCGGGGATTTTCTTGGGCAGCGCGTCGCGCAGAGGGGCGATGTATTCCGGACCGAAGCCACAGCAGGCGCCGATCACCTGGGCGCCCAGGCCGACCCACTCTTTGGCCAGCCTGGTGAAGTCGGCGACCGAGGTGGCGTTGGTCGTGGCTGTATCGCCGTGGCGGTCCAGATAGTCGCGCCGCCCGGCATCGGGATAAACGGCGATCGGGCCCGGCCACTTCTGCCTGAGTTGCGGAATCGACGCGCTGGTTGCCTCCACCGAACTATGAAAGATGCTCATGACTTCGCCACCCAGCGGCAGCACCTTGTCCATGCCAGACTCGAACGTCTCGGGGTCGGCATAGCCGCTCATCACCTTGCCGTCCTCCAGCCGTGTCTTGAAACCGACCCAGACCGGCACACCAAGCCCCATACAGGCTTCCGACACCCACTGTCGCTGCGTCGTCGTGCCGGTGGACTCGGCAATCAGGAAATCGGCGCCGGCCATGACCAGGACCTCTGCCTGCTCGCGGATGCTGGCCCGCGTATCCTCTTCGCTCAGTTCCGGATACTCGCCCCAGAAACCGACCCGTGGCCGGCTGCGCATGGCGTCGCGCATGCGCCGGTTGCCGCCGGCGATGACGCCATAGTTGGATACAGCGGCGCCGATCCATACCGGGCGGCCCCTGGCGGCGCGGTCGCGCGCCTGCTGGACCAGCGCCACCGCCCGGATGTTGAGCTCCTTCGCCATGTCGGCGAGACCCAGATTCATCAGCACATGGCGGGCCGATGAGAACGTGTTGGTGGTGATGACGTCGGCCCCGGCCTCGATGTACTGCTGGTGCATCAGCCGCGTGGTGTCGGGATGGGTGGACAGGCCGCTGGCCGCCCAGGTCTTGTCCATGGGCGCGCCAAGAGTCTGCAAGTGGGTGCCGATGGCACCGTCCAGGATGATCACATCGCCCTTGTCGAGACGCGCCTTCAGGCTGGCATAGTCGGACATGATTCCTCCGCGGCTGGTCCGTCGTGGGTCAGGCGCTCATGCACCGACCCTTAGCGCAGCCTAGGCGGCGGCCACGCAGCCTGTCCACGACCACCACGGCACAATATCCACCGCCAGCCCATGCCCTGGCGTCATGAACGGAATCACCATGTCATGAGATTCCGGCATACCCCCGAAGACGCGCCAGCAGCACGTCATCCACGCTGACCCCATCACGCGCCGTGGCCTGTCGCGCCGCCAGACGCCGGTCGCCGGGCAGACGCACACCATCCTGTGCCGTCATGGCGCCAAGCAGCACCTCCAGCCGATCGCTGAATCCGTCGGCGAACCGGGCCGGATCCAGCCCTATGAAGAACTGGCCGATGCCCGGCGGGCCGCCGGCATTGTCGGTCAGCAGCGACGAGGTGTGTGACCAGGTGGCGCCGGTCATGGCCACCGCCATGATCTCCACCAGCAGCGCCATGCCCGCCCCTTTGTGACCGCCGAAAGGCGCCATGGTGCCGCCCTTGAGCACCTTGTCCGCCTCTGTGGTCGGCGCGCCGGATTCATCAAAGCCCCAATGGGGTGGAATCGCCGTGCCATCGTTCATGGCATTGATGATGGCGACCTTGGCCACCACGCTGGACGATTGATCGATGACCAGCGGCGCGGCGCCGACGCGCGGTGCGGCAAAGGCCAGCGGGTTGGTGCCAAACAGCGGCCGGCGGCCGCCCCATGGCGCAATCGCCGCCGGCGCATTGACGAAGGCAAAGGCGACCAGACCATCCCGGGCCAGCGCCTCTACGTGGTGGCCGACAATCCCGCACGCATAGGAGTTGGTGACCGCCATGGCGGCGACCCCGGTCTCGCGCGCCGCCTCGGTCAGCAGGGGGCTGCCGGCTTCGATGGCCGGATGGGCGAAACCGTGTCTGGCATCCACCCGCACCGCCGAAGGCGCCGACCGGCTGACCTCCGGCGCCACCCTGCCGTCCACCTTGCCGCAGCCCAGATGCTCGCAATAGGTCGGCAGATAGCCGAGACCAATGGGGCGCATGGCATCCGCTTCTGCCTGAACGATGGAGCGGGCGACGCTGGCGGCCGGGCCGGCCGCCGCGCCACGGCCGGAGAGCGCGGCGCGGGCCAGCTCTGCGACCTGGTCGAGAGTGAGGGTTTCGCTCATGCCGTCTCTCCTTTGTGGTGTGCGGCCCTGTCGTGCGGCTCCGCCTCGCCGTCGGCGATGGCCAGGTCCTGCCACGTGCGGCCCGACAGACGCATGGCCGCCGCCTGATCCAGATCCTCCATCAGGCGGCCGACGCCGCCCTCGCGCAGCCAGTCCGGCGGCGGTGGCGTCTGGCCGGCTGCTGCCGGCACCTCACGAACAGAGGCCACCAGACGGCGCAGCGGCACCCGGTCCGGCGGCAACGCCGGCACCAGCCCCGCCGGCTCGCCGGTTGTCTGTGTCACCAGCCCGGCATCCTGCAGGCCACTGACAATCGCTTCCACCTCGCCATGTGGCGCCCGGCTTCGCCCGGCAAGGCCCTCGGTCGTCGGCGGCGCGCTTCCATTGATGAAGCACCGCGCCACCTCCCGCGCCACATGAATCCCCAGCGCCTCCCGCGCCCGCAGGCTCAGCAGGCGATGCCAGCCGCCCTCGCGCACCTGTTCGGGGTGCTGCAGATAGAACGCCACAGCAGACCCCAACAGCAGGATGAGCCACGTCAGATACAGCCACAGCATGAACAGGATCAGCGTGGCGAAAGTGGAATAGACCGCCGTGTACCTCGCCGAGCCCGCCAGAAACTCCGCAAAGCCCCAGCCCACCAGATGCCAGAGGACGCCGGCGAGCAGGCCGCCAATCAAGGCGGGCCCGACGCGGACCTTTGTATTCGGCAGAAAGACATAGATGAACGAAAACGCCATCGTCAGTAGAAGCAAAGGCAACAGGCGTCCGGTCGTATCGAGAAATGCGCCGGCCAGCGGAAACCGCGCCAGCCAGGTGACCGCCGTGGACGATGACAAAGTTGCGGTGATGCCCAGCGACGAAAAGACCAGAACCGGCCCGACCAGCAGAACGCTCAGATAGTCACGAAAGCGCTGGGCTACACCGCGTGAGCTTTCCACCCGCCAGACATAGTTGACTGACCGCTCCACCTTATGAAGCAAGGAGATGACCGTATAGAAAAGGATGGCAAGACCGACTGTGCCCAGAACACCGGCATTGACGTTCTCCACCATCTGAATGATGCGTCCCACCACCTCTTCGGCCTTGTCGCCCAGCGGCGCCATCAGATTAAGCAGGAACGGTCGCATTTTGTCGTGCACGCCGAATCCCTTGAGCACCGAGAAGCTGATGGCCAGCAGCGGAATCAACGACAGGATGGTCGTATACACCAGGCTCATGGCACGCAGGGTCAGCTGCCCTTCCGCCAGATCGAGGGCCAGACGATAGGCAAGCTGCAACATCCGGCGCGGCAGACCAGGGGACGAAGTGGCGTCGTCATCATGCCAGACCATGCGGTCGGCAAAGGCTCTGATGGGACTCCGGTCATCCATGCTCACACGCCAACTCCCTCAGCCCTGTCGCCAGATCAGCAGAACAAGGATACCCGCGATGACCAGCGTGATGCCAAGCCACTCCACCGGGCGACTGCGTTCGCCAAAGGCAAACCGCGAGGCCATGAACGTAAACACCAGCTCCACCTGCCCCAGGGCCCGCACATAGGCGGCATTCTGCAGGGTCATGGCGGTAAACCAGCCGAACGAGGCAAGCGCACCGGTCAGGCCGATGGCCGCGCTGGCGCGAAAGGCGTGCAGGCTGGCCTTGATCTGTCCCGGGTGGCGCCAGGCCAGCCAGGCGGTCATGACCAGCGTCTGGATAGCCAGTACCGTGACAAGCGTGAAGGTGGCGGGCATCAGGAAATCGTCGCGGCCGAACGACAGAGATGCCGCCCGATAACACACGGCCGCCACGCCATAGGCGGTGCCCGAGGCCATGCCCATTAGCGCCGGTCGCGCCGTCAGGGACCGGATCAGGCCCAGCGCGCCAACGCCGCGGCCGGCCAGGGAAATCATCATGACGCCAACCAGGCTGATAAGGATTCCGGCAAGCGCCCCAACCGTCACCCGATCACCCAGGACAATGATGCCGAACAAGGCGGTCTGCACCGTCTCGGTCTTGGAGTAGGTGGTGCCCACGGCAAAGTTGCGATAGGCGAACAGTCCGACCAGCAGCCGGGTTCCCCACACCTGAGCGACGCCGCCGACCAGACAGAACACGGCAAAGCGCAGATCCGGCTGTGGCAACGCCGCATCGTCGAACAAGGCCAGACCGCCCAGAATCAGCAGCGCCACCGGCAATCCGAAAGAGAACCGCACATAGGTCGCGGTGATCGGCGGCAATGCACCGGCCAGACGTTTCTGCAGGGCAGAGCGAAGGTTCTGGAAGAAGGCCGCCAGAACCGTCAGGGGTATCCACAGGGGCATGGGCCGCTAGAGCCGGTGGCGTCGTGGCCCGCGCGACATGGCCGGCCTAGGGCCGGTTTGCCGGCCAGTCACGGGCCAGGGGAAAGACCGGCGGCGACACCTCGTCCGCCGGCCGGCCGGCCCGGTCGAACCGGGCATAGGCCGCCATGGCCCGCTGGTTGGCCGCGGTCATGGCCTGGGTCATGGCCGTTTCATCGACGGTCAGGACCCGGCCATCGGCCACCACCTGCTCACCACCCACATAAACGTCCTTTACCGGTCGCTCGGCGGCGTTGAACACCAGGGCGCGGATGGGGTCGTGGCCTGGCGCCATGTCACGGTGGTTGAGGTCCACCAGCACCAGATCGCCGCAGGCCCCCACCGCGATACGGCCGATGTCATCACGCTGCAGGGCTTTCGCCCCACCCAGGGTCGCCGCCTCGAAGACGGATCGCGTGGTGCCGGCGGTGGGATCGGCCGCCGCCGCCCGTGCCATGATGGCGGCCATGCGCATCTCCTCCATCATATTCTGCGGCGCGGTGTCGGTGCCCATGGCAATGGTGACGCCGGCCTGACGGTAGCGTCGGAAGTCCTCCAGCATGACGCCGCTGCGGGTCAGCACCGTCGGACAGTGCGCCACATTGGCTCCGGCCTTGCCGAGCCGCTCCAGGTCGGTCGGAGAGTCATTGCCGAGCCATGAATGGTGGTCGAGGAACGGTGCATGAGACAAAGTCACATCCGCTCCCAGTACGCCAATCGCCTCCATCCACGCCACCGGACTCATGGCGTGTCGCCGCTCCATCTCCCACAGTTCGGGTAGCACCTGGCAGGCATGGGTCTGCATGCCGATGCCCCGTTTGCGCGCTGCCGCCAGGGCATCCTGCAGAAAGCGTTCGGTGCAGGTATCCACCTGCGCCGGCATGACCATGGCGCTCATGCGGCCGCTCTTGTGCGCCATGGCGGCGTCCACCGCCTCCAGCCCGCGAGCGAAGGATTCGGCGCCGTCATCGTCAAACCAGTTCCACCCCACTACCTCGCCGGCACTGTCCAGCGACCACAGGGCAGAGCGCATCATGGGCGCCACGAAGCCGCGCAGGCCGGACGCCGCGAAATTCTCGATCCACCCTTCATAGGGCGTGGTCATGTCGGTCAGCGTAGTGACGCCAGAGCGCAGCAACTCCGCATAAGCCATGCTGGCGGTTGCCAGCCAGCCGGCCATATCGTCGCCCCAGCCGGGCTTGTGCTCGTACATGGTGCAATGCAGACAGGCATTGGCCATGTCTTCGCCGAAGCCGCGATTCATGGATTCAGACCAGGGGTGGGAGTGCAGGTCGATCAGACCCGGCATGACCATGAGGCCGCGGCCGGAGACCTCACGGTCCGCGCCGCCGGTGAACCCATGACCGACGAAACTGAACCGGCCATCACTCACCGCCACGTCGGCGTCCGTCAGATAGACATGGCTGCCGGTCGTGGCGTCATAGGCCACCACCCGGTCAGCCCCGCGAATAAGAAGGTCCGCCGTGCCGTCCACCGAGGCGCGCTCCGCCATTGCCGTTCTCCCGTCAGCAGGGGCCCGTTTGCACGGGCCTGTTTGCGGGGGCCTGTTTGCAGGGCCCCAATTGCAGGAGCGAAGACTAGGACAGGCTCATGCGGTGCTGTAGGGGCGCCGCCTCACCCCGCTGTCAGTACTGCAGCGCCCGGTCATAGAGATTGGGCAGCGGCGCACCGGCCATGTGGCGGCGCACATTGTCGGCCATCACCTTCATCGCCGAGCGCGGCAACAGCTCGCCGGCCACATGCGGCGTCACGATGATTTTCGGATGGCGCCAGTAGGGGTGATCCGGTGGCAGCGGTTCCTGGTCGAAGACGTCCAGGAAAGCGCCCGCCAGGCGCCCGCTGTCGAGCGCGGCGAGCAGGTCCGCCTGCACAATATGCTCGCCACGGCCGATATTGATCAGATGAGCGCCGTCGGGCAGGGCCGCGAAAAACGCCCGGTCCATCAGGCCTCTCGTCTCGTCGGTCAGCGGCAGGACACACACCACATAGGCGCACCGCGGCAGCATGGCGCGCAGCCCGTCCGGCCCGGCCCAGGTGGTGATGCCGGCGATCTCGTGCTTGCGGCGGCTCCAGCCATGGACCGTGAAGCCTAGGTCGGTGAGCCGCGCCGCCACCGCCCGGCCGCTGCCGCCAAGGCCCAGAACGCCCACCGGGCGGGTCGGCGTATCCAGCGGCCAGCGCACCTCCCACCGGCCGTCCTTCTGATTATCCAGATAGAAGGGCAGAAAGCGGTGGAAGGTGAGCACCCCCAGCACGGCGAACTCCGCCATCAGATTCCACTGCATGGGATCCGACATGCGCACCAGCGGCACATGCGCCGGCACACTGGGATCTTTCAGGATATGGCCGACGCCGGAGGCGATGGAGAAGATGACTTTCAGGTTGGGCAGGCTGGCCAGCAGCCCGTCCGGCGGCATCCACGCCGCCACATAGGCGATGTCGGCCGGATCGCCCATGGCCTGCATGGTCCGCACCTCCACCTCCGGCGGCAGATGCTGGCGCAGCGCCGCCAGCCACGCCGCCTCCGGATAGCCGGTGCAGCAGAACAGAAAGGCTGTCATGCCGGGACGGCGACGGAGCGGGCCGACGGGCTGGACGCCGGGCGCGATCGCCTATTCGGCTGCCGACGCCATGGCCGGGGCTTCGCCGGTCGGCATCAGGGCCATGGGGTTGGTGGTGGACACCTGATACAGCTCTTCCGCGGTCAGACCGAAAGCCGCCATGTGGCCGCGCAGCAACCGCAGCGCCTCCACCGAATTGGGGAACAGCGGCTCGCCGGCGTCGCTGGACAGGCAGCAATGGGCCGGCCCGGCCGTGCGAATGGCCTGATACATGACCGCCGGATCGACCCCCAGCAGGGGCGACAGTTCGTCATAGGTGAAGTTGAGCCACAGCCCGGCCTCCGCCGCCTGCCGGCATTCCTCCACCGTCAGGTCAACAAACGGGCTGAACGGGTGGTCCACCACCGCCTTGGTGAAGCCCAGCTTCTGGCACAGCTCGGCCATGGCCCACAGTTCCGGCTTCGACGGATGGCCCAGGAACAGCGCCGCGTCGTGGTCCACCGCCATGCGGATGATCTCATCCATCTGCGGTTTCAGCTTGCCACGATCATCCAGAGCGTATTGGCCGATCTGCAGGGCCTTGTCCCACGGCAACGGGTCACCGTGAAAATCGGGATCATCGGACTCGCCCCACATGGCGGGCTTGCCACCGATAACCGACAAAGTGTTGGCGGTGGTGATATTGGGCAGCCAGACCGCGACACAACCGGACTCCAGACGTTGGCGAACGAAGGCGGGGTCTACTTCCGTCTTATAGCCACGCGCCACGGAAAAGCCGGCCCAACACTGCACCGGTCGCACACCCTCGGCGGCGGCCCAGCCATTCAACTGCGCCTGCAGACGACGCACACTGCCGGCCGGGTCCTCGCGGCCACCGACCACTGACTTGAACAGGATCGCCTTCATGCCGCTGCGCGAAGCCAGCTTCATCAGACCCAGCGGGTCCTGCGAGCCGTCATGGGCGTGACAGTGGATGTCCACCGCATCTTCCACGCCGACAATGGCGGCGGCCGACGGATCAATCGGTCCCTGACGAAAGCGGCGGCGGGCCGGATAGGAGGTGACCGACCGTTCGCGGGTCGGCGTGGCGGTGGTGGCGGCGATGCTGGACATGGCATTCTCCCGGAGTTTGCCCGCCAATCCTAACGCGCGTTGGGCGGGTTTTGCCACCGGGCAGCGAAGCCAGGCGCGCACACCGCCGTGAAGCTAAACAGGTGGCGGGGCGGAGGCGGCCCGGTTTTCCTTTGCCCGGCCGCGTGGCAGGGTTGGCCCCATGACCACACGCCTCGCCGTGGATATCGGCGGCACCTTCACCGATGCGGTCCTTGAGCACGACGCCCGGCAGACCGCCATCAAGGTTCTGACCACCCCGGAGCGGCCGGCCGAAGGCTTCATGACCGCCGTCCGCCATGTGCTGGACGAAGCCGGCGTCACCGCCGCCGCGGTGGATCTGGTGCTGCACGGCACCACGCTGGCGACCAATGCGCTGATCGAGCGCAAAGGCGCGGCCACCGCCCTGGTGACCACCGCAGGCCATCGCGACTCCCTGGAAATCGCCTACGAGAATCGCTTTGCCCAGTACGACATCATGGCCGAACGCCGGCCGCCCCTGGTGGCCCGGGCGCTGCGCCTGCCGGTGAGCGAGCGGATGGACGCGCGCGGCCGGGTTGTAACCGCGCTGGACGAGGACTCTGTCATGGCGCTGGCGCCGCCTTTGCGTGATGCGGGCGTGGAAAGTCTCGCCATCGGCCTGCTGCACGCCTATGCCAACCCGGCGCACGAACAGCGGGTCGCCGCCCTGCTCGGCGACGCCCTGCCGGACCTTGCCATCAGCCTGTCCAGCGACGTGTCGCCGGAAATGCGCGAGTATGACCGGCAGTCCACCACCGTCGCCAATGCCTATATCCGTCCGCTCATGGCCAGCTACCTGGCGGACGTGGAGCGCCGCCTGGCGGACGCCGGCTTTACCTGTCCGTGCCTGCTGATGACCTCCGGCGGCCACCTGGTCACCATCGCCACCGCCTCCCGCTTCCCCGTCCGTCTGATCGAGTCCGGTCCGGCCGGCGGCGCCATCCTCGCCGGCCATATCGCCCGCCGGCTGGGCGAGGACCGCGTACTGTCCTTCGACATGGGCGGCACCACCGCCAAGCTGTGCCTGCTGGACGATGGCGCGCCGCAGGTGAGCCGTCTGCTGGAGGTGGACCGCGCCCATCGCTTCATGAAGGGCAGCGGCATGCCGGTCAGGATTCCCGTCATCGAGATGGTGGAAATCGGCGCCGGCGGCGGCTCCATCGCCGCCCTCGACAGCCTGCGGCGGATTCAGGTGGGGCCGGAAAGCGCCGGTGCCGACCCGGGCCCCGCCTGCTATGGCCGGGGCGGCACACGGCCAACGGTCACCGACGCCAGCCTGGCCCTTGGCCGGCTTGATCCGGCGGCCTTCGCCGGCGGCCGCCTGACCCTTGATTGCCCCGCTGCGACACAGGCGATCGACTCCGTCATCGCCACGCCTCTTGGCCTGGAGCCAGAAGAAGCGGCGGCCGGCATTCTGGAAATCGTTGACGAGACCATGGCCGCCGCCGCGCGCGTCCATGCGGCCGAACAGGGCAGCGACATCGCCGGTCGCACCATGATCGCCTTCGGCGGGGCGGCGCCGCTGCACGCTGCACGGCTGGCCGACAAGCTGGGGATCGGCCGCATCATCATTCCGGCTAATGCCGGGGTCGGTTCGGCCGTCGGCTTTCTCTGTGCGCCGGTCGCCTATGAAGTGGTGCACAGCCACTACATGCGCCTCGACCGGTTCGATGACGCCGCCGCCGCAGCTCTGTTCGACGCCATGCGACAGGAAGCCGAAGGCGTGGTGCGGCTGGCCGCCGGCGGCGCGGCCTCCGTCGAACAGCGCCACGCCTATGCGCGCTACGTGGGCCAGGGCCATGAAGTGAAGGTGCCGGTGCCGGCGGCGGCCATCACGGCGGCCACCGGCGATGCGATCCGTCGGGCCTTCGAGACGGCCTATGAACGTCAATACGGCCGCACCGTGCCGGGCCTGGCGGTGGAGGTGCTGACCTGGTCGTGTCTGGTCGCCGCGACGACGGCCGATGACACACAGACCCGCCCGCCACCATATGACGGGCACACCACGTCAGCCGCCGCGCCGCCGACTGGCGGCCGGCGGCCCATCCGTCTGCCCGGCGCGGCGAAATGGGCCGACGCGCCGCTCTATGACCGCGCCGGCCTGGCGCCCGGCAGCCGGATTGACGGCCCCGCCGTGCTGGCCGAAACGCAAACCACAATTCTGGTGCCGGCCGGCTTCACCGCCCGCACCACCCTTCAGGGCCATGTGATTCTCGACCGCCTGCAGCAAGCCGCCGCCGTGCCGGGTGTGGCGGAGGGGCTGCGGCGCCAGCTCATCTGGGATCGCATGATCGCCATTGTCGAGGAGCAGGCGCAGGCCATCATCCGCACCGCCTTCTCCACCACCGTCCGCGAAGCCGGCGATCTGTCAGCCGGCCTGTTCGACCGCGCCGGCCGCATGCTGGCCCAGGCGGTCACCGGCACACCCGGCCATGTCAACGCCATGGCCGCGTCGGTCGGCTATTTTCTCGACGCCGTGCCGCTCGACCAGATGGCCGACGGCGATACCTACATCACCAACGACCCGTGGCTCGGCACCGGCCACCTGTTCGACTTCACCGCCGTCACGCCGGTCTTCCATCTGGGCCGGGCCGTTGGCCTGTTCGCCTCCACAGTGCATGTGGTGGATATCGGCGGTCCCGGCTTCAGCCCCGACAGCGGCCAGGTTTACGAGGAAGGACTGGCCATACCCATCATGGCCCTGTTCCGGCGGGGCCAGCCGAACCAGTCCCTGCTGGCCATCGTGCGCGCCAATGTGCGCGAGCCGCTGCAGGTGACCGGCGATCTCTACTCCCTGGCCGCCAGCAACACCGTCGCCGGCACCCGTCTGGCGGCGATGATGGACGAGTTCGCCATGGCCGATCTCACGGCCATCGCCGATCACATCATCACCACCTCACGCGATGCCATGCGGGCGGAGATCCGCCGCCTGCGGCCAGGCGTCTATGACAATGCGCTGGTCAGCGATGGCTATGACGCGCCGGTTCGCCTGCAGGCATGCATGACCGTTGACACAGGCGACGACCCGCATATCGCCGTGGACTTCACCGGCTCGTCGCCGGTCTCGCCCTTTGGCATCAATGTGCCGCTGACCTACGCCCAGGCCTATGCCAGCTTCGGTGTGCGCTGCATCGTCGGCGCGGCGGTGCCGAACAATGCCGGCTCGCTTGCGCCGGTGCGGGTGACGGCGCCGGTTGGCTCCATCCTCAACGCGCCGCGGCCGGCGGCGGTGACCGCGCGCCACGTCATCGGCCAGTTGCTGCCGGATGTGGTGCTGGGCGGCCTGGCCCGGGCGGCGCCCGGCACGGTGCCGGCCGAAGGGTCGTCGGCGCTGTGGATTCCCAGCCTGTCCGGCGGCCACGGCATGACCGGCGGCCATGCCGATGGTGGCGGCCCGCCCTTCACCGTGACGGTGTTCCTATCCGGCGGCGCCGGCGGCCGGCCTGGCCGACCGGGCCTGTCGGCGACCGCCTTCCCGTCCGGCGTTCGCAACACGCCGGTGGAGGTGACCGAGCAGGTCTCGCCCTTGTTGTTTCTGCGCAAGGAATTGCGGCCCGGCTCCGGCGGCGCCGGCCGCTGGCCCGGTGGCGACGGCCAGACTGTAGAGATCACCCACCGCGACGGCGCGCCCTTTGCCGTCTTTGCCCTGTTCGACCGCATCGGCCATCCGGCGCGAGGCCGCGACGGGGGCAGCGACGGGGTGGCCGGCGCGGTGCGCCTTGGCTCCGGCGGCACACTCCGCGGCAAGGGCAAGCAGATCGTTCCGGCCGGCGACAGCGTCGTCCTTGACCTGCCCGGCGGCGGCGGGTTGGGCCATCACGAAACCCGGCAAGCCACAGACCCGTAGCCATCGCGCCGCCGGACCGCCCCACCCGATCGCGCCTGTTCGCCCGCCCCGGCCGCGCCTAGACTGACGCCAGACCGCGCACCCCGCACCCGGAGACCCCTATGCTCGAACTCTTCACCTCACGCTCGTCGCCTGCCAAGCGCTGCACCATCATGCTGGCCGAGTCGGGTCTGCCCTACACGGCGCGGATGCAGACCCGCCAGAAGAAAGCCAAGGCCTTCCTCAAGGCCAATCCGCAGGGGCGCATGCCGACCCTGGTGGATCACAACGGCGCCGACGGCAAGCCCGTGATACTGACCCAGTCCATGGCCATCATTTTCTATGTAGCGGAGAAATCCGGCATCGGCCTGCCAACCACGCCGCGCCAGCGGGCGAGGTGCTGGCAGTGGCTGATGATCTTCGCCACCGATCTCTATCCGGCCTTCACCTCGTCCTACTACATGCGCGGTATGAAGCCGGAGCCGCAGACCATCGCCGGCGACTACTGGGAAACCCGTATGCTGGGGTATGTGCGCGAGCTGGAAGAGCATCTCGCCACCAACACCTATCTGGCGGGCGACGCCTATACCGCCGCCGACATGTGCGCCTATCCCACCATTGACCTGGCGCTGGCCGACTTCAAATCCATGCGCGGCTTCAAGGCCATCCGCCGCTGGCACAAACTGGTGGGCAAGCGGCCGGCGGTGCGGACCGGCATGGCCCAGTCCAGCTAAGCCCTATCCAGCCGGACGCGCCCAGCCAGACGCGCCCATCGCACCACACGCGCTGACCCGATCATGCTCACTCTCTTCGCCTCACGCAGTTCGCTGGCCCAGCGCTGCACCATCATGCTGGAGGAATCGGCTCTCGCGTTCCGCGCCCGGCTGCAGGATCCCGACCGGCCCAGCCGGGCGCTGTTGCGTGACAAACCGCCGGGCCGTCTGCCGGCGCTGGTCGATCATGACGGCCCCTTCGACCGGCCGGTGGTGCTGCGCCAGTCCATCGCCATCGTGCTCTATCTGGCGAAGAAGACCGGCCGCTTCGTGCCCGGCGACCCGGAAGAGCATGCCCGCTTTCTCGAATGGGTGATGATCATCGCCAGCGATCTTTACCCCGCCTTCACCGCCCACTACTGGATGAATGAAATGACACCCGCACCGCAGGCGGAGGCGGCTGAGTTCTGGGAGCGGCGTCTCGCCCGCGGCTTCGCCGAGCTGGACGACCATCTGGCCAGCCACCGGTTTATGGCCGGCGATGAGTATTCAGCGGCCGACATCATCGCCTATCCCATGACCGTCATGGCGCGCCGTGATTTCCGCGCTTTCGCCGGTCAGCCGCTGGCCGGCCACCGCCATCTCAGGCGATGGATGACGGCGGTCGGCCGCCGCCCCGCCGTGCGGCGCGGCATGACGCTGGCCGCCCAGCGCCGGACCTGAGCCGGCGACCGGCCAGGCTCAATAGGGCTTGGCCACCAGAACATCACACGGCGGCGCCTCCAGCAGGGCCGCCGCGACACTGCCAAGGAGCGCCCGCGACACGCCGGTGCGACCGTGTGTACCGATCACCACCAGATCGGCCTTCAGGCGCCTGCATTCCCCGACCAGCACCTCCGCCGGCTCCCCCTCGGCCATGACCCGCTCTACACCGCTGCTGCCCATGCCCAGTGCGCGGGCCCGTTCGTCCAGCAAGTCCATTTCCCCAGCCAGGAACAGTTCAAACTGCAGCCGCTCGTCTTCCATCACTTCGGCGCTGTAAGCCGGGCTGCCGAGAAAACCCTTGAACGGCACCATATAAGCGTGGATCAGATGAAACCGCGCCGCCGGCGCCACCGCGAAGGCCTGGTTAAGGGCAGCGCGGGCGAAGACGGAGAAATCCACGCCGATCGCCACCTGGCCATAGGCGCCGCTCACCGCCTCACGCACCAGCAGCACCGGTACGGGGCTCATACGCAGGATGACCCCGGCCGTGGTCTCCACAAAAGGCGCCGGACGGTCCTGATCCATATCGTGGATGCCAAGGACGATCAGCGTGGCTTTGGCAGCCCGGGCATGGGCAACGATATCGGCCTTGGCCTGGCCTGACACCACCTCGATCCTGGCCGTCACGCCGGTGCTCTCCCGATGGGGCTGGCAAACGTCCACCAGCGCCCGCTCGGCCCAGGCAATGGCATGCGCCCGCAGCTCTTCCGGCAGCCCGGAATCCACAACATGCAGGACATGCAGCGGCGCCTGACGCTC
The DNA here is from genome assembly GCA_040218575.1 of Alphaproteobacteria bacterium. Classification (NCBI taxonomy): domain Bacteria; kingdom Pseudomonadati; phylum Pseudomonadota; class Alphaproteobacteria; species Alphaproteobacteria bacterium. The sequence continues at coordinate 89,889 of JAVJRE010000003.1, read as the reverse complement.
CGCCGCCAGGGCAAAAGCGCGGGCCAGCGCCCGATCAGAACGGGCCGACAGGTCGCAGGCCACAACGATACGCATGTCAGTCTTTGCCATTGTCACTTTCCGTCAAGAAAACCATGGGCCGTCAAGAAAACCATAGGCCATCAAGAGAACCATGAGGCCTACACTATGCCAATCCGCCACCGCGACGAAACTCGACACGCGGCGCCCGGTCGGCCAGTCTGTGACCAGCGCCCATCAGCAGGAGGCCGCCATGAGCCAGACACTGGAACAGCCCGCCACCTCCCCCGGCTGGCCCTTGAATCCCGACTATGTCATGGATTTCGACGCCGTGCCGGCGCGCGTCGCCGCGTGGATCGGTGACACCGTGATCGCCGAGAGCGATGCCACACGGGTCATGTATGAGCTGGGCCACGCGCCCATGTACTATATGCCGCAGGCCGACCTGCGGATGGACCTGTTCAGCAAAACCGACCACCAGACTTTCTGCCCCTACAAGGGCGTGGCCAGCTACTGGTCGGTGACGGTAGGCGACCGGAGCGTGCCGAATATTGTCTGGACCTATGAGAATCCCTACCCGGAAATGGCCGTGCTCAAGGGCTATATGGGGTTCTATTGGGGCCGCGTGGAGCGCTGGACCGAGGACGGCGAAACCGTGTCCGGGCCGCGGGAAATCCCCGGCCGCATCGATACCACCAATCAGTTCAAGGCACTGTTCCCGTCTCTGGTGAAGGAATGGCACCCGACCCGCAACAAGGGCATCGGCCCTTATGAGTTCGCGGCCGAGAGCAACACCACAGTGTGGTGGCAGGACGCCGCCGGCCGGGAGTGGCAGGAGCGCATCAAGGACCGGGTGCTGAAGACCACCACCCTGCGCGCCGACGGCGACGCCACACCCTACGGCTGAGCCTCTCTGTGATGGCGGACATCCCGGTCATTGACCTGACGCCGGTTGGCGCCGGCGGCGCAGACGCGGCGCATGTGGCGCGGCGCATTGATGAGGTTTGTCGCGACCTCGGCTTTCTTGTGCTCACCGGCCATGGCGTTCCGGCGGCGGTGATCGACCGGTGCCGACAAACGGCTCGCGCCTTCTTTGACCTGCCGCTGGATCGGAAACTGGCGGTGCGTTCAGCCGACCCGGCCTATCCCTATGGCTATCTGCCGGTAGCCGTGGAAGGACTGGCCCAGTCGCTGGGCAAGGTGACGCCGGGCGACCTCAAAGAGAGCCTGAGCATCGGTCCCTTTGACGCGACGCCGGCCGATGCGCCACGACACGCTGCGGCAGCCTATTTCTTCGCACCCAATCTGTGGCCCGCGGCGCCGCCGGACCTGCGCGCCGCCTGGACCGACTATTTCGATCACCTGCTGGCCCTGGCCCATCGTCTGGTGGACCTTTTCGCCCTCGCCCTCGATCTGCCGCCGGAGAGCTTTCGCCCGGCTTTCCGCCGGCCACTCAGCAGCCTGCGCGCCATTAACTATCCCGCTCTCGACGCGCCGCCGGAACCCGGCCAGTTGCGCGCCGGCGAGCACACCGACTATGGCATGCTGACCATATTGCTGGCCGAAGATGTGCCGGGCGGGCTGCAGGTGCGGCGGCCCGGCGTCGCTGACAACGCACCGGATGCCTGGATAGACGTGGCGCCGCCGGCCGTCGCCAACGCCGATGCCTTCATTGTCAATATCGGCGATCTGCTGGCGCGCTGGACCAATGACCGCTGGGTCTCCACCCTGCATCGCGTAGCCGTCCCGCCGCCCGACGCCGCCGGCGACACTCGCCGCCAGTCACTGGTCTTCTTTCACAATACCGACTGGGACGCGCGCATCGCCTGCCTGCCTACATGCCTGGCACCGGGCGAGGTACCGCTGTACCCGCCGATCAGCGCCGACGAGCACAGACGCGTCAAATACCAGCGCACCCTGGCCATGGCCAACGCCGCGCCTGACCAGAGTTGGGGAGGCCAGAGCTAGTACTGATCGTGACCTTCGCGGTCACCGCCACCGCCGCCCGGACCATAGGCACAGGCGCCGAGCCCGGTCATGGCCACAAGAAGCGCCAGAACGACGGCAATATGAAAGTGGCGAAGGCGACTGCACACCATGGCCAGGGCTCCTGCTGCCGGGAAAGACCGGCTGACAATAGCGTGTCGGGCCTGCGCCAGCCAGCCGAGGCCGTCTCAAGGCCCGCCCAGGCAGCCGGCCAGGGCGGCGGCATTGCGCCGTAGCAGCGTTACATAGAGGTCGGCGCCGGGGGCCAGATCAGCCCCCAACGGGTCCAGTACGGCGGTGCGCGCGGCGGTGCCCTCGATCACTGCCTGGACGGCCCGCGGTGTGAACTGCGGCTCGGCGAAGACACAGCGCACCGCGTGCTCTCTTATGGCGGCCTGCATCCGGCGCATGTGTGCGGCGCCCGGCTGCACTTCCGGGTTGAGCGCCAGAGCGCCGACCGCGGTAAGGGCGAAGCGACGCTCCAGATACTGCCAGCTATCGTGAAACACCATGAACCGAACGGATCGCACCGGCGTCAGCTCACTGGCCATGTGCCGCTGCAGGTCGGCGAGGCGTTCGGCCAGTGCCGCGCCGTTCGCCCCATAGGTCTCGCGGTTCGCCGGGTCGGCCGCGCTCAGCGCCGCGACGATTGCCGCCACCATGGCCTGTCCGTTGACCGGGTCGAGCCATAGATGCGGGTCGCCTCTGTCCTGGTGCCGGTCACCATCGTCCGCGTGGTCGCCACCCTCTTCACCGCCATCATGGCCATGGTCGTGATCATCATGTTCATCGATCCACGCCGCCGTCCGGCGCAGCGGCCAGATAGTCACGCCCGGCGCCTCTGACAGGGTGATGATGCGGGCATCCGGCGCCAGCGTCGCCAGCTTGTCGGCCAGGAAGGTTTCCAGGTGGGGGCCGATCCAGAAAACCAGCGCCGCCGACTGCAGCGCCTGCGCATCCGACGGCCGCAGCGCCATGGCATGCGGTGAAGCGGCACCGCGCACCAGAAGATGGAGCGACGGCGGATTACCGCCTCCGCTCCCGCCACCGCCGTGCCCGTCGTCGGTCTCTCCACCCGTACCAATAACGGCGGCAACCAGAGAATGAATCGGCGCAATGGTCGCCACCACCTGCAGGGCCTCGTGCGAGGTGTCCTGCGCTGCGGCGGCCGAGGTCAAAGCACCCGTGGCTCCCGTCGCCGCCAGCACGCCACAACCGGCCAGCATCAAGCCGACAGCCGCCCGGCGAACTCCGTCCGCCAGACGCCGGATCACAGGCCGGCCTGCGTGTGCACCCGGCCGGCCGCAAAGTGACCGCATGGGCATGGTGTCATGGCTAGCCGGCATCGTGGGTGGATGGCGTGTCATACGTGGACGGGCTCCTATGTTATGATATAACATTCCGCATGACCACCCACACAGCCCCACACACAGGACCACACCCGGGCCCGCCCATGGAGCCGGGCACCAATCCGGGCCCGGGACAGATGGCCCCACCGCTGGCCTTGTCACCCGGCGAGCCTCTGATAGAGGCCAGCGCGCTCGGCATGCAGCGTGGCGGACGCTGGCTGGTCCATGATGTGAATCTGCGCCTCGCCGCCGGTGAGCTGGTCACCCTGATCGGCCCCAATGGCAGCGGCAAGACGACCCTGGTGCGGCTTCTGGCCGGCGTCATGACGGCGGATACCGGCAAGGTGACACGACGCGCCGGGCTGCGTGTCGGCTACATGCCGCAGCGCATGCCGCTGGACTGGTCCCTGCCGTTGTCCGTGCGCCGCCTGATGACTCTGACGCGCCGTCACCCGGCGGCGGCCATCAGCGCCGCTCTCGACGAAGTGGCCATGGGCCACATGATCGACGAGCGGGTGCAGGCCCTGTCCGGCGGCGAGTTGCAGCGGGTGCTGCTGGCCCGCGCCTTGATCGGCCGGCCGGATCTTCTGATCCTCGATGAACCCGTGCAGGGCGTGGACTTCACCGGCGAGATCGCCCTCTACGATCTGATTGGCGCTGTGCGTCAGCGCACCGGTTGCGCCGTTCTCATGGTGTCCCACGATCTGCATCTGGTGATGGCCCAGACTGATCGCGTCATCTGCCTCAACGGCCACATCTGCTGTATCGGCCGGCCGCAGGAGGTGACCCGCGACGATGAGTTTCGCCGCCTGTTCGGACCCAGGGCCGCCGACGTGCTGGCGGTCTATCGCCATCACCACGACCATGTGCACCACCCTGACGGCAGCCTGGCTGTGGCCGGCGCGGCGGCGGGCGATCCGGCCATCGCACCGCCGGCGCGCGCCGCCGGCGGCCACACGGCCCCCTGATGCCGGGCCTTGCAATGCTGGACGACTTTGTCGTGCGCGCCCTGCTGGCCGGGATCGGCGTCGCCATCGTCGCCGGGCCGGTTGGCTGCTTCATCGTCTGGCGCCGCATGGCCTATTTCGGCGACACCATTTCTCATGCCGCCCTGCTGGGCATCGCCATCGCCCTGTTGATCGAGGCCAACCTCGTCCTCGGTGTCTTTGCCGTGGCCGTCGCCGTCTCCCTGGCCCTGCTCGGCCTGCAACGGCGCGGCTCCCTGCCCACCGACGCCCTGCTGGGTATTCTGGCCCATGGCGCTCTGGCCCTTGGACTGGTGGCCATCGCCACTCTGGACTCGGTGCGGGTCGACCTGCTGAGCTATCTGTTCGGCGATATTCTGGCCGTATCGCGAGGCGATCTTGTCCTGATCTACAGCGGCGGCGGCGCCGTCCTCGGCGGCCTTATGTGGCTGTGGCGACCGCTGCTGGCGATGACCGTCAGCCATGAGGTCGCCAGCGCCGAACAGCTTCACCCCCGCCGCAGCGAGTTTCTGTTCATGCTGCTGGTTGCGGCTATCGTCGCCATCGCCATGAAAATCGTCGGCATCCTGCTGATCACCGCCCTGATCATCCTGCCGGCGGCGGCGGGACGGTCCTTCGCCCGCACACCGGAACAGATGGCGGTGTTCGCCGGCCTGGCCGGGGTTCTGGCGGTGCTGGGCGGCGTCGGTGGATCGCTGCGCTTCGACACACCGTCCGGCCCGTCCATCGTCGTCGTCGCCTTTGCCCTGTTTGGGTTGAGCTGGCTGGCGAGCGGGCTTTGGCGATGGCGCCAGCGGCGGCGGACCATGGCGGGCTGAGGGAGGGACGAACCGTGGCTACACTGACACGCAACCAGAACCTTGTACTGTCCGTCCTGGCGGATCATGCCGCGGCCATGAGCGCCTATCAGATTCTGGATGCCCTGCGTCCGGCCGGTCTACGCGCGCCGGCGCAGATTTACCGCGCGCTCGATCATCTGGTGGCGTCCGGTCGCGCCCACCGCATCGAGTCATTGAACGCCTATGTGGCGTGCGATGGCGGTTCCCACCATGCGCCGGTCGCCTTCGCCATTTGCGACCGCTGCCAGACCATCGCGGAACTGCCGGCGGCGGGCGAGTCCTCACGCCTGCAGGCCTCCGCCCGCAGCCATGACTTCGCCATGGACCATGCGACCATTGAAATTCACGGTCTGTGCCGGCGCTGCGCGTCGCGCCCGCAATCAGGCCCGCCGCCCGGCGACGCCTAATCCTCGTCCATCAGCACCAGGTCGCCAACCGCCAGCCCGCCCTGCCTTGCCAGTGGCCGTGCCAGACAGGGCCGCACGAACATGCGGTCGCCGTCGAACGCATCGTCCATGTCCCGGCCGAGGGCGGCGCTGCGCGCGGTGATCGGCTCGTGCTCGCTGATCATCAGCCGGCGATAAAAGATGCGCCCGCGACTTAGCGGTTCCAGGCCATAGCCGTGCTTGCGCAGCATGGCACATAGCGGCGCCATGTGCAGATCGGGCCGCGGCGCCAATGCCAGCCACGGCTTGCGGCCAGCCTCAATCATCCGCTCAAAGCAGACAAACAGCGGCGCCATCAGGGCACCCGATTCAATAAGCAGATCGGTCTCCGCCAGAAAATCGGCAAGCGCACCACTGGCCGCTCCGGCGGTCAGATCGTCGCTGAACCCGGCGTCGATCAGCCCGTTGCGCAGGGCAAAGGCGACTGCGCGTGAGGCTACATCCAGCCCGCCCAGATGCAGTGCCGGCGCGTCCTGGCGGCGCGGCAGAACCGCCGGGCCGGACCCGCCGTCCGCCCGATGATCGTGCCCGGCAAAGGCCCGCGACAGGGCAGCCATGGACAGATCATGGCGGATCAGCGCGCCGATGGCGCCATAGCCGCAGCCAAAGTCCAGCACCCGCAGGCGCGATACGCCACGCGCCGCCGCGATAGCCGGGGCATTGCGCCGTACGAAATTGGCCACATGCTCCGGCATGGCATAGTCGAGCGCCCCCAGCACACGGAAATAGTCGGCCGGCGTGGCCTGGTCATAGGTCGGGGGAAAGGTCTCGGCCGGTGGCCGGTCCAGGCGTGGCGGCTCGGTCATTAAGTCCTGGTTAGGGTAGGGCCGCGGTGCATCCTCTCATTCTAGCACCGCTACGAACGGCCGCCAGAGCGACGGCGCCGGGTTCTGGCCGCGCGGTCAGTCTCGCCGATCGCTGCGTCGCCGCCCGCCCCGACCCGCCACGACGAGCCCCGTCACACCGAGCCCCAGCAAACCGCCGGCTATGGCCATAAGGAGGGCGAACAGCGCCAGCGCCAGCCAGTCGGCCGGCGTGTGCAGGTTGGCGAAGCCTGCCTGGGTCAGGGCCGGACCGGCAAGGAAAGCCAGAGCGCCGGATAGACCCGCTGCCACTAGCCCGCTGCGCCACGCCCGCCGCTGCGGTCCGCCCGCACGGGCACAGGCGGCGATCACCAGCGCGATGGTCGCCACAGCGGCCGCGATCACCGGCCACAGCCAGAGTCCCAGCATCTCCGAAACAATGGCCCACAAGACAGCGAAGGAGAGTTCCGCCATGACCGCCGCCCTATGCCAGACCGCGCAGCATGGCGGTGTAGTTCGCCTTCAGCGCCCGCACCTTGATCACCCACGGCAGCCAGCCTTCGTCCAGCGGCCGGATAAAGGGGAATGACGGCACCAGCCGGTTGTCATAGTCGAACTCCACCAGCATCGCCTGGCCGATCCTGGTAATCAGCGGACATGACGTATAGCCGTCATAGCGCGCGGCGCTGGTCCCGCCGGCGATTGCCGCGACCAGATGATCTACGGCCACCGGCGCCTGCCACTTGACGCTGGCCGCCGTCTTTCCCTTGGGAATGCCGCACACATCGCCGATGCCGAAAACATTGGCGAATCGCCGGTGCCGCAGGGTGAAAGGGTCCACCTCCAGCCAGCCGCCGGCGGCGAAAGGCCCGGTTGGCCAGGCCAGGGCGCTGTCCCGCACGGCAGGCGGCGCCGTCATCGGCGGAATCAGGTTGATGAAGTCCCAGCCCATCTCCACCGGCCCGGCCGGCGTGGCATAGGTGGCGATGCGCCGGGCCGGATCAATCGCCGTCAGAACATGATCGGAGCGGACGGCGATCGCCTGACGGGCGAACAGGTCCCGCACCCTGGCGTCCACCGCCGGCACGGCGAACACGGTATCGTTGTGGGCCATGTAGGTCAGTTCGGCCCGGTCGCGGCGGCCCGCCCGGCGCAACAGATCATCCGCCAGGAAGGTCTGCTTCAGCGGCGCGCCGGCACACTTCATGTCGGTCGCCGGCCGGCCGAATAGGCCGACCCCGCCAGACTCGACGAACCGGCCAAGAGCGGCGAACGACGCCCGCGCGGCGTCGGCCCCGGCATAGACGCTGGCGATTCCCTCGTGGCCGATCAGGCCCGGTTCCATTCCGGCCACCGCCCCATAGTCCAGGGCGAGACCGGTGGCGACGACGAGAAAATCGTAGGTCAGAGTCTGCCCGCCATCGGTCGCCAGGCGATTGGCCTCGGGCTCGAACGCGACGACGCTCTCCCGCAGCCAGGCGACCCCGCGCGGCACATAGTCGGCCGTGGACAGGCGGACATAGGCGTCGCGCTTGATGCCGGCGCCGACCAGGGTCAGGCCGGGCTGATAGACGTGCTCTGCCCTGGGCTCAAGCAAAACAATGTCGGCCCCGTCCAGCCGCGCCGCCAGGCGCGACGCCGCGGCGAGGCCGGCCGCCCCACCGCCGGCGACGAGGATGCGCGCCTTGGTCGCCACGCCGGCGGCCCGCCCGGCCCAGGGCAGGGCAAGGGCCAGCGCCGCAGCCCCGGCGCCCGCCAGAACGGCGCGGCGACCGACAGGCGGACCGGCCACGCCGAACCCGCCGGACTCGTCAGAACAAGATTTCGTATCCATCGATCTATCAGACGCGCGCCCGCCGGCCCGCGCCATGATCTGAATCATCCGGCATCGCCGAGAGAAATGTGCCGGATGCCCTTGGCTTTCGCTTCCGCCCGCGCCTCATCATAACCGGCATCGGCGTAGCGCATGACGCCCAGCGCCGTATCGTTGGTCAGGGCCAGGCGCAGACGCTGGTCCGCCGCATCGGTGCCATCGGCCACCACCGTAACCCCGGCACTGGTCATGGTGCCCGCATAGCCGCCTCCGCCGGAGTGGATCGCCACCAGATCGGCCATGGACGCACCCATCAGCACCGCGTCCAGCAGCGGCCAGTCGGCAATGGCGTCACTGCCGTCGGCCATGTTTTCCGTCATGATGTCCGGATGGGTCATGGCCGCCGCGTCCAGATGGTCACGGGTAAACGCAATAGGCCCGGCCAGCCGGCCTTCGCGCACCATGGCGTTGACCGCCAGCGCCAGGTCGGTGCGCGCGCCATGGCCAAGCCAGGCGATGCGCGCCGGCAGTCCCTGGAAGGGGATGTGCTGGCGGGCCAGGCGCACCCAGTTGGTGACCAGCGGATCATTGCCGAACATCTCCAGCATGGCATCGTCAATGGCCGCGATGTCGCCCGGCTCATTGGCCAGCGACAGCCAGCGGAACGGGCCGATGGCGCGGGCGAACAATGGCCGAAGGAAGGCCTCCGTAAAGACGGGAATGTCCTTGGCATTGGCGACGCCACCCGCAATCGCCTGGCTGCGGATCAGATTGCCATTGTCAAATGTTATGGCGCCGCGGTCCTGCAGGGTCAGCATGGCCCGCACATGACGAACGATGGAGGTTCTGCTCTCGCTCATCAGGCGGTCGGGATCGTCGCGCCGCATACGGCGCACCTCGTCCAGGCTGAACCCGGCCGGCACATAGCCGTATATCAGGTCGTGGGCAGAGGTCTGGTCGGTGACAATATCCGGCGTCACGTGGCGCTCGACAATTGCCGGATAGACATCGGCGGCATTGCCCAACAGGCCGATGGATACCGCCGCGCCGTCGCGGGCCGCACCGCTCAGACGAGCAAGCGCTTCATCCAGGCTGTCGGTGGCGTGGTCCAGCCAGCCGCTGTCCAGACGACGGGCCATGCGTTCGGGATCCACCTCCACCGTCAGGATAGCGGCGCCGGCCATGCGCCCGGCCAGCGGCTGCGCCCCGCCCATGCCGCCCATGCCGGCGGTCAGAATGGTCCGGCCCTTGAGGCTGCCGGCGAAGTGCTGGCGCGCAATCTGGGCAAAAATCTCGTAGGTGCCCTGAATGACCCCCTGCGAGCCGATATATTGCCAATCGCCCGCCGTCAGTCCGCCCCAGCAGATGAGCCCTGCCTTCTCCAGCCGGTAGAAGGTCTCCGGCGTCGCCTCACGACCCACCATGTTGCAGTTGGCCATGATCACGAGCGGTGCCGCGGCATGGGTCCTGACCAGGCCGATGGGCTTGCCCGACTGGACGATCAATGTCTCGTCCTCGTCCATGGTCTGCAGCGCCTGAACGATGGCATCGTGCGACGGCCAGTCGCGGGCCGCCTTGCCAAGCGCGGCATAGACGATCAACTCGTCGGGTCGTTCCCCGACCGCCAGGACATTTTCCAGCATCCGCAGCAGGGCCTCCTGCCGCCAGCCCTTACAGCGCAGAGTCGTGCCGCCGGTAATGTTGAACGTGCGAGCCATGGGCTTTGCCGCCTTCCCTGAACAGGCCGCCGCTAACCGGCCAGGGCGTAGGTGGCCAGATCGATGCCAAGCGCCTTTTCCACCGGCGGATAGACGCTCGGATCCCTGACGCTGGAGCTCAGCGGGATCTTGTCCTTGGCCAGGTGGAAGACGGAGACCGTCATGCCCTCCTGCAGATGGCCAACGCTGACCGGCTGGCCGTCGCCGCCCAGCGTGGTCAGCACGTCGGGATAGGTCGCCAGCCGCGCGCCATCGCCGTCATCCAGCGCCATATACTCGTTCATCACATGAAGCACGGCGGCGCGCTTGCCCTCCTCCACCCGGATGGTGCCGATATCGAACGCCTGCGAGGTATAGACCACCGCCTTGGCCGTCACCTTGCCGGTCATGACGATACGGCCGCCGGTCACCTTGCAGATGGCGTCAATGACGGCCGCGCCGCCCTTTGTCTCTGCCGCAAGGATCGCCTCACCCAGTTGCAGGGCCAGGCTGATGCCGCCGAGGGCCGCGTGCTGGCGCACATACGACGCGCGCACCGGGTTGCGGCAACTGGCGATGAATCCGCCCGACATGTCGGCCGCCGTGCGCAGGATGGGCGACACCTTCGCGGTGGTGCCCCGTGTCACCAGTTCGATATAGGCGTTGTTCGCGCGGTTGCCGCCGGCCGCCGTCTGGATCATCGGCTCGGGCGATCCGGCAAGACCGATGGAGCCCATATCGCCGGTGGGGTGGGCCCGCATATCGCCCACCGCGTCGATCACCCGGGTGCCGAGAATGGCGCCTGGCAGCCAGCCATTGAGTGTGCTGGACATGCCGTTCTGGCCGATCATCAGGCCGTACACCGGTGCGCCCAGCGCCTCGGCCAGCAGTTCAACCGACCGCACATAATCGACCCCCAGCATCTGCCATTGGGTGGTGCCGGCCGGCGCGCCGATGGCCGCCGCCGTAGCGATCCAGGCGTCATCGGCGACCTCGTCCAGGCTGACCAGTTCAGGCTCGCCGGCATTGACCGCCGCCGTGCCCAGCATCCGGCCATGGTCCATCCAGCCGCCGCCACCGGCGGCATAGATGGCGCCGCCGCGCACGGCCGCTTCCACGTCTGCTGCTTTCAGAATCCTGCCCATGGGCTCCGTTCTCCTGTTTTACCGGCGCCAGAGCATGGAGCCGATTCGTAGAGCATGTCCGCCGCAACGGCCGGCCCGGACGGCGTACGCCGCCCGGCCAGTCGCCGCACCGGCCGGCCGCGCTTCCGGTCAGAGCAGCGGGCCGATACGCGACTCCACGTCGCGCAGCAGCGACCGGCTGGCAACCGCGTCCACCGCCGCGCCGGACTGCTGCGGCATATAGCTGTCGTCGGCGGTAAAGACATCCTGCCGGGCCAGTCCGTCATAGGCTACCGTCGTCCCGTCGCCCAGACGAAAACGGCCCAGGCGGTCCGCCGTGATGAACACGGCGCGGGCGGCAATCAGATATTCGATCCCCAGCACCTTCTCCAGACAAGGCAGGACTCGTGCGGTCTTGCGCGCCGCCCACGTGGCCATGCTCACATGGTCCTCCTGGCTGCTCTTGGTCGGGATGTTGTCGGCGCTGGCGGGAAAGGACAGGGTCCGCATTTCCGACGTGACCGCCGCGGCAGAACAGGCGATCACCGGAAACCCGCTATTCAGTCCGGCCGGCTCGCCGGCCAGCATCGGCGGCAGGCCATAGCTCAGTGACGGATCGCAGATCATGAACAGCCGACGCTCGGCGATGTTCGCCATCTCGGTCAGCGACAGGGTCGCAATATCGCTGGCGAAGGCGATCGGCTCACAATGGAAATTGCCCCCGGAGATCGGATCGAGTCCGCCGGCGCTGTTCCAGAATACCAGGGGATTGTCCGTCGCCGCATTGATCTCGCGGCTCAGCACGTCATGGCAATAGGTCAGGTTGCCGCGTACAGCCCCATGCACCTGTGGCGCGCAGCGCAGCGAATACACATCCTGCACACGCGGCTTGTATTCGGGATTCATCAGGTCATGGGGCAGGCGCACCTGCCGCGCCTCGTCGCTGGTCCGCTCGCTGCCACGGACGAGCGCCCGGATGTTGGCGGCGCAGTCAATCTGTCCCGGTTGCTTGCGAACCCGGTGCAGCCGTTCGTCAAAGGCGGCGCGTTCGCCCCGCACCGCCTCCAGCGACAGCGCCGCCGTAATGTCCGCCATACGCACCAGTTGCCAGGCATCATGCAGATTGAGCGTGGCGATGGCCGCACTCAACGCGTTGCCGTTGACGCAGGCCAGCGTGTCCTTGGCCTCCAGATCGAAATGCACCGGCGCGATGCCTGCAGCGGCCAGGGCGTCGGGCGCCGCCATGCGCCGGCCGGCATAGTCGCATTCGGCCTGGGGCAGGCCGATCATCGCCGCCACCATATGGGCCAGCGGCGCCAGATCGCCGCTGGCGCCGACCGAGCCCTGAACCGGCACCACCGGCGTCACGCCCTTATTGAGCAACTCCACGATGCGGTCCACCACGGCGATGCGAAGGCCCGATACGCCCTGACAGAAGGCGTTGACCCGGATCAGCATCATGGCGCGCACCACGTCGACCGGTGCCGGATCGCCCAGGCCGCCGCAGTGGGACAGCACCAGCCGTATCTGGAACTGCCGGTTGTCCTCGGGACTGATGGCATATCCCTTCAGCTTGCCAACACCCGTATTGAAGCCGTAGATCGGCGGTGCGTCGCCACCCATCCAGTGTTGTTCGATATGATCGCGGACGCGGATGATCTCGCTCCGCGCGACCGCGCCAAGGCTGACCGCGGCGCCATGTCGTGCGACCGCCACCACATCGGCTGGCGTCAGGTCGTCACCGGTCAGAATTATCGTCATGCCAGGCTCTTCCTGCGGCGGGCGCGGCCATGACCGGTCACGATCCCACCCGTCAGATCCGCCGCGCCAAGGGTGGCAGCTTTGCCGGGTCACTACCAAAGCGGCAAAACGACGCTGCCGGACAGCCCGCCGGCCACCACCGGCGCCGAAAGCCGCTAATAGCCGGGTCGCAGCCGGCAAATCCGTGTGCAACAAGGTTGCGGTCCAGCCCGCAGACACAGGCCCCGGGATACAGGTTAAGATGACCCACCAACCGTGCAAGCAAGGAGCCCTCACATGCGCACCACCCTGATGGCCGTACTTGTTCTTGTCCTGGCATGGCCAGCCGTCATGGTGCGGGCCAGTGACAGCGACCGCGGTGGCCCGCCGCCGCCCATTCAGTATTCCGACGACGATGATGTGGAAGACGGCGACTCCACTTCGTCCAGCGACAACCAGATCATCGTCAACAACCGGTTCCTGGTGGTCAATTCGAGCCGCCTCGGTGAACTGGGGGTCAACTGGCTGGTCCTTGGCGACGGCGTGAATTCACTGTCCGTACCGGTCAGCGATGGAATCGACGTGGACGACCAGAACAGGGTGGACGCCAGCGGCCTGCCGCTCCTGGGCGGTCTTTTTTCGTCGCGCTTCGACGCCGACGATGTGAGCCTCGCCTCGCGCATCGGCTCTGCGTGGTTCCGCAACGGTACTTTGCTGCTGGCGCTGGAACGCGAGAGCGTCGATATCCTGTCCCGGCCGCGCGTTACCGTGCTCAACCAGGACAACGCGCTTACATTCGAAGGGGACCTGGCACCGGTGACGGATGATGCCGAATCCGTCACTCAGCTAAGCGACGTGCCTTTGCTGAACGACTTCGCCCTGAACTCGACCCTGCAGATCGCCAATGGCACGTCACTGCTGATTGGCGGCCTGCTGGCGGCGGACGAGGACGCAGAGAGAGCGGCGCTGCCGTTCCTGGGCGGTGTCCCCGGTCTTGGCTCGCTGTTCGCCGGCTCGGTTCACACCCATAAGGAGAACCGGCTTATCGTCTTTATCACGCCGTCCATCGTTGCGCCGGAGGAACAGGAAGACTAGCGGCCTACAATCTGGCGACGGACAGTGATGATCGCCGGCATTTGACCTAATTGGGAATCGATTCCCCTGATTCCTAAACCGCCTGTCAATGGTATGGACGGACCATGGCGGCGAACGCAGCGCCACAGGGGAGTCAGCGCCGATGCCGGACGCGTCCATCGCCGACCAGGCGTGGCAGATGCTGGTGGGGGAATCGCGCCGACTGGCTCTGCTGGCGGTTCTCTTCTCCTTGCTGGCGCTGGCGGTAAAGAGACGCCGCCTGCTGGCCGATGCCCGGCGCGCCCTGCCGGCGGTTCGCCTCAACCTGATCTATCATCTGATTGACCTGGCGGCGGTCCTGCCGCTCATGGTGCTGCTGGTTGACCTGATCGACCGGGCGACCACAGCCGGCGGGCTGCGCCTGCTGAACACCGCCGACTTCGCCGTCTGGCCGCTGTGGGTGGCGGTGCTGGCCTGTGTCGTCGTATCCGACTTCATCGGCTACTGGCGCCACCGCCTGTTGCACCTGTCCGCCCTATGGCCGGTCCACGCCATCCATCATTCCGACCCGGCCATGACCGCCACCACGCTCATGCGCTTTCATCCGCTCAACCGCCTGGCGACCACGGCGATCAACGCCATGGCCCTGTCCCTTGTGGGGTTTCCGCCGGCGGTGATTGCCATCAACGGCGTAATCCGCACCTGGTACGGCTTTGCCGTCCACGCCGATCTGCCATGGACGTGGGGGCCGCTGCGCCGGATTCTGGTCAGCCCGGTGATGCACCGCTGGCACCATGTGCGCGACATGACCGGACACGGCACCAACTTCGCCACCGTCTTCGCGCTGTGGGACGTGCTGTTCGGCACCTGGCGAATGCCGCCGACAGCCATGCCGCCGCTTGGTGTGCGCGATGCGGGCTTTCCCGCCACATGGCTGGCGCAGACCCTGTGGCCGTTTTTCGTCTGGCGCCGAAGACTGGTCCGCAAGCTGCACCAGGGCGGACGCGCCCCTGTCTGAGCGATGCGCCGTCAGCGCAACCGTGTGCCCGGCGCCGGACACGCTTATAGTGCGGCCTCCGGGGCGATTGCCCGATACCATCAAGGCGACCATGGCCAGACCTCCCGCCCGCAATATCATCCTGATCGTCTTCGACTATATGGGCTATGGCGACATGGCGCCGTTCGGTGCCGGCGCGGCGACGCCCAATATTGCCCGTCTCGCCGCCGCCGGCGCCGTCTATACGGACGCTTATGCCGCCGCGCCGATCTGCGGCCCCAGCCGTGCCGCCCTCATGACCGGCCTCTATCCGCGCCGTCTGGGCCTGGAAAGCAATATTCAGCCAGGCCAGCCGGGGCTGCCCACAAGCCAGCCGACACTGCCGCGCCGTTTCGCCGATGCTGGCTTTCGCACCGGTCTGTCCGGCAAATGGCACCTGGGCTATACGGCGGACGACAGCCCCAATGCGCACGGCTTCGACCACTTTCTCGGCTTCAATGCGTGGAACATAGATTACTACTCGCACCGACTGCGCGATGGCGGCAACGGCCTCTTTCTTGACGGCCTGCCGGTGGATCGGCCGGGCTATACCACTGACCTCTTCACCGATGACGCCATAGATTTCATATCCGCCGCAGCGCCGGCGCCTTTCTTTCTCTACCTCTCCTTCAACGCCATGCTGCCGCCCTATGCGCCGCCCGGTCACGACGATGATCCGGCCGCCCGTGACCGCTGGCAGAGCTGGTCGGCGGCTGATTACCGGGCCGCCGTCGCCCATCTCGACCACAGTGTTGGCCGCATCGAGGCGGCGCTGCGCGCCCACGACCTGACCGATCACAGCCTCCTCGCCATTACCTGCGACCATGGCGGCGCCGAACTGGCCGACAGCGGCGCCTTCTCCGGTGGCTTCGCCAGCCTGCGCGAAGGCGGTCTGCGGGTGCCTCTGATCCTGTCCTGGCCGGCTGCCATCCCGGCCGGCCAGCGCCATACAGAGCCGGTCATGCTGATGGACCTGACGGCGACCCTGCTGGCCGCCGCGAACCTGCCGGCCGACGGCGTGACCGATGGCCACGATCTCTTCGCTGGCGAACACACCGCCGAACGGGACCTGCTCTGGCGCATTGACCGCTCGGCCCGGCCCGTGCCCGGGCCGACCCATGATCAGTGGGCGGTGCGCCGCGGCACCTGGAAGTTTCTCCACGAAGCCGGGCGCGACCAGCTCTTCGATCTGGCCAGCGATCCCGGCGAGTCGCGGAATCTCAGCCGCCGCTACCCGGCTCTGACCGGGCAATTGCGTGACCTCGTGATGGGTGACTGGCCGACAGTGGGGGCAAGAGCCTAGTATTGGCCGTTGCTGCCGGCGCCACATGCGAGCCGCCACGCCCCGACCAGACAAAGGCTGCCATGTCACGCACTCTCGAACACCTGCTCGCCCGCAATGTCGCCTGGGCGGAGCGCAAGACCCAGGACGACCCTGGCTTCTTCAGCCGCCTGGCAGCCCAGCAGACCCCGGATTATCTGTGGATCGGCTGCTCTGACAGCCGTATCACGGCCAATGACGTTCTGGGCCTCGACCCCGGCATCGTCTTCGTTCACCGCAACATCGCCAATGTTGTGCACACCGCCGACATGAATATCCTGTCGGTTCTGGAATATGCGGTTGAGCACCTGAAAGTGCAGCACGTTATCGTCTGTGGCCACTATGGCTGCGGCGGCGTCGAGCAGGCCATCAGCGACCGTCGCGGTGACCTTGTGGATCACTGGCTGCAACCGCTGTCCATGCTCTATCGCAAACACCGGCCGGTGTTTGACGCCATGGGCGACCGCCGGCGTTTACTCGACCGCCTGTGCGAGATCAATGTCGGCATGCAGGTGCGCCGTCTGGCGGCGACGCCCTTGGTGGAGAACGCCTGGGCGCGCGGCCAGTCGCTGCACCTGCATGGCTGGATCTACGCCATTCACGACGGACTGCTGCGCGATCTGGGACCGCACCTGTCTTCGCCCGCAGAGCGCGACGCCCTGGCGTCGATCGATCAATATGCACTGGACCCGGTAGAGCCGCAGAGCGCACCGATGGCGCAGCGGCCGATGGTGGCGAGGGCGGCGGCGGACGATGCGCCGGCAGAACTCGCATCATCACCGTGCAGCATGCCGGACATCAGGTAAGCCACAGCCGCCCTATCACCGCCCTCAGGATTCCCGCAAGGAAAGGAAGCTCATGGCCCGCAAGCCAAATTACGACTTCGAACGCCGTCAGCGCGAGCAGCAAAAGAAAGACAAGAAGGCCGCCAAGGCCGAGGCGCGACGTCAGCAGGCGGCGGCCAGGCGTGAGGATGCCAGTGCCGGACCCGACGACGACACGGTGACCGCCGATGATGCTGGCGACTCCGACTCAGGCCCCGATTCGGGCGAGCCGACGGATAGGGACTGACTGAAGTGCCTGCGGCGCCACGGCGGGCGGCAACGCCATGCTGACGGTCTACGGCCGGGCCAGTTCTCTCAATGTCCAGAAGGTCATGTGGCTGGTCGGTGAACTCGGTCTGACCCATCGCCATGTTCCTGCCGGCGGCCGCGTCAGCCGCCTCGACACGCCCGGGTTTCTCGCCATGAACCCCAACGGGCGGGTGCCCGTCATCGAGGAGGACGGCGTGGTCGTCTGGGAGTCCCACGCGATTCTGCGTTATCTTGCGGCGCGCCACGGCGGCGGCCGGTTCTGGTCCGATGATGCCGCAGATCGCTCACAGGCCGACCGCTGGATGGATTGGGCCCAGTCGTCCCTCCTGCCGGAAGTTCTCGGCGTCTTCTGGGCCTTCTATCGCACACCGCCGGACAAGCGCGACCAGACCGTCATCAACCGCGCGCTGGCCGGCGCGGCGCGCCACTTCGGCCTGCTCGACCGCATCCTGGCCAACCGCCCCTTCCTGCTCGGTGAGGATCTCTCACTGGCCGACATTCCGGCCGGAGCCAGTCTCTACCGCTGGTTCACCCTGGATATCCAACGGCCCGATCTGCCTCATGTGGCGGCCTGGTATGAACGCCTGCAAGCACGCCCTGCCTACCGTCAGCACGTCATGGTGCCCTACGACGAACTGCGCGGCCATCAGGACTATTAGAACCGCGCCGGATCAATCACCGCGTGGCTCAGTCGCGCCTTGTCTATCGACCAGACCACATGCACCCGGCCGTCATCCGTCTCGGCCAGCGATGGATAGGCATGGTCGCGCGGCCCGTCGGCCAATGTCAGCACGGTGTGCCAGGCGATACCATCATGCGATACGGCGGCGGTCAGGGGCGTTCGGTCGCCCGCCTGTGGATTGCTCGCCAGAAGCAGGCGTCCGTCGGTGAGGCGGAGCGCATCCAGCGCTGCGTCCGGATTGGCCAGGGCGCTGAGACGGAGCCGGCTCCAGTTGGCGCCGCCATCTTGTGACCAGCTTACGGCCACCCGTCCCTGGCGTGTGCGGCAGAGCACTTGTATAACGCCCCCGCCATGATCCAGCAGGCAGGGCTGAATGGCGGCGACCTCCGGCCAACCGGGCACATCAATACGCCGCCAGGTGCGGCCGCCGTCGCCGCTGCGCTCCACATGGCATTGCCAGCCATGCTGTTCGCGGCTGGACGGCGAGAGAAGATCACCATTCTCAAGCCGCAGCGGCCGGCAGCGGACCGGCCCGCTGGCGTCACCGGATAGCGGCCGCGCCGCCGTCCATGTGACCCCGTGGTCAGCCGATGCCGCCACCATGCAGCGCCACGCCAGCGGGCTGTCGCCCACCTGGAAATAGAGGCGGAGATCATCCGCCGCCAGGCGCATCAGGACCGGGTTCCAGCACGGCTCGCGCGCCATGGACATAACAATCTGTGGCGCCAGCCAGCGGCCGGCCACATGGCGGGCGGTCCAGATGGCGGTGTCGGACGCACCCTCCGTCGTGCCACCGAACCACGCCGCCAGCAGGCCGTCCGGCGTCCGGGTCAGGCTCGGGGCATGACATAGCGCGGTCGGCGCAACCGCCAGCACGTCCGCCACCGACAGTATGGCTGTCACGGCCGTGACTCGCTGGCCGCCCGCTCCGCCTGGCGCTGGATCGCCCGACTGCGCAAGGCGAACACGGCGAAAGCCAGCAGTACGACAATCGCCCCGACCATCACCGGCGCGCGCAGGCCAAAGGCATCAGCCGCGATGCCGGCGGCCAGGCTGCCCAGCGCCGGCACGCCACGCACGGTCATGCCAAACAGGCTCAGCACCCTGCCGCGCAGGGCCGGGTCCACCGTTGTCTGGATCAGAGTCTGGGTGATGATACCGTTGGCCGCCAGGGTCATGCCGACAATGGCAACGAACACCACGCCGACCGAAAACACAGGGGCCACCGCCAGGCCGGCCAGGGACAGGGCCATCGCCAGCAGCACCGCCGACTGGATCTTCGCCAGGCCATCCAGCCGGCCGCGATGGGCCAGCCACAGATTGCCCAGCACCGAGCCCGCCCCCATGGCGATCGACAGGACCGCAAACCCCTCGGCCGCCATGCCGTACATGTCCGCCGACACCGCCGCGAGCAACTCCAGGATCGGCCGGGCAAACAACCCGGTCACCACCAGCAGGGCGACCAGCGGACCGATCGTCGCATGACGCGCCGCATAGGCCATTCCGGCCGCTACGTCACGCAGAATGCCGCGCCGCGCTCCGGCCGTGCGCTCCGGCGCTTTCGGATGGACCCCGATCAGCATCAGGTTGAACACTGCAAAGCCAAAAGCATGGACGACGAAGGCCCAGTGCGCGCCGCCGACGGCCAGAAGTGGCTTCATCAGCAGCGGGCCGGCCACCAGCGAAATATTGAAGACCAGAGCATTGAGCGCGATAGCCGCCGACAGGTTCGGGGTCGTGACCAGGGCTGACACCAGGGACATGCGGGCCGGCGCGCTGAACGAGGTGACAAAGCCGATAAAGGCCTGGAACGCCACCAGCCATTCGATGCTGATGGTGCCGGTGAAGCCAAGAATGGACAGGCCCACGCCATGCACCAGAACCAGGAACTGGGCAATGCGGAACTGGGTGAAGGGATTGATGCGGTCGGCAATGGCGCCGGTCAGCGGCGCCAGGAACAGAATCGGCGCCAGTTCGGCGAAGGCCAGCAGACCCAGCGCTGATTTCGATCCGGTCAGCTCCCACGCCAGCCAGGCGACGGCGACACGCTGCATGGTATAGCCGATGAGGGCGATGCCGTTGCCCAGGGTGAAGCGCCGAAAGGACCGTTCCGTAAGCGCGCGACCAATACCGCCGGTAATCCGGTCCAGACCTGCCAAATGTGGAATCCCATGACTGGCGGCTCATTGGCGCGCCGACCCGACCGCCGACCGCGCCGGCAACCAAGCCTGTCAGGGCCGGCCGGCGACCACAAGCCAGGCTGGCAATAGCGGCGATTGCGCATGGCGCGCACCGGCCGGCTAGCCATGCAGGCCGCTCCGGCGGAGGGGACGACCCCGGCCTGCGCCGGGCCTCAGCCCGGAGCGCCGCGCCCATGCGCCGGGCCGCCATTCGTCAGGCGAGCGGTGGCGAGGCACGGTTGCGCCGACCCGCCGGCGGCGGCTATGAAGCCGTCTCTCAGCGGCGTCGTGCCGGGCCGGCACCGACTGTCGGCTTCATTGAATCGCTCCCCGCTTCCATTGCCTTTTGCATGCGCGGATTACCGCGCGCGCGTCCTGCCCATTGCATCGGAAACCACATGCTCTCAGCCCGCGCCTATGGCCGCCAATGGACCGAGAATGTTCGCGGCGACCTCCTCGCCGGTCTGGTCGTCGCCCTGGCCCTGATTCCGGAGGCTATCGCCTTCTCGATCATCGCCGGCGTCGACCCCAAGGTTGGCCTCTATGCGTCTTTTTCCATCGCCGTCATTGTCGCCATTACCGGCGGGCGGCCAGGCATGATTTCCGCCGCTACGGCAGCCACCGCCGTCCTGATGATCGGGCTGGTCAAGGATTATGGTCTGCAATATCTGCTGGCGGCCACGGTGCTGGCCGGGCTGCTGCAGATCGCCGCCGGCTTTCTGCGCCTGGGCTCCCTCATGCGTTTTGTCTCGCGCTCGGTGATTACGGGATTCGTCAATGCCCTGGCCATTCTCATATTCATGGCCCAGGTGCCGGAGCTGATCGGCGTTCCTCTGCTGACCTATCCGATGGTCATTGCCGGCCTGCTGATCATCTATCTGTTTCCGCTGATTACCCGGGCGATCCCGGCGCCGCTGGTGTGCATCGTCGTTCTGACCACGGTGGCCATGACCTTTGGCCTGGACCTGCGCACCGTCGGCGACATGGGCGAACTGCCGGCGACGCTGCCGGTTTTTCTTATTCCCGATATCCCCCTGACCATCGAGACTCTTCTGATCATCCTGCCCTTCTCCCTGGCGGTGGCCACGGTGGGGCTCTTGGAATCGCTGCTGACCGCTACCATCGTCGACGAGCTGACCGACACGCCAAGCGACAAGAACCGCGAATGCATCGGTCAGGGCCTGGCCAACACCGCCACCGGTTTTATCGGCGGCATGGCCGGCTGCGCCATGATCGGCCAGTCAATGATCAATGTGAAATCCGGCGGCCGGGGGCGCCTGTCCACCGCCTGCGCCGGGCTCTTCCTTCTGTTCATGATCCTGGTGATGGACGAGTGGGTCAGCCGCATTCCCATGCCGGCCCTGGTCGCTATCATGATCATGGTTTCGGTCGGCACGTTCAGCTGGTCATCCATCACCAATATGCGCCACCATCCGCGCAGTTCCTCCATCGTTATGGTGGCGACGGTGGCGACCGTCGTCTTTACTCACAACCTGGCCATCGGTGTGCTGGTGGGGGTTCTGCTGTCGGGCATTTTCTTCGCCTGGAAGATCGCCCAGATATTCCGCGTCACATCGGTTCTGTCCGATGATGGCACGGCGCGCACTTATGTGGTGGAGGGGCAGTTGTTCTTTGCCTCCACAGAGGCCTTCACCAACGCTTTTGATTTCAAGGAAGCGCTGGAGCAGGTGATCATCGATGTCAGTCGCGCCCATGTGTGGGACATTTCCAGTGTGATCGCCCTGGACATGATCGTGCTCAAATACCGGCGTGAGGGCGCTGAGGTGGAAATCATCGGCATGAACCAGGCCAGTGAAACCATCGTTGACCGGCTGGCTGTTCACGACAAACCGGATGCCATGGAAAAGCTGCTGGGCCATTGAGGGAAGAGACATGAGCAAACTTCTGGCTCTCATTGACGGTTCGGTTTACGCGCGCAGCGTTTGCGATCATGCGGCGTGGATTGCCGGCCGCACGGATTCCTCAATAGAACTGCTGCACATCCTGGGTCGGCGTGAAACCGGCAGCCCACCCGCTGATCGCAGCGGCAGCCTGTTCTTCGGGGCCCGCACGGCGCTGCTCAAGGAACTCAGCGAGCACGATGCGGAGCGCAGCAAGCTGGCGCAGAAACGGGGCCGCGCCCTGCTCGACGGCGCGCGGCAGATCCTTCAGGCCGCCGGTATTGCCGACATTACCGAACGTCTGCGGTTCGGTGATCTGGTGGACGCGGTTGTAGAGACCGAAAGCGACGCCAGCATGGTGGTGATCGGCAAGCGCGGCGAGGCGGCGGACTTCGCCAGGCTGCATCTGGGCTCCAATCTGGAACGGGTGGTCCGGGCCTCACAGCGGCCGCTTTTCGTGGCGGCGCGGGCCTTCCAGCCGATCACCAGCATGCTCATTGCCTTTGACGGCGGGACCAGCAGCCTGAAGGCCGTCGCCGAGATAGCCGGCAATCGTCTGTTCAACGGCCTGTCATGCCGCCTGCTGATGGTGGCGCCGGACAAGGATGCGGCCCGCCGCCAGATCGACGCCGCCGCGCACCGGTTGCAGGCTGCCGGTCACACGGTCGAGGCGATTCTTCGCCAGGGTCATGCGGAAGCGGAGATCACCCGGGCCGTGGATGATCATCACATCGGCTTGCTGGTCATGGGCGCCTATGGCCACTCCCGCGTGCGCAACCTGATTATCGGCTCGACCACGGAGCACATGCTGCGCGCCTGCAAGATTCCGGTTCTGCTCTATCGTTGAGGGTGGCGTCGGCATCCGCGGTCGCCCGCGTCGCCGCGCGGCGGATCGGCTGGCGCAAGGGGCCGCACCTGCCCAAAGACGGGCCGGTCAGACCTGATCGGGCGGTTCGCAGCGCTCCACATGCACCTGCACATCCATCCCGTCAAACGCATCCGGATCACCTATATAGCTGCCGGATACCGGCATGGTCTGGTGTATGTGGCGCGCCATGGCCACCGGAATGAGATTGAAGCCGCCGACGCTGCGGTTGGTCGGATCAAAAGTGATCCAGCCGGCGCCGGGCACATAGACCTCCGCCCAGGCGTGGGTCGAGCCGGCGCCGGCGGAGCCGACGGCCATGCGGTCGGGGTCGTACAGATAGCCCGAGACGATACGCGCGCCGAACCCCAGGCTGCGGACGGCGTCAACGAACAGCACTGCGAAGTCGCGACATGAGCCCTGACCGCGTATGAGCGTTTCGAGCGGCGTTTGCGCCCCTTCGTCGTCGCGCATCTCATAGACAATCTGCGCGGCGACACCGGCACACAGATCCTTGAGCAGGGCCAGCGTACCGGTGGGAACCCCGGCAACAAACCCTTGCGCCCAGTCGCGCAACTGGCCGGAGGAATCCAGATACCCCTGCAGCCGCAGGGCGCCAAGGTCGGTCATCTCGTCCTCGCTGAGCAGGAACGGATAGTAGGCTGCCGACGCGGCAATATCGAAGACCGGCCACTGATCGGCGCCGAGACTGAGCCTGGCGACGCTGTCGATGACCAGCCTGTCCGACGCCTCCTGGAAAGTCGCGGTGGCCACCGCATTGCCGGCCACGTCGTGCGCCCAGGTGACCGTCGCGGCAGGTGTCAGCTCCAGATCATGGGCAATCAGACGCAGGGTGCGACTTTCACGGGGGCGGAGCATCAGCCGGTGTGGACCGAAGGCCAGCGGTGTTCGGTATCGGTAGGACGTCTGGTGATGAATCGACAGCGTGATCAATACGGGCCTCCGCGGCGAGACTAGCATGAGCCCGCCCACAGGCTGTCAGGCCAAATCGATCTGGTCGGCGGATCACTCCGGATGGCCGAAAAGGGTCACTTCCCGAAAAGCCGGGGAGCGACCTGCGATCTTGTGTCCGTCCGGCCGGTCGCACGCCCGGCGGCCTGGTCGGTCGGCGCCGCAACCTGTCGCCGGCGGCCCCGCCGGTGTGACCCGCCTCACCTTCCATCCCGGCTCCGGCTCTATACTGTGTGGCCCGGAGCACCATGTGCCATGATGGGCGCTCCGGTGGTCACTCCCACGCGATGCCAGAGCCCGCGTGATGTCAGGGTAGTCAGGCACGAATCGAGAGTCGTCTTTCGCCGTGGGTAGCAACCATGCTTTATCTTCTGGCCGCCCGTATAGCCATTCAACTGACCATCGCGCCGGTAATCGCGCTGATGGTCGTGCGCATCACCCTGCTGGGCCACCCGGCGCAAAGTGCGGCGCTCGTACAAAGCGCGGTCATGACCGGCCTTCTGGTCGGCGCCATCGGCTCCTACCGCATCATCCACCGGCTTGGCTACCGGCCGGCCTTCACCACGTTCTGCGCGCTCATCGCCGGGGTGGTCGCACTGTTCCCGTTTCTGTCGTCCATTGCCACATGGATGGCGGTCGGCGCCGTCATGGGCGTGGCGGCGGCGGCCCTGACGGTGTTGACCGAAACCTGGCTGCATGGCCTGACGGCGAACGATCATCGCGGCCGGATCATGGGCCTGTATATTCTCGCCGGCCAGTTCGCCGCGGTCCTCGGCATGGCGGCCACGGCCGCCGCCTCACCCCTCTCCATGACTCCGTTCCTGATCTTCGCCCTGATCGTCACGCTGGCGGCGCTACCCGTCCGCTTCGCTGCGCCGCCGGCCGTATCGGTGCGCCGGCCGCGCGGCATGATCCGGGGGGCCGCCCTGTTGCTGTCCCGCCGGCCCTGGCCGATTTTCGTGATCGTCGTCGGCGGCGCCCTGACCGGGATGCAGTTCGGCATGCTGGCCGTGTACGTCACCCAGCAGACTGTACTGACTGTCGCCGCGCCGGCCGTTCTGGCGCTGCTGCTGGTGGGCGGAATGTTGATCCCCTATCCGCTGGGCCTGCTCTCTGACCGCCTCGGCCGCACTTTCACCCTGTGCATGACCTCCGTCGCACTGGCCGCCACAAGCATGACCCTGGTGTATGCGCTCGAATCCCTCGCTCTTTTTCTGACCTGCATTGTTCTGCTTGGCGGCCTGGCCAGCGCCATCTATCCGCAGGGCTCCGCCATCATTAACGACGACCTTCCCGAAGACACCAGGACGGCGGTCAATGGCGGATTGATGTTTTCCTATTCTTTAGGTTTGCTCATGGGCCCGGTGCCGGCCGCCCTTGTCATGGAGACATTCGGCCATGATGCTTTGTTCGTTCTCATCGCCAGCACGTGCACGCTTCTCCTCGTCGGTTGTGTCGGCCGTGGGCTTGTGTCCATGCTGATGCCGCGCACGGGCCGGACAACAGGCCGTCGGTCCACGCCCGCCCCCGGGCCATCAGACTATGCGGACACCGATCCATGAAACTGCCGCGCGATCATCACCACAGAGACCTGCTGGAGGTGGAGAACGGCATCGCCGCCACCGGCCATCCGGACGCCGCCCGGGCTGCCGTCACGGTAATGGAACAGGGCGGCAACGCGTTCGACGCCATCGTCGCCGCCGGCTTTACGGCCTGCGTTGTCGAACCCCTGTCGTGCGGCATTGGCGGTCACGGCCGGCTATCGGCCAGGAGCGCGCAAGCCGGCCGTTTTATCACCTATGACTTTCAGGTCCGCGCCCCCGCCGCGGCCCACGCAAGGATGTTCGGGGACCCCGCCCGGCCCTGTGAGGGCGCCATGGCGGTCGGCGTTCCGGGTCTGGTCGCCGGCCTGTGCGCCGTGCACGCCGAACTGGGAACCCTGCCACTGCCGACGATCATGGCGCCGGCGATTGCCTGCGCCGAACGCGGCTATGACTTCAACTGGAAAGACGCGATGGCCATCGCGCTGCTGCGCGACACGCTGGCCGGGTTCCCCGCCGCCGCGGATCTGTTGCTGCCCGGTGGAAAGTCGCCTGAGGTGCCTTTCATGGTCCTCAAGGAGCAGTCCCGGATGGACCAGTCGGGGCTGGCCCGCACCCTGCGCCGCATCGCCGGCGAAGGCGCCCGCGCCTTCTATGACGGGCCGGTGGCCCGCTCCCTGGCCCACGCCGTCACCACCGCCGGCGGCATCATGACCGAGGGTGATCTTTCAGCCTATCGCGTCAGGACCTTTGACGAGACGCCGCAGCATTTTGCCGACCTGGCCTATGTCACCGGCGATGACACCATCGCCAAGGAAGTCCTGTCGATCATCCACTACCGGCTGGCTGAGTTTAGGGCCGGCGATGAAGCGACCCGCCTGCATATACTGGGAGAAGCCCTGGCCCTCGGTTTCGCCGACGGGCTGACCTTCGGCGGGGACAGCGATCATGCCTCCGTGCCGGACGACGGCTTGCTCGACCCGGACTATTGTCGAGAGCGGAGCACGATGATCGCCATGGACCAGGCCATCGGGCGGCCGGTACCGGCCGGAGATCCGTGGCGCTATTCGCGCAAAATTGCGCGGACGAACAGACCGACGCCCACCAAGGCCACCCTGCCCGGAACCAGCCATCTGGCGGTGGCCGATGGCGCCGGCAATGTCGCCGCCGCCACCTTGAGCGTCACCGGCGCCTACGGGTCGCTGATCTATGACCCGGAAAGCGGCGTCTTCCTCAACAGTTCCATGCAGAACTTCGACGCCCGCCCGGATCATCCCAACGCCGTCGCCCCCGGCAAGATGCCGTTGTTTGGCGTACCTGTCCTCACGGGCCGTCAGGCGACAGGCGGAATCCTGGCCGGCGCCGGGGCCGGCGGCCTGCGTAGCGGCTCCGGTGTTGTGGCGGCTCTCCTCAACCGGCTGGTTCTGGACCACGACCTGCAAACAGCCGTCAGCGAGCCGCGCCTGCACAGCCAGGGGCGCAGCCTGCTGGTCGATGACCGGATCGCCGACGCCACGCGCCAGCGGCTGGTGGCGCTGGGTCACACGGTCATTCCGCTGCCAGAGGCGCCGACCCGCCTCAACTTCTCCCGCGTCGGATTCGTCGAAAAATCCGCCGACGGCCTGTTGCGGGCGGGCGCCGCCCCACTGGGCCATACTGCCGTCGCCGGTTTTTAGCGGATTTCCGCCGTTATTGCAGATTAACCGTGAATTCACCGGGCCAGTTCGTGCTGGACGCCCGGCGCCGTGCGTGGTCCAATTTTCACTAATTTGTCGCTTATCAACCTTGGCTTGTGACATGCGCGTCAGGACAGCCGGTCTGGACGCCCCCCTGGGGCTCCAGGCTCCCGCCACGACACATGATCTGCGATTGGGCGAACGACGGTATGTGACCGTGCTGTTTGCAGACATCGTCGAGTCGAGCCGTCTTGTGGCCGGTCGCGATCCCGAAGACGCCCAGGAAGTTCTGAACCGTCATCTGCAGGGCATGACGGAGATCATTCACTTCTATGGCGGCACCGTGTGCCAGGTTCTGGGGGACGGACTGCTGGTGGTGTTCGGTGCGCCCATTGCCCAATCCGATCATGCGGAGCGCGCCTGCGCCGCGGCGCTGCATCTGACCGGGAAAGCGCCGACGCAAAACGTCGCCAGCGCCGCCCGGACTTCCGCCCTGCCACAGGTTCGCATTGGCATGCACTGCGGCGAAGTGGTCCTGGAAGCCGTTCGCAACGACGTCAATATCGACTACCGGCCGATTGGCGAAACCGTATATATCGCATCACGGCTTCAGCAGCACGCCGCCCCTGGCCAGACCCTGCTCAGCCACTCGGTACACAGATCCGTATCCACCATGATGACCGTCAGCCAGATAGAGGACTGGCAGCCGCGCGGCTTCACCCGTGCGTTCACCATCTATCAGCTTGAGCGCGCCCGCCCGAGCACGGCGCACACGGTGGCGGCGCCTTCCCGTTTCATCGGGCGCCAGACAGAGCTTCGCCAGCTTGCCGGCGCCTATGAAAAAGTCGCCAGGGACAATCCGCAAATGGTTCTGGTGCACGGCAGCGCCGGCATGGGTAAATCGCGGCTCATCGAAGAGTTCCTGACGCGCATAAAGCCCGCCCCGTCACCGCCCGAGGTCATCCGAATCCGGCAATCGCCTATCTGTTCCCTGCAGCCCCATCACGGACTTCGCTCCCTGGTCCAGACGATTCTGGACGTGGACGGCGGCGACAGTCCGGGCTTCCGCAATGAGCAGGTTCTGGAATTTGTCCGGGCCCATCATATAGATGGCCACCATGCGACAGCCGTTCTTTGCGAGCTTCTGGATTTGCCGCACTCTGATGCGTCGTGGGAGCGGCTCGATCATGTCAGCCGTCAAGACCACATTGCAGCGACCATCGCCGCGATACTGTCGGCCCGCAGTCTTGACCACACCATGGTGGTGGTGTTCGAAGACCTGCACAATTCCGATGAAGACACCATCGCCATCATAAAGGGTTTCATCGACCGGATTGCCGTCGGTCGGCTGTTTTTCCTGTGCAGCTCGCGCACTCACGTGTGGACGGATGAGGAATGCCCCATTGCCGTGGACCGGCTGCGGCTTGAAAGGCTCAGTCCCACCGAAACCCGCGAGTTCATCAGTGATCGCCTCGGTGAGGTCAGCGAGGAAAGCGCACAGTACCGGTCCATTCTGCGCCGCTCCGGCGGCGTCCCGTTCTTTCTCGCCGAGCTGGTCCACGACGCCGGCAGCAACCCGCACCATGGGGATCCGATCGACAATCCCGCCGGGCATGCGGGCTTTGGCGACTATGGCGAGCTGCCTGATGCGGTGAAAAACATCATCCTGAGCAGGGTTGATCGACTGCCCGAAGAGCTGCGCCAACTGCTGCTTTATGCCTCCGTCGCCGGAGAGACGTTCAGCTTCGGCCTGCTGCATGCGGTGTCGAGAACCAGCGAACGGAAGCTGAGGCGCCATATCCGCGATCTGGAGTTGCAGGGCTATATCGCCGTCGACAGCCTGTTCCCGGACATTCGCCTGCGATTCACCCACGCCCTGTTCCAGGAAACCGCCTATTCCCTTCTCCTGCGCAGTCGGCGACGGGTTCTGCATCGCACCGCACTCGCCTTCCTCGAATCCCGTCGCGCGAGTCTCGACGGGAATTACGCGCGGGCGGAATTGTTCCATCACGCCATGCACGCCGGACTGGCGGCGAAGGCCGTCACCTATGGTCTGGCGGCGGCCAGACATGCCATGTCGGTGTCAGCGATCGATACCGCCATCGGCTATTTTGAGGCGGCGATCAAAATCGCCACAGACAGCGATCACGACCACGACGAGGCGGAGATTCTCTTTGCCGAACTGGAACTTGCTGTCCTCTATTTCCTCAGGAACCGGCAGCAGCAGCAGGAACGCCTGATCGCCCATGTGATCAAACGGGCCGATGAACTGGAGCACTGGGAATTGCGCGGCCGGGCCCTGGCGGCCAAGGCGCTGCACGCCTGGTCCATCGGCGACCTCAAGGATGCGTTGGCCTGCGCGGAAGCCGCCTTTGACCATGCGGTGGACGGCGATGATGATGCCCACTTCATCCATACAGGGTCCCGCCTGGCCGCCATGTGTCAGGACACCGGCGACCTCAGGCGCGCCTGGAATCTGTGGACTGAAATACTGGACCGGCTCGAAAAACACGATGCCGACCAGTCCCGGTTTGGCCTTGCCGCGGTAACCGCGGCGGCCGGTCGCGCCAAGCTTGCCTGGTGTGCGGCCGAGCTGGGCCGTTTCGAATTCGGCGCCGAGATCGGTCAGGAAGGCTTGGCGATCGCACTTGGCGGATCGGACCGCTTCAGTCAGATCTATTGCCTGCACGCCCTCGGCCTCGTCCACATCTATCAGAAAGACTTTGTGACTGCATCTTCCCTGTTCGAGCGTGGCATCGCCCTCACGGAATCAGTGCATAACCATGTTTGGCTGTGCGCCCTGAAGATGGGAAGCGCCTACGCTTATCTGGGTATCGGTGAAGCGCGGAAATCGGTCAGCGAGTTCGAGAGCGCCTTTATCCTCGCCGAGTCTTCCGGCCTCAGAACATACATGTCCCGTTATCTGGCCTGGTATGCCGAGGCATTGAACCAGGTCGGGCTGAAAAAGAAAGCCATGCGCACAGCCGCAAGCGCCGTCGCCATGGCACGGGAGACCGGCGAACGCGCTAATGAGGCGCTGGCGCTTTGTGTTCAGGCGGAACTGGGCCTCAGGACCGGCGCTCCGTCCGCCCCCCAGGCCGCCCGCGACAGCATCCAGACGTTTGATGCGGCCTTCCAGCTGGCCAAGCGCTATGAGCTGAGCCCCCTGCTGGCCCGCATAGAACTGGGCAAGGGGCATGCCCTTGTCAGCCTGGGGCAGGACGAGCAAGGCCTGATCATGATTCGCGACGCTGAGTCGGAGCTTTTGCGTCTTGGAATCGCCGCGTAACACTCTGATTTCTTGTGACTAGGCTATTTAAGCCGTGGCTTAACTACAGCCCGGCGTGTGACTAACCTCACACCGTCGAAACCTAAAATACTGATATCTCTGACTTCCCGGTCCACACTATGACAGGAGAAGTCCATGAGCAGGGCATCCAATGCGGCTGTACTGACGCGCGCGCCAGACGGCCATCTCTATCGTATCGAAAATGGTGAGGCTGATCGGATCGAGACGTCCGTCAGTCAGGCTGTGTCTTCGGTTGGACGCGTGGTCCGCCCGTCAGACGACAGCCAGCGCCACGCGGCCAACTTCATCGGCACCACGCCCGATGACAGCCAGCGCCACGCGGCAAACTTCATCGGCACCACGCCCGATGACAGCCAGCGCCACGCGGCCAACTTCATCGGCACCACGCCCGATGACAGCCAGCGCCATGCGGCCAACTTCATCGGCACCACGCCCGACGACAGCCAGCGCCATGCGGCCAACTTCATCGGCACCGGTGAAGACATGGACCGTCGCTCAACGGCGAATTTCATTTCCGCCGCCCAGGGCTAGGCCCGCCGATGACCACCGGATAAACCGGGCATCGCCAGTGAATGGAAATGAAACACGACCGATTGATACAAACTGCCTGGCGGACGACCCGATGAGTCGTCCGCCAGTTTTTCTCGCCATCGCCTATGAGCCGCTGCGACGGCTCTACCTTGACCTGCTTTCCATGCGGTCGCTGCAGGCGCTATGCGTCGCAACCGACGACGAAGCTGTGCTTGAGAGTCGGCAGCGCCAGCCAGGCGTCCTGGTGGTTGATATGGAACCGGGCCTTGACGCCGCCAGGGCGCGATGTGTCCGGTTGAAGAGCGCCGCCGGCGACGACTGCCGGTTGATTGTCCTGCTCCATGTGCCGTCAAAGGACCTGGAGCAAGTGTGCCTGGAAAGTGGCGCTTCGGATGTTCTGCCATTGACCGACGACAGTGAGTTTGTTGCCGGGCGTATCGCATACTGGGCCGGAAAGTCAGAAGCGGAAGAGAGCTCCGCACAGGCGGCTAAGGCATGAACTCCTACCCCGAGCCAAAGATGGAAGGCGCCACGTTCACGTCCAAGGCGTATCGCTGGGGAACCCACCGGTCCGTCAGTCCGGCCGAAACCTTCAATCGCGTCTGGCCGCTGGCGCCGGCCATGGGCATTACCCGTGTGGCCAACGTCACGGGCCTCGACCAGATCGGCATCCCGGTCGTCATGGTCACGCGCCCGAACTCACGGTCACTCTCGGTCGCCCAGGGCAAGGGCGCCACCCTGGAGGCGGCCAAGGCGTCCGGTGTCATGGAGGCGATTGAGTCCCACCACGCCGAGACCATTCACAAACCACTCATGCTTGCCAGCATCGACGAGATGCTCAGCCGCCGGGACCTGATCGATGTCGCCGGGCTGCCGCTGGCGGGCCGCGCCCGCCTCGGCCGGTCGGACCCCATTCTGTGGATCGAAGGCGAAGACATCGCCGCCAATAAGAGCCTGTGGATTCCGTTCGAATGCGTCAGCCTCAATCTCTCCGGTCCGGCACTGCCCCATGCCGGCGTTTTTCAGTCCGGCTCAAATGGCCTGGCCTCGGGAAATGTGCTGAGCGAAGCGACTCTGCACGGCATGCTCGAAGTGGTTGAGCGTGACGCCACTACCCTGTGGCAGATACAAAACAGCGCCGCTCAGAATCTGACCCGTATTGATCTGGACAGCATTGATGATCCGCTCTGCCGATCGTTGCTGGGTCAGTTTGATGAAGCGGGCATCGCTGTTGGCGTCTGGGACATCACGTCAGATGTAGGGGTGCCGGTGTTCCTCTGCCGGATCATCGAATCGTCGGACAATCCTTCTCAATTGATCCGGCCAGCGGCTGGCATGGGCTGCCACCTTGACCGCTCCGTCGCGCTGATGCGGGCGATGACCGAGGCGGCGCAAAGCCGGCTTACCTTCATCGCCGGCTCACGCGACGACCTCAACCCGGAGGACTTCGTTGAGTTCAGGCGCGGCGATGGACGTCACGCCTGGCGATCATTGATCCATGACGGTGTGGCGGAACGTAGGTTCCAGGATGTGCAGACCGCCAGCCACGCGACTTTCGAGGAAGATATCCTGCACGTTCTGGAATGCCTCGCCGGCGTCGACATCCAAAGCGTCTGTGCGGTCAACCTGACGAAAGACGAGTTCGATATTCCGGTCGTCAAGATTCTGGTTCCGGGACTGGAAGGCATTGTCGACTCCGCCTCATACGTCTATGGCGCACGGGCCCGCGCCTTCGTGGAGGCCTGAGCCCATGGTCATGGTTGTCTTCTGTGGCCCCTCGATAAAAAAGGACGATGCGCTGCGGTGTCTGGACTGCCGGGTGCTGGCGCCCGCCGCGCAAGGGGATATCTACAAGGCCGCCAAGGAAAGACCCAGCGCCATAGGCCTGATCGACGGCTATTTTGAGACACGGCCGTCTGTCTGGCACAAGGAAATCCTCTGGGCCATGCAGCAGGGCGTCCATGTCTTTGGCGCATCGAGCATGGGCGCGCTGCGGGCGGCGGAGCTGGCGCCCTTCGGCATGGTCGGCGTCGGCCAGATCTACAAGGCCTATCAGGAAGGGTGGATCGAAGACGATGACGAGGTGACCGTCACGCACGGACCGGCTGAGCTGAATTACCCGGCCCTGTCGGAAGCCATGGTGAATATTCGCGCGACCGTCTCCCGGGCGGTCCTGGAAGAAGTCATCTCCGCTGAGTTCTCGCGCCAGTTGCTGGCCATCGCCAAGGGCCTCCACTACAAGGGGCGTTCCTTTCCGAAGATCATGACGCTGCTCCGCGACTCACTGCCGGCCACCAGTGAAGTCAACAGCCTGGTGGAGTGGCTGCCCAGCGGGCGGGTCGATCAAAAGAAGCTGGATGCAATGGAAATGCTCCGGGCCATGCGTAAAATGGCATCGTCCGGGCACACGCCGATGGACGTGACCTTCGCCTTTGAAAGCACGATCGCCTGGCGCGCCGCCATCCGTAAGGCGGAGCGTCAGGGACCGGGTTTCTATGGACAGGACGGCTACTGATCAATCCTGATATCGTCGCATTTCCAGGAAACATGCGGTCGGATGATGCGCAAGCCCGTAGCCAGTGAACTCCTGCCGGACAGTGACGCGAGCCGGCTGGCGCAGCGCCTGTTGAATGCGCCGCTGTTCTCGACCCTCTCTGAATCTGAAATCGCACCGCTCGTCGCCGAGGCGAGAATACGCCCGTTCGACAATGGTGCGGTGGTCTTCGAACGCGGCGATACGGGCGAGGCCTTTTACTACATTCTGAGCGGCCGTATCGGCATTCGGACAACCTCGCCCGACGGCAAGGAAATCATGCTCAATATTCTCGAGTCCGATGAGATGTTTGGCGAGATCGCCGTTATTGATGAACAGCCCCGAACGGCTGGCGCTATTGCCGTGACCCAAAGCAGCTTGCTTGAAATCACGCGGCCATCGTTCCTCGCCTTCCTCAACAATAACCCCGGATTCTGCATCAGCCTGCTGCGCGTGCTGTGCGGCCATGTGCGCCGCTCCAGCGAGGTTATTGAGGATACGATTTTTCGCGGCCTGAAGGATCGTCTGGCACGGCGATTGCTCAGCCTCAGCACTACCTATGGCCAGCACACGCCGCAGGGTATTCGACTGACCCTGCCTCTGTCCCAGGAGACCCTGTCGCAGATGACCGGCGCATCGCGCGAGAGTGTCAACAGGGAGATCGGCGTGTGGCAGAAGGACGGCGTACTGAGCTACGAAAAAGGCTACATACTCATTCATGACCCGGAGGCGCTCGGCCGGATCACGGCGAAATCGTAGCGGGTCTGCCGGTCGTGTTGCTTGTCATCAACCGCCGATGGAGCCGCCTGTGGTGGCTGGACCGGTGAACCGTTCTAGAGGCGACAATGGATGACAAGCCGGCGCCAGGCGCGCCACTGCAAGGAATTCGCGTTCTCGATTTTACGCGGGCGCTGTCCGGCCCTTTCTGCACCGCTATCCTGGGCGATCTCGGCGCCGAGGTGATCAAGGTGGAGCGGCCGGACGGGGGGGATGAATCGCGCCACTGGGGTCCAAAGCAAGGCGGCGAGGGCGGCTATTTCATGCTGCTGAACCGCAACAAGAAGAGTGTCGTTCTGGATCTCAAGTCCGCCGCCGGCAGGGCCGCCATTCACCGCCTGGTGGCGAGCTGCCATGTGGTGATTGAGAACTTCCGTCCCGGCGTGGCCGGGCGCCTGGGCATTGATCATGCGGCGCTGTCGGCCATCCGGCCGGACCTCATCTATCTCAGCATTTCGGGCTTCGGCCAGTCGGGACCGGAGGCCCAGCGGCCGGCCTATGACATCATTTCCCAGGCCATGAGCGGGCTCATGAGCTTTAACGGCAGTGCCGGGAGCCCGCCGACCCGGGTCGGCGAATCCATCGGCGATGTGTCCACCGGGCTCTATGCGGTCATCGGTATTCTGAGCGGCCTGCTGGAGCGTCAGCGAACCGGCCATGGCCGCTATATGGAAGTCGCCATGGTGGATTCCCTCGTCTCCATGATGGTGACCGCGTTGGCCGACACCGTCTATGGTGGCAATACGCCTCGCCGGGTCGGCAGCCGCAACCCCATCAGCACTCCGTCGGACTGTTTTCCCACCGCCGACAGCCACATCGTCATGGCCGCCGCAAACCAGCCCATGTTTGCCCGCCTGATGGCGGCGATCGGTCGTCCGGAGCTGGCTGACGACAGCCGCTTTTCCACCGATCATGCGCGCACCGAAAATGAGCCTGCATTGCGGGCGATCCTCACCGCCTGGACCACGGCGCGGACGACCCGCGATGTGGTTGATTGCCTGCAGAGCGCGTCGGTCCCGGTGGCGCCAGTCAAAACCCTGCCGGAGGTGCTCGCCAATCCGCACTTCGCCGCGCGCGGTGTCCTGCGGTCGGTCCATCATCCAACGGCCGGCGAAGTCACCGTCCTGCAGCACCCACTGCACCTCGGCGAGGAGAACCGGCCCGTCACGCCGCCGCCCTCGCTGGGTCAGCATACGGCCGAAGTCCTTGCGTCCGTGCCGGACACGGCAACGCCCAACCCCGGGCCGCCGGACTGAGCGTCACCGGCCAGGCGGCGCCGCGCCACCAGCGCCACCCGGCAGCGCGGTGGCTACTCCGCGCCGCTTCGCGACTCAACAAGGATATCGTGACGAACTCAGTGGCGGTGCAGGCAGTCTACTGCGAACCCGTCTCTTGCCGGGTTTCCCTGTTCAACAGGGAAAATACAGGGAATACCCTCAACTGGGCCGCCAATTATTGGGACGGCCGCCGGTACAAGCGGCAGACTTCCGAGGATTCTTCGCTCAATTCCCTACTCACCGGAACAGGGAGTTTTTCTCCTCCCATCAGGGAAATTGCAAGTCCTATCAGGGAGTTTTTGCCTTCGCGGACACATCGCGGCGGGAGTGCCCAGTTGCCGAACTTCTAATTGGCTCGACTGTGATAAAAGCGACCAGGAACGATAGTAATACAGGCAACCATCATGATCATCGATACGCATAGCCACTTCATGGCACCGAGCCTGATCGGCCACCTAAGGACACGAACCGAACTACCCTATATTCGGAACGACAAAAGCGGCGTAGCCAGGACCTATAGCCACACCAGTGCATTCCCGCTGAAAGCCGAGCAACAGGATTTAGGCCGACGCCGTGAGTTCATGGATCGTTTTGGCATCACACACCAGATTATGTCGTTCCCAGGCCTACTCGGCATAGACGCGGGACCGGTAGACGTCGCTGCGCCAGTGTTGCGCGCTGCAAACGAGGATCTGGCTAAAGTTTGCCGAGATGAACCACAACGGTTCAGCGGGCTTGCTGGCCTACCCTATGCCGATTTGAATGCCGCACGGAAGGAATTGACCCACTGCTGCCAGATCCTCGGGCTCAAGGGCGCTATTGTCCCGGCTCGCTATTTCGAGAGCCTCGAGACAGCCCAATATCTGACTCCGCTCCTGGAAGTCGCCAATGAGCTCGGTGCCCATCTGTTGGTCCATCCGGGATTCCGGGCTGGCGAATCGCCCGCCGGCAAATTCACAGACAACCACAATCATCGCTTCAGTAGTCTGGCCATCCAGAACGAAGTGTCCCACGCGGTGGTAACCTTAGCGATGACCGATCTGCTCGATCCGTTCCCTGACCTGACTATTCAGGTCATCAACCTCGGTGGTGTCATCCCATTTCTCCTGGAGAGGATGGACCATGTCGCCAGGACAAGGACGCCCGACGCACCCATTCCCTCGGAGCGCATTCGGCGACTTTATGTAGACAATGCTTCTCTGGGCCCGCGTGCGCTAAGTCTCGCCATCGAAACCTTCGGCGCCGACCGAATAATGATCGGGACAGATTTTCCCGTGTTCACCAGTGATGATTCGATTGCCGCAGTGCGCGCACTTGATCTCAATCACAACCAATCAGAGAGTATCCTGGCCGGCAACGCAGCAAAGATTTTCACACTCAAGCTTGCTGCCTAAGGCCCAGACCTCAGACCCCTATGACTTAGTGATTCCCTTCAAGTGCGCCAAGAAGCGGCGCGCTTCAGAATCGGACCAATCCACGGCACCGGTGATGTAACCGCGTACTTGACCTGCTGAATCGATGAAGTAGGTGATTGGCAATCCGTAAATGCCCAAGGCATCGCGCCGTGCGTTCTCCCGCTCGATAAATGCGATATCAAGGTTAGGGTCCAGCAGGACCTTCAGATCTGTGATCGCGTTCCCACGCAGAAAAGTTGCCACGGACGTCATCCCATCTTCATCAATGGAAACCGCCAGAACCACGATTCCAAGACTCTCTGCCTGGTATGCGAGCCGATCCAGCGACGGCATCTCACGCAAACAAGGCTCGCACCAGGTCGCCCAGAAATTTAGAACGACGGGGCGCTCCATGAAGTCAGACAGCCGAACTGGAGACCCACTGGTGTCCAATAGCTGCATATTCGGCGCTGTCGTTAGCGGCCGCAGAGAGATGTACTGTGAGGTTTCGCTGAAAAGGCGCGGCAAAGAATCGGCGGTGGCTGACCCCGGCCACACCAAGAATAGGGCGATACAGACAGCCACCCTCCGTTCGATCAGGCTGCGCATAACCCTCTCAAGGATTCGTGCGTTCCAAGCTACTCACTGCGCCCGTATGCGCCGAGAACAGATTCTACGACTGGCCGTTGCTCCGCTTGTCACTACGAAACAAATACTTGAGCAAAGCAGCAACGCCGAGGACCAGTAGGGCAAAGACCAAGATCCAAGTCAGGCCCATACCCCAAAACATGAAGCCTGACATTCCGTCCATCATTCCATTCGACATTCCGTTCATGGCTCCGTCTCCCTATCTCATAAGCCGACAGCTACGGTTGTTTCACCCAGACCGTCATCCGGAAACGAGAGTTCATAACACCCCGAAACCTTGGCGATCCCTGAATGATCTCTGAATTGCATCAACTGTATACCTCTGCCAGCCTGATTTGGTCGGCTATTCTTATCTGTGTGTCAAACCACCGCAACATCTGAATCCAATAGAGCAATCTGGAAGCTCCCGAACCATTTGTGTTCTCCAAACTATGCCCCAGACGGCAATCAGGATCGGCTGTCCGTCAAGCCTGTCATGCGGCCACGACGGTGCAAACGTGGACGCCACGTCTGTATTGATGCGGCAATCTGAAGTGACAGGATAGCCAGGACAACCACTGCGAAGGGCCACTGAGCCCAATTCGGCTCCGGCACGCGACGATGAAAGTCCTGGAAGTGAAGAAAGAGAAAATAGCCGGTGTGCAGCACGATCAGCATCCACAGCACGTAGCTGCTCTGCTGGAAAAATTTCCACACCGGGCCACCCAGTCTGCGTTGACTCCAGGTATTTGAAATTGCCGCCAGCATCGTGCCATAAACCGCAGCTACGATACCAATGGTGTTAGCCAGACCAAACCCGTGTTGCACCATGACGTAGCGCTCTGTCGCCGGATGGACCTCGTAACCGAACAGACGGACGAGATCCAACTCGACCCAGCCGAACAGAATAACGACAACATGGGCCATGCCCAGCAATACACCATGAACGCCAAACTCACGACGCCATGGAATTGCCATACGGAACGAAGGCAGAAGACGGGATAGCGGTCCTATTGCCATGGCAAGCGCGACAAGAACGAAAGACGCGTCTCCCAGTGCACGGTTCCAACGGTGCATTTCGGCCCACTCTGGACGAGACAGCAGAAACCCATAGGCGATGAGCGTGGCCACGCCGATCACACCAAGGTGGCGGATTTTCCAGCCGGGATCGAACCTGATACGATGATGAGTCTGCTTATCAATCACTTTAGCACACCTTCCCTGGCTTTATGGGACATACCGATCAACGCTGACCCTGACCCAAAAATTGATCGGTCGTGTCCGCTCACACAGACTGAGCCGGCCGACCCATGCGGTCCCTAAAGTTGGTGAGTACGCAGTTTACCAATCAGCACCGTTTGCGCGATAGCGAACACAATTGACAATCCGAAGACCACTACTATCCCTGAAAATTGCACGATGAAGCCGCCGACAAACGGTAGTAAAAATGCCGGCGCGGTAAGGGCATTGAAGTAACCTGCATACGCCGGACGCTGGTCGTTTGGAGAAATCTCCATTAGCAGACCAATGACAGCAATGGTCAGTCCATTCGACAACGCCCCAAGCACAAAGAACACCACGGCATAGACAGGTAAAAGGCCAAATTCAAAACCACCTATTGAAGTAAGCAATACTAACGCAGGCGGAACCATGCGACCGGTAGTCACTGCACGCATGAGACTCCTTTTTCCGATACGATCTCCCCACCAGCCCCACAATGGATTGGACAACAGGGCACCGAGCGCCTGTGCGCCCAGCAGAAGCGCAATCCGGTCCAGATTCAGGCCACTCTGGTTGGCCTGGACTACATAAAAAGGCATAGCCATAAGGACAACACCACCGCACCACTGCGCATGGACAAATCGACGAAACGTCGCGTGGGACCGATAGGTGTTAATCCCCTTTGTGAAGTACTGACCAAAACTCTGATCCGACTTACGACCTGCTACTGGCCGTACAGGTTCCGGTATGGAAACGAAGATGGCTGACGAGACAATCATCAGGGCCGCTGAAAGCGCAAACACCGCAGCAAACGACTGTGGAAATGAGATTTGTTCTATTAGGCTGTTAGCGGCAGCTGCGACGAACAGGGCCAGTATTCCGCCGCCAAGGAAACGGGTCGCCAGAAGTCGGCTACGCAGATCAGAAGGTATCGCCCGTGCGACAATGTCATTGTAGGGGACTGCGACAATCCCACTGACGAAGGCATAGAGAGTCCACAACCCCAGCACAGCCACCGATAAAAACAGAGCCGGCCAGGTTGCTCCGATGGCGAGAACCACGGCCAGAGCAGCGATGACAGCGGCACGGCCGAAGGCGCCGACGACGTAGTACCGCATACTGGACGCGCTGCGGCTGGCAAAATACCCAACGAAGAACTGAGGAAACAGCCAGCCAAATCTGAGGATCGCCGGAACGGCACCAACGGCAATGACACTGCCCGTGAGTTGAAGGACCAGAGCCGACATGATGGTCGCTGAATCAATGGCTGCCGAACCCGCCTGAAATGTCGTTCCCGCACCTGCAATACGAATGAACGATGAACGTGGTGATTGATCGTCGCGTGACGAGTCGCCTTCAGAGGTCACGGTGAATTCTGCAGCCCGCGAATCTCGATTCCAGATCTCCCCAATATGACGAAGCCAATACCGATCACGAGAATGACGGATGTCATTTGATTCAGCAAAATCATAACAATCGCCTGCTCGTCTGGCACACCCACCAGCTTCATCGCCAAGCCCGATCCGATGATAAAGCCACCCGGCATCCGGACGAACCTAGCGATAATCATTCCGAACCCGGCGAAGACCATCAGGAACAGATAGTCGAGAGGATCGAGACGAACACCGATCGCCAGACCAGCCCAGAGAAAATGGGTCAGGGCAACCAATTTCATGGTCACGCTTGCGCCGATCACGAATATCTGCCGCCGCCTTTGACGCGGCCATATGATTCCTTCCACAAGGGCGAGACGAATCCCGCTTAAGTGTCTCTGGCTCAGCCGAGAAATACGCTCAACAATTCGACTGGCGAAAGAGGTTTCTCTATTCAGGTGATGTCGAGCACGAAAGAGTAGCCAGAGGGCGCCACCAAACAGGGCGACATTGAGCAACCCGGCAATAAGGAGGCCCGTTC
Source organism: Alphaproteobacteria bacterium (assembly GCA_040218575.1). Classification (NCBI taxonomy): domain Bacteria; kingdom Pseudomonadati; phylum Pseudomonadota; class Alphaproteobacteria; species Alphaproteobacteria bacterium. The sequence continues at coordinate 49,183 of JAVJRE010000003.1, read as the reverse complement.
CGACGCCGGTTTCAAGTTGCATGACCGGAACTGTCGCAGCCGCCAGACCGGCCATGGCTGCAAAGACGATGCCGTCGACAAATCGGGATATGACGGTTGTTACAAGGACCGTTGCTACTTTGAGATTCTCAGTGCGAGCTACCAGCCAGGATCGAACGACCGGGCTAATGCCCAGGGGAACCAGCGTATTGGCTGCGTAGCCGGCGAGGAATGCCCCGGTCAGGCGCCATACCGAGACCATTTTGATATCAAAAAGCAGCTGGCGCCATTTCCAGCCTTGTATGACCTGTTCAAGGAGAATGGTGGCTCCCAATGCGGCGACCCACCAAGGCTTGGCATTCTGCAAAATAGCCGCAAACTCAACTATATCGAGATCGCGATAGAGCCAAAAGACGATGCCAAGTGCCAACAGACCACCGAGGACCGGCACGATCCAGCGCATGAATTTTTGTTTGAGCTGACGCCCAAGTGTCATTTCATTGATGGTCCGCTTGCAGCAACGAAAACGACGACCGTGATACTCGCCCCGCGTGGCAGTCTCCGGCAGCAGTGGGAGTGGCTAGGCTTCGCCCGTCAGGCACAACAGGACAGCTTGGAAACATCCTTGTCGAAGGTCTGCGCCGCAAGCTTCAGCCCTTCTACTGTCGTCAGATAGGGAAAGATCGTTTCGGCTAGCTCCGTGGCTTTCAGGCCGTGTTTGATGGCAAGGACGGCTGTCTGGATGCTGTCTGCGCCCTCCGGCGCCAAAATATGCGCACCCACAAGCCGACCCGTGCGCGTTTCGGCAATGAGCTTGATGAGTCCCCGCGTGTCGCGAGCCGCAATTGCACGCGGAACATAGCTGAGGGGAAGCACTGAGGTCCGCACCTCCATCCCCTGCGATCTGGCGCTAGCTTCCGTCAGCCCGCAGCTCGCCACCTGCGGGTCGGTGAACACGACCGCTGGTATCACCGATGCGTCATAGCGACGATTGTCGCCATTGAGAGCGTTTTCCGCAGCAATCCGCGCGCTGTGAGCGGCCATATACACGAACATGTTGCGGCCGGTCACATCGCCCGCCGCATAGACACCGGTCCGGGTGGTCCGTTGCCGGTCATCCACCTGGACGGCACCCCCGGGCGACAGGTCTATACCGGCCTCGCCCAGCCCAAGCCCGTCTGTGTTGGGCCGGCGCCCCGTCGCGACGAGAACGGCGTCGGCCTCAATCGTATCGGTGACGTCGTCATCGACGACCTCCAGGGCGACCCCGTGTCCGGTGTTTGTGATCGCCTGATAGGAGAGTCCGTCCCGGATCTGCATACCGTCGTCACGGAGATAACCGGTGAGCGCATCACTGATCTCCGGTTCCGCTTCAGGCAGAAGACGGCTGCGGAAGACCAGGGTGACGGCAACGCCGGCGCGGGAGAACATCTGCGCCAGTTCACAGCCGATATAGCCACCGCCTATGACAAGCAGTGACCTGGGCAGCTTCTCCAAAGCCAGTGCAGAGGTGCTGGTGAGGTAGGGAACCGTCTCAATGCCTGGGATCTCGGGCAGGGCTGGCTGCGCCCCTGTGGCGATGATGACCCTGTCTGAAGACAGAAGGCTGCCATTGACCCGGACACCGCCCTCCACCAGCCGGGCCGGACCATCAGTGTAAGTGACGCCTTCATATTGCGGCAGAAGATCCAGATACTTCGCCTGGCGCAACTCTGCGACCAAACTATCCTTTTGGTGGGCTAGCGCCGTCCAGTCAGCGAGACAGCCATGAGCTTCGATGCCAGAAAATCGGGACGCGGACCTGGCCTGGTGTACGGTTTCAACGGCGCGAATCAGCGTCTTGGATGGAACACACCCGACATTGACGCATGTTCCGCCAATCGTGCCGTGGCCAACCAGGGCGACCTTCGCGCCCAGCTCCGCCGCCGTAATCGCTGCCGAGAATCCAGCCGACCCGGCCCCGACGACAATGAGGTCTGCCGCCGCACGGTTATGGCTGGCCGATGCCTGCCGGTCCACTTGTTCAGTTGCCGTCATGAGCCGGCTCCCGATTGCCCGATGGACGCTGTCGGAGCGGCTTTCATCTGTCTGCGCTGTCGGTAGAGGGCGTAGGCGGTCAGCAGGACAAAAAAGCCAAGCGCCGGAAACAGCACGAAGTCCAGCCACCCCAGCCACGCCGACAGCCCAACAACACCGAGCCCCAGTACCAGAACTGGTGTAAAGCAGCAGAGCGCGGCCAGCAGAGATCCACCCATGCCGACGACAAGAAGTCGTTTGTTGTTCACAGCACAATGGTCCCTTCAGACACGATGACCGCGCACGACGCCTCGAGTGCGTGTGCCGGTCACCTGATATTGCATTGACCAAAGCGTAGAATCTGTACCAACTACAGATACAAGGCCCTTGTGCTCACGCTTTGAAGAGTGCCTGCTAGCCAATGCCGGAGGCCAATGTGGAGAAGCGAATGGCGCTGACTTTGATGACCATAGGTGAACTCGCCGACCAGGCTCACTGCCTGCCGGAAACAGTCCGCTACTATGAAAAGGTTGGTTTACTCGAACCGGTCCAGCGGATGCCTAGTGGTCATCGCCGATTCGATATGGACAACCTTAAACGGCTCGTCTTTCTGCGTCGCTGTCGCGAGTTAGGGTTCTCGACGCAGAGGATGCGCGAATTGCTGACGTTCGTCGATCAGGAAGAACCCGAGTGCGACGACGTACGAGCCATTGCCGCTGACCAATTGAAGGAGATCAGGGCACGAATCGTCGATCTGAAGAAGATGCAGTCCGTACTAAAGAGAATGATCGCCTCGTGTGAACAGGGCGCTCTGTCCGACTGCCCGATCATTGAAACTCTTTACAAGGCCCCATAGCACTGCGCTGATCGTCCAGCATCTCGGGGCAAAGTCGGTACCAGTTAGATCAATGATCTTCCACTGTATCCGTCTCCAGCCACCGTTTTAGGTACAGACGCTCAAAAAGAAACACGAGCGCAATGCCCGCTACGGCGATGATGACGATGAGCGGGTCGGATCGCAGCTTCATCGCACCAAAAGCACCAAGCACAATGGCATCAAGACCTATGGCACCAATCAGCACCCAGCCGCGCGCGCCAATCTCCTGCCTAAGGGCGCGAAACACACCCCAGTGAATCAGGATGTCCATGACCAGATAGAAGAACGCACCCAGCGAGGCGATGCGTCCAAGATCAAAGAATACGGTCAGAACCGCCGCCGTCACCACCGTATAGACCAGTGTGTGCTCCCGGATCATGCCGGACATGCCGAAATGGCTGTGCGGGATCATCTTCATGTCGGTCAGCATGGCCAACATCCGCGACACCGCAAATATACTGGCCAGAAGGCCGGATGCTGTAGCGACGATGGCAAGCGCGATAGTGAAATAGAATCCATATGGTCCGAGTGTCGGTTCCGCTGCCCTGGCAAGCGCATAGTCACGCGCTGCAATGATTTCGTCCAGAGTCAGGCTGGACCCGACCGCAAAGGCCACCAGCAGATAAACCACGACGCAAATAGCAATGGACAGCATGATTGCCCGGCCAACATTCTTATGTGGATTGACGATCTCGGCGCCGCTGTTGGTGATGGTGGTAAATCCCTTGAAGGCCAGAATGGACAGGGCGACAGACGCGATAAAACCTGTGAGCGGAATCGGGTCCATTGCTCCGGCGGCTGGCGCGAAAGAAAAGCCGCCGGCCCACAAGGCAGCGACACCGAAGAGCGCGATACCACCGATCTTGAGCAGCGCCATGGTGAAGGAAAACACCCCGACGGACCGGTTGCCGGAGATATTCACCAGATAAGCGAAGACGATCAGGCCGACACCGAGCGTAGGAATCAGAAAACTCTCCTGCGCCACGTCAAACGGCCGCAGGGCATAGGTGGCGAAGGTGCGCGCCACTAGGCTCTCATTGATCACCATGGAGAACGCCATCAGCAGGGAGGCTGCGGCAGCGATGGCGCCGGGGCCATAGGCCTTGCGCAGAATCATGGCGATGCCGCCGGCCGACGGATAGGCATTCGACATTTTGATATAAGTGTAGGCACTGAATCCGGTGACGATGGCACCGGCAATAAAGGAGAGCGGGAACCACGGTCCCGCCAGCTCTGCAATCTGACCGGTCAGGGCGAAGATACCGGCGCCGATCATGACGCCGGTCCCCATGGAGATACCGGCGATCAGGCTGATACTGTTTTCCCGATACTCGGTCTGGTGCCCGGCACTCATTGGATGTCCACGACATGTGCCTTCTGCGACGACCCACGATCGGCTGCGTTAGGCAGGCGACAAAAACCCTGGGCTGGGACAGCCAGAGCGCTGTTGAACTTGCTGGACATGTTCTGGAAGGCGATCAGCCCAGTCAGCTCGACGATGGCGTCGTCGTCAAAATACCGCCGCAGCGCAGCAACGTGACTGCCCTCAACGTCCAGGTCCGACCGCGTCATGGCCTCCGCATAGTCAAGTGCGGCGCGTTCACGATCTGAGAACAGGGCGCTATCACGCCACATGACTAGCGCGTCGATCTTCTCCGGGGTAACGCCGCGCTTCAGCAGTGTGGCGGAATTGATATCGACGCAGAAGACACACCAGTTTATCTGTGACACGCGCACAGTAATGAGTGAGCGTAGGGCTGGTTCAATGGGTGAGCGACGACGGTCAATTATGCCGTAGAGGAAGGCTACACCGAGAAACAGGCGTGGCGAGCGGGCCCATGCCCGTGCAGCGTCCAGGACCTGACCGTACTTTCGTCGCTGGTTCCAGAAGAAAGGCCGCAGGAGCCATGGCGGAGACTCTGCTGGCACTGGATCGATGCGCATCAAACTGCTCCCGGCCGGACTATATGGCGGGGGTGGACTGCAGCCACGGCACAGGATCCGGCCGATACGTCCATGAGTGCCGTTTGGTCAGTCTAGCAGACAAATACTGCTCTGTGACGTTTCGGACCGCGACACTATGCCCCGGCCAATTCGCGCGAAACTCAACATAGATCAAGGCATGAACGGCCCAGATCGGCTTATGGTAATTCGCACTCTGACCAGGGAGATTTGACCATGTTCAAGACGTCCGGGCAGTCAGGCACGCTTCTGACCCGCCGATCACTGACCCTCGCATTGGGCGCCGCCGTGGCCCTGCCGCTGTTAGCAAATACCCGTCCCGCCTTTGCCCACGCCGAGCACGACATGGGACCAGACCTCACCATCTATACCGGTGAGTTCTATTTCCGGGAGGACGGCAAGGAAGAGAACGCACCAATTACTCTGGTCTCCGGGCGGCCTCACCTGATTCAGTTTATCAACGAAGGCTGGCTGGACCACGAAATCCATTTTGGTCGCGGACCGGATATGGAGGAACGGCACTATGCCGAAAACCTGTTCGGCCCCTCAATGATGCAGTCCGGTCAGCGACGGCATATGGCGCATGGTATGATGGGCGTTCACCTGCCACCGCGGCCCGACGACGATGACGCACCGCTGCCGACAGCAACCATGCACATCTGGATTCCTGCCGGCGCCGAAGGCGAATGGGAGGTCGGCTGCTTCATCCCTGAGCACTACGAAGCTGGCCAACACGCGGTGGTGAAAGTAGTTGCCGATATCGCGTGACGGTTCGTCGCGGGCCACGGTCCGGCATTGACGTGTACGAGTTTGGAATGAACTATGCCTATGAAGCTGAGCTTCAAATGACTACGGTCCCTCCCAGGGAAAGGGCGACGCCGAGAGTGCGTTGCCCTTTTTCCGTTGCGGCAAGGGATGGCTTGAACCCAGTTTACCTTACGAGGCGCACACCATGACCGAACGCTTACCGTTGCGGATCGTTCCCGTTGGCATGAGCCTGGCAGTATTTCTGGTCATCACCTACCTGGTTTGCGTGAGCTACGGGTTGATCTTTCAGAATGCGAACATGCATCAGCTGCTCCCCATGTTGCTGCCGGGGTTCATCTGGTTTTCCTGGCAAAGCTTCTTCATTGGATTGCTCTGGGCTTTTGCCTATGGCTGGTATGCGGCAATCGTATTCATACCCATCTACAACTTTTTCGCCGCGCGCGGCCGGAAGTCCTAGGAACTCAGTATCATGGGCGGCGATTTCGGCTTGCAACCGGCGCCGGTAGGCCAATCAGCTCACCGACGGCGACAGCGAGCAGGCTTGTGACGTCGATAGCGTTGGTTTCATGAGAGATCGTATTCGAGGTGACGATCCGCGCCGCACCGGCCTGCACAAGCTTCTGATATGAGCCTTCCGCGAATAGCCCATGAACGGCGACACAGATCGGTGGCTTCATATCGGCGCGCACCAGGTGGCCGACCGTTTCGATCAGTGTGTGCCCTGACGAAATAATGTCGTCCACGATTACTGGCGTGCGGTCCCGCCACCGCTCGGTATCCGGAATCGACACGTCCACTTCACGATCACCATGCCGAATTTTCTGCAGCACGAGATGCGGAGCTCCGGCGTCACGACCAACGTCTGCAACCCATTGCTCGCTTTCCTCATCAGGCCCGATAAGAAGCGGGAACTCTATATTCTTTCGGATCCACTCTGCGATCAAAGGGGCCGCGTGAAGAACCGCCGTTCGCATCGAGTATATCTCAGACAGTGAGCTCCGCCGATGAAGGTGCGGGTCAATAGTCACCAGCCAATCAAACTGATCCGAGAGAAATTCAGCAAAATAGGCTGACGTCACGGCTTCGCCCGGGCGAAACCGACGATCTTGCCGCATGTAGGGAAGATAGGGGCTAACGAGTCCGACGGATTTCGCGCCGAGATCACGAGCGGTAGCTGCAGCGAACAGCAGCGGAAGGAACTTCCCGTCCGGCCGGTCCAAGGAACATAGTATGACGACGGATCGCCCCCCGGGCGGCGTATCGTATCGCAGGTAGGTTTCACCGTCAGGGAAACGGCGAAGTTCAAACTGCGCCACCTCAGCTCCAATTGCTCCGGCCAGGCGTTTGCCAAAAGGGTCACCTTCCTGCAGCACCACAAGGGGTGGCGGCATCACACGTCGCTCAACGCTATGATGTCTTCGTTTTCAGCCACATATGCCAAACTATATGACAGCTCGCCCGACGCCTCCGCATGCACCGTGTACAGCGGCTCACCCAAAGAGACATTCGTGCCAAGGCGCACATGGAGTTCAATGCCTGCTGATTTAGCACTTGGGGCCCCGGCGAGCTTGGCCACTCGCGCAAGCCGACGGTTGTCAATCATCGTCACTTGTCCTGCCTTGCTTGCTATTACAGGGCGATGGTGAGCGGCAGTGGTCGGCTCGCGCATGCCGCCCTGAGCTTCACATATTCCCTGAAATTTTCTCCAGGCGCGACCGTCATTGAGCACCTCAGACGCCATAGCCTCACCGCAACCGACCTCCGCGCTGCCGACCAGTTCAAGTAGCCCGCCCGCCAGAGATATAGCGCGGTCACGTAAATCACGCGGTGCGTCAGGTTTTCCCTGCAGTACAGCCAGAACATCCAACGCCTCAAGAGCCGGTCCGATACCGCGACCAACCGGCTGTTGTCCGTCCGTGATGATTACGCGCGCCTCTATTCCGCAAGTCTGTGCGACGGCAAGCAGACTCCGCGATAGCGCAGAAGCCGTCGCTGTGCTACGCACCTTCGCCGTTGGACCCACTGGAAGATCGAGTATGAGATGAGTGGCTCCAGCAGCCGCCTTCTTCGATATAACAGACGCGACAAGCTGCCCTTCGCTATCCAGATCGAGCGCCCGTTCAACCCGTATCAGGGTGTCGTCGGCTGGGCTCAGCCGTACCGCCCCGCCCCAAACAATACACCCTCCTTCCCGTTCGACTACCTTCCGCATGGCTTGAATACTGAGATCAACCGGTGCCAAGGTTTCCATTGCATCTGCAGTGCCGGCGGGAGACGTGATCGCCCGGGATGATGTCTTAGGTATCGTCAGGCCACAAGCAGCAGCAATGGCCACCACAATCGGCGTCGTACGGTTGCCTGGTAGTCCGCCGACACAGTGCTTGTCGGAAATTAGGCTTTTGCTCCAGCTCAGCCGCTCACCGGCACTCATCATGGCTTTGGTCAGGGCAACCGTTTCGTCAAGGTCGAGCGGCCTGGCTGAACATGCCGTGATGAACGAAGACAGATGAATATCCGAGTATCGACCTGCGACGACATCATTGACAATCATATCCAAAGCCACAGCATTGAACGGACGTCCATAGACTTTTCCACGTAAGTCACTCAGCGACAGAAGTGGGCGGGGATGGCTCACGGAAATTATCTCGCCGCCTGAAAGTCCGAGACGGCGCCACGCCGTCTCCGACAGGCCCGCTTCGTCATGTGTCACTAGGTCACTGACGATCTGGAACACGGTCGCGATGATTGACCGATCACCATAGGTCAATCGCACACGCGTCTGGGCCGTAAATCCTTCCGAGCGACAGACCGGGCAGTCCTTGTGCATAAACACGACGGATTCGTACTGGGCATCTATACCGATTCGTCGTGCGCGCAAAGTATTTGCCGACTGGCCCGGCGATCCAGCCACCTCAATAGAGTCCGACATCAATTCAGTTCGACTTCTTCACGGAACTCCGGCACCGTACATGGCCACCCAAGCTCTTCCTTAATCCGGTGCCGCAGTGTGTCGGAGGCGGCCGGCTCACCGTGGGTGACATAGGTCATTCGGGGTGGTGTATTGAAGTTGCCAAGCCAAGCCATGGTCTCATCTGCGTCAGCATGGGCCGAGAGCATTTGCAGGTTGGCGACTTCCGCTTGCACCGGAACATAACCACCATGAATTTTGACCTTGTCGGCCCCCGAAGTCATAGCAGCACCCCGGGTTCCTCCCGCCTGGAAGCCAGAAAACAGGATCGTGTTCCGGGGATCAGGCGCATAGTGTTTCAAGTGGTGCAGTACCCGGCCGCCTGTCGCCATCCCGCTCGCTGAAATAATGACTTTCGGCATAGGATCCTGATCCAATGACTTTGATTCTTCGGGTTCACGGACATAACGCGCGACGCTGCAGGCTGTGCGACACTCCTCCGCCGTCAATCGGTGGTCTTCGACGCGTTGGCAGAACAACTCACTGGCATTGATCGCCATCGGACTATCGAGAAAGATCGGTAGGTCCGGGATTTGCTTTTCGGCTTTCAGACGCTCCATATGGAAGAGCAGGGATTGTGCCCGGCCAACAGCAAATGCGGGTATTAGGACTGTTCCGCCACGCGCCGCGGTCCGGCTGATAATCTCACCGAGGGCCTCTTGTGCATCGCGCGTCTCATGACGCCGGTCACCATAAGTGGACTCTATGAGCAGGTAGTCAGCACGTTCGACAACCGCCGGATCAACCATGGTGGCACTGTGGGGACGCCCCAGATCGCCCGAGAAGACAATTGTACGGCCGGCACACGTTATCTCGATAATGGCCGCACCCAGGATGTGCCCGGCCGGCAGAAAACGGGCGGATACCGCATCCTTGACGTTGAATGCCTTATTGAACCCCAATGGCATGAATCGCTTCATGCACACCTCGGCATCCTTCTGTGTGTACAGCGGCAAGGCCGGGTGGTGTTTTGAATGGCCATAGCGATTGGCAAAGTCCGCATCCTTCTCCTGCAGATACCCGCTGTCCGGCAAAAGGATCGCGCACAAGTCCCGCGTTGCCTCGGTACAAATAACCGGCCCCGAAAACCCATTCTTGACGAGCAACGGCAGATAGCCAGAGTGATCGAGGTGAGCGTGCGTAAGGAGCACAGCATCGATGCGGTTGGGGGCGATAGGAAACGGCGCCCAGTTTCGCAAGCGAAGCTGCTTGAACCCTTGGAAAAGCCCGCAATCGACGAGCACTCGAAGGCCATCGACCTCAAGCAGGTATCTGGACCCAGTAACCGTTCCGACCCCACCAAAGAAGGACAGTTTGCAACTGGTCACTTGTCAGCCCCTACTGCGATGCAGGCGGGTCGGCTCAACGCAACTCTGCCACGGCCATAACCGCCCCATTGCCAGAAAGATGAACGATCCGGACCACGCAATCAGCAGCAAGCCGTTCAGCGCCTCGACGCCGGCCAGGAAGCGAAGATGGCCGGTCGGAAACACGTCACCGAGACCCAGGGACGTGTAGGTCACGATCGAGAAGTAGAGAAAGTCGAGCGGTCGTTCAACCGTGAGACCACCAAATGTCCCGAGATTCAGAATATGGATTGAGGCGCCATATGCGAGAGCGTAAAGGACAACTTGTATGATGTGCGTGGCGAGGATCACGAATACAATCGACAGGACCCGCGGGCCCGGTCGCAAAGGAATACGCGCCATGCCACCAGACAGCCATTGTAAAACGTAGTAATGAAGCGCTGCCGTCATGACGACCATTGCGACTGCCAGAACTATGGCCACCACCATTGCCGCTGCCCCTCAGTCATAGATTGTATAGATCGCCATGCTCACACGCAGCCTTCGAACCGCCGGCACATCGCAGGCCCGCCATCCTGAGAAAACGGATTGGGACATCAGCCTCTCGGCCGCCGTCTGATCAGCTCCTAGACTCTGACAGACCGTAGTCGCAAGGCATTCCCCACCACGGATACGGACGACAGGCTCATGGCCGCGGCAGCAAAAATTGGCGAGATTAGAATACCGAAAACCGGGAACAACACGCCCGCCGCAACCGGCACGCCTGAAGCGTTGTAGACCAGCGCAAAGAAAAGGTTCTGCTTGATGTTTCGCATGGTCGCGCGGGCCAGTTTGCGCGCCCGCACGATGCCATTGAGATCCCCTTTGACCAGCGTAAGGCCCGCGCTCTCTATAGCCACATCGGCACCCGTACCCATGGCGATACCAACATCGGCCTGGGCCAGGGCCGGCGCATCATTGACGCCGTCACCAGCCATCGCCACCTTTCGGCCGGCATCTTGCATCTCCTTAATGATGCGTGCCTTGTCCTCGGGCAGAACATCCGCCCGGATTTCGTCGATACCCAGCTTTGCAGCTACCGCTTTCGCGGTCCGCTCGTTGTCACCCGTCGCCATGACAATGCGGAAACCTTGTGCATGCAGCGCCTTGAGCGCGTCATGAGTTGTGTCCTTTACCGGATCAGCCACCGCTACAAGACCAGCGATTTTCGAACCGACGATGACAAACATCACTGTTTCACCTTGGTCGCGGCGTGCGTTCGCCGATTCTGAGAATCTGCGCCCGTCAATGCCGAGATCGGCGAGAAGTTTTGCATTGCCAAGCGCTACCGACATTTTATCGACAACACCTTTCACACCCTTTCCGGTGACCGCTTCAAACTCCTCTGCTTCAGTCAACGCGATCTCGCGTTCCTCGGCGCCCGCGACGATCGCTTCAGCGAGCGGGTGCTCGGAACCGCGTTCCAGGCTGGCCGCCAGTCGCAACACGTCATCCTCGTCATGGCCGGCTTCGGGCAGTACGGCGATCAGTTTCGGTTTTCCCAGTGTCAGCGTGCCCGTTTTGTCGACAATCAGCGTATCGACCTTGGCGAACCTCTCCAGGGCTTCGGCATTCTTGATCAGCACACCGGCCTGTGCTCCACGGCCAGTCGCCGTCATGATCGACATGGGTGTCGCCAGCCCCAGCGCACAGGGACAGGCAATGATAAGGACCGCGACCGCCGAGACCAGTGCATAGGATAAAGCCGGCGCAGGCCCCCAAATCGCCCATGCGGCGAACGACATTACGGCAATGACAACGACAGCGGGAACAAACATGCCGGCCACCGAATCGGCCAGTTTCTGAATAGGCGCGCGGCTACGCTGCGCATTCGCGACCATTTCGACGATCTGGCTGAGCATCGTGTCAGCACCGACGCGTTCAGCGACCATCACCAGGCTGCCGGTGCCGTTGATCGTCGCCCCGGTGACCTTGTCTCCCTCGACTTTTTCTACAGGGATGGGCTCGCCGGATATCATCGACTCGTCAACCGACGAGCGGCCCTCCGCTACCACGCCATCCACCGGGATTTTGTCGCCCGGGCGGACTCGCAGCTTGTCACCAACCTTGACATCTTCGAGCGGTATCTCCTCCTCCCGGCCGTCCGAGCGAATGACGCGCGCTGTTTTCGCGGCAAGATCCAAAAGGGCTCGAATTGCCGAACCTGTCCGCTCGCGCGCGCCAAGTTCCATGATCTGGCCAAGCAAAACCAAAACGACGATGACGGCACCAGCCTCAAAATAGACACCGACATGACCGTCCTCATCACGAAAACCGTCTGGAAAAATTCCCGGCAACAGTACAGCCACGACGCTGAAGAGATAGGCCGCACCGACACCCATGCCTATGAGTGTGAACATGTTGAGGCTGCGGTTGATTACAGACCTGACGCCTCGCACGAAAAACGGCCAACCAGCCCACAGAATAACAGGTGTGCCCAAAGCAAGTTCTATCCACAGCGACAACCGCTCACCCAAGACATCGCGGACAAAGCCAAGCCCGACGAACGGACCCATCGTCAGCACCAAAAGCGGTACCGTCAGTGCCGTCCCGACCCAAAACCGCCTCTTGAAGTCCACAAGCTCCGGGTTCGGCCCGGCATCAGCTGCCGGCACACCCATTGGCTCCAGCGCCATGCCGCAGATAGGGCAATCGCCCGGCTCGTCACGGACGATTTCCGGATGCATCGGGCACGTGTACTTGACACCCTTGGGCGCGGGTTGGTGCTCAGGTTTCTCGGAGAGATACGATTCGGGATCGGCTGCAAACTTGTCGTGGCAGCGCTGGGAACAGAAGTGATAAGCGTGGCCCTTGTGCTGAAAGCTCGGCTTTCCGGCGTTCAGCCGCACGGACATGCCGCACACCGGATCCTTGACCGTCTCGCTGTCCGTCAATTCGCTGGTGGGCGCATGGCCTGCGGTATGGCGGTGGCTGTGATGCTCAGTCATTTTTTCTCCAGAATGTGGATTCGTCTGCCTACGGGAACCACCTATCTCCAACGCCAAAGAATCGGCGACCTTCGCTCCGTCAGAACAAAGACTGCCCGGACGGACAAATCGTCACCTGGACAAGAACAAAGCATTCCTTGTGTGCTCTGTGAGACAACGTTACCAACCGTATCTTCCGACGCAAGGTCATCGGCTCTGTTGTTGCGCCCGCATATTAATCTGCTCCCACCGTTCCTGAATTTCTGTGGGCCAGGTGCTCTTGATAAATGCCAGAACGGCCCAGATTTCCTCGTCGGTAAGGATCCCGTCGAATGCCGGCATATCGCTCTCATAGGCACCGCCAATCAGTTTGGAAGGGCCATACTTGGTCAATACGAACAGAGTCTGCTCGTCGTGGTGCCAAGTGTGCCCGGTTTCGTCATGCGGAGGTGCGGGTAGCCGTCCATCTGACTTGCGGACTTGCCAATCAGCTTCACCCTTGAGAAACGCACCATGGCAGGAGGCGCAGCTTTCTGTGTAGACATTACGTCCCAGCGCCACGAGCTCGACATTACCTGAATTGACAAGGGGCGCAGGTACGTCATCACGCTGATCGACTACGAACCACGCAACCCCAAGAACCACAGCCAAGACCACCGCAACGATTATCCTTGTGCTACGGCCTGACACTTGTTGATTCCTCGAGGCTATTGAAAACTCGGGTGTCTCGACGCTTGTTTCTGGTACGTCGATCCGTCAAACACTTCAGCACAGAGCGCATCTCCTGCAAGTCCCGCAATTTGCAATCAAGATCGCTAATAAGCTCCGCAGCAAGAATACAGAAATCTACGTCTCTACAATTGCGTGCTCTGTATAGTGACATAAGTGTGCTGCAGTTTCTGACCGAGAAACCAAGCCGGCGTGCGCGAGCAAGCAGCTGTAGTTCACTTATGTCGCGATCGCTGAACTCGCGATACCTGTTGGTCTTGCGCACTGGCCGCGCGATCAAGCCAATCGACTCATAATAACGAATTGTCTTGGCAGACAATCCAGATCGGCAGGCCGCCTCGTTTATGAACAATTGACACCTCGCCTGTGCCATCAATCGATCTGCAGCTCCTTAGTGGCATTGGTACGACTTTCCTTCGCTGGAAGGTCAATTGATTTTCTGATGATGTACTGACCTGCCCCTTGAGGAAGCCGCCCCGGAGACCGGAATAGCCGAAACTCTAACTCTCAATCCGGGCCATTTCTCAAGGGGCAGGTCAGTACATCATCACAACCAGGCGGATGACCCTGGAAGAACCGCCAGGATATCAAATGGTATTGCGCATTGCGCGAGGCAGAGAGACCCAATCGCTCGCTCCAGGTCCTCCAGTCAATCAATACTCCGACGGCCTCAGGCCGCCACCGACAGTTGTTGTTTCCGGCCCGCCATATAGGCCTTGAGCTCTTCGTCGATGGCCGGGTCCAGGGCCGGCTTCTCGTAGTCGGCGAGCAGCCGCTTCCATACCCAATTGGCTCGTTCGGCCGTGGACAGGCTGCCCGCCGACTGCCAGGCATCATGGTTGCCCCAGTCGGAGACCAGCGGAACGTATGGCGAATCCAGGTAGTGCCGCAGCGTGTGTCTGGCGCCGAAATAGTGGCCTCCCGGCCCCACTTCGCGCACGGCTTCCAGCCCCAGGGTCTCGTCGCTGATTTCCAGTCTCTGCAGGGACCCGGCAACCATCTGCAGGATCTCCGCATCCATGATCAGTTTTTCATAGGAAGCCGTCAGTCCCTGCTCGATCCAGCCGCCGGCGTGGTAGATCAGGTTCGCCCCCGACATGATTGAGCCCCACAGGCCGGAGGCGGTTTCATATCCTGCCTGGGCATCCACCAGCTTCGATACGGCGCCGGCGAAGCCCCGCAGCGGCACACCGTAGCGGCGACCGAGTTGAGCGCCGATCAGCCGCGCCTGCATGGCCCCCGGCATGCCATTGGATGCGCCCCCGGTGCGCATGTCCACGGGATTCGCCCCGGAGGAGACCACAAGCGGCGCGCCGGGCTTGACCGTCTGGCACAGGGCCACGCAGGCCATGACCTCGGCCGACTGCTGCGCCATGGCGCCGGCCAGGGTCACCGGCGCCATGGCGCCGGCCGAAGCGGGCGGCGTGATGACCGGCGGCTGCCCGGCCTCGACCAGCGCCACCAGCCCCTCCGCCATCGGCCTGTCGAGCCGCAGCGGGGAGTTTGTGTTGATGATGCACATCACGCTGGGGCGCTCACGCATGGTCGCGTGATCGATGCCCATGGCGATGCGGGTCATCTCGATAGCATCTTCCGTCTGCTGCCGTCCAAAGGCGGCCGACGGATTGCATTTGTCGGTGACGGTCAGCAGCGCATAGTTCACGTCCAGATAGCGCGACGCCACCGGCAGGTCCATGGGTTCGAAGGGACCGCCGGGGCTGCCGCCGAAGTGCATGATGTTGAGCGACTGAACCAGGCTCAGGAACTCGCACATCTCGCCATAGCTTCCACGTCGGCGGCCGCGGTCGAGATCGGTGCAGAAGGCGGGGCCACCGACCGGCGTGAAGAGCAACCGGTTGTCGCCCATCCGCAGATCGCGCTCGGGGTTGCGGGTCCACAGGGTGAAGGCTCCGGGCGCCAGGGCCAACTTTTCCTCGATGAACGCCGAATCGAACCGCACGCGCTGGTTCTGCATATCCACGTCCGCGCCCGCCGCCTTCAGGCGGGAGAGGGAATCCGGGTCCCATATCTCGATCCCGATCTCCTGCAGGATCTGAAGCGCCGTGCGGAATATGGCCTCGACCTCGTCGTCGCTGGCAAGCTCAACCGGCGGATAGGGATTGACCGGCTGCGGCCAGTCGGGCTGGACGATGCGGGTGTTCCGGCGTCGTGGCCGGCTTGCGGCGCGTCTCGACGTCATGGCCGGCCGGGCGTGAAGGATCGCCCCTCCCGTCCTGCAATATCCATAGACTTGTTCATCTCCATGCCCTCGACCTGTGGACGGACCCGTCCCGGCAAAGTGTTCCTCAGGCCGGGCCGGCGTCCCGCCGTCCCGCCTGCGGTGTCCGTTAGAGCGTGAGCGCCAGCCTGCGCGCCTCGAAGATGGCCATCGCCGCCGTGCGCGCCGATACGGCGTCGCCGATTGTGTGGACTTCCAGGCCATCGGCGGCCAGCTCTTTCGTCAGACTGTCTTCAGGCGTGTTGGTGCCCGCGAGCACCAGATAGTCGAACTTGCGCTCCTCGATTTCGCCCGTGTAGCGGTCCTTCATGGTTGCCGAGCTCCCGTTCCACGACAGCAGCGCAGTGGCGGTGAGCGTTTCGATCCCGTATTCGGCGAAGCGCTGCCGCGTGCCGCTAGCCACATTGCCGAGGGCCGACGCCGCTACCTCCGCCGCCGTGACGATCGTCACCTGCCGGCGCTGCTGGGCCAGGTAGAGCGCAGTCCCGCTGGCCGGCCACCAGCCCCGGATATCGTCCAGGATGAGGATGTTCGTACCGCGCACGGGCTTGCCCTCGAGGACGTCATGGACGGTGCAGACATTGTCCTTGTCGGCTCCCGGCAGCATGTCCAGGTGCGGCAGGGCGCGCTGATAGCCGGTTCTGGTCGGCAGCGAGCCGGTGCACAGCACGACGGCGTCCGCGCCGGAGGCCTTGATGTCGGCGGCGGACATCTCGCTGCGCAGCCTGACCCGGACCTGCAGCTTTTCGAGCTGGCGCTGGTACCAGCCGAGAAGTTCCGTGATCTCGCCGCGTTCCGGCTGACCCCCGGCCAGCCGGAACTGTCCGCCAAGCTCGCCCTGGCGCTCGACCAGGGTCACCCGATGCCCGCGTTCCGCCGCCACGCGCGCCGCTTCCAGTCCCGCCGGCCCGCCGCCCACCACCAGAACGTCGCGCGGCTCCCGGGCGCGCGGCGGCCTGTCTCCGTCCCATTGAAACTCGCGGCCGACGGAAGGGTTGACCAGGCAGGACACCCAGTAGTCGCGCATGCGGCGTCCGATGCACAACTGATTGCAACTGATACACGGGCGAATATCGTCAACCCGGCCTTCCCGCGCCTTGTTGGCGAGATGCGGGTCGGCGATCTGCGCCCGCACCAGGCTGACCATGTCCGCCTTGCCCGAAGCGATCAGGGCCTCGCCGTTCGCCGGTGTCTTGATGCGCGACTCGGCAGTGACCCTGGCATGCTTGACCACCTGGCGGTAGGCGGCCGCATCATCGGCGCCGAGCAGCATGCCCAGCTGAAATGACGGAATGATCGTTGCGCCAGTGCCGCCCAGATAGCTGCCTGTGCCGCAGGAGAAGTAGTCGACCAGGCCGCGCTCATCGAGATAGGCGGCGACCTCCTGCTTGCCCTCGATTGTCAGGCCGCCCTCGGTTTCCGCACCGCTCACGGTCATGCCGATGATGAAGTCCGGCCCGGCCATAGCGCGAATGCGAGAGCAGATCTCGACCGCGAAGCGGGTCCGGTTTTCCAGGCTGCCGCCCCAGCGATCATCACGCCGGTTAGTCAGCGGTGACCAGAACTGATCCACCAGACAGTTATATCCGGCGAACAGGTCTACCCCGTCAAAACCGGAGTCGCGGTCGCGCCGCGCCGCCTCGACGAACGAGGCGATCACCTCCTCGATCTCGGCCTCGGTCATGGCGTGGGACCCGAACTGATCGTGGAAAGAGGGCGTCCCCGAGGGCGACCAGTACGACTCCCATGAATTGTCCTGATCACCATGTGCGCCGACATGATAGATCTGGTGGACAATGACCGCACCGTGGTTGTGGCACTCGTCAGTGATCCGCTGGAAATGCGGGATCACTGCGTCGTCGTCAGGGCGAAAATTGCCACGGGTAAGAATGCCGGTTCTGTGGGCGGGGATCGGCTCGACGACAATCATGCCGGCGCCGCCGCGGGCGCGCTCGCGGTAGTAGCCGAAGTGGCGTTCGCTCGGCATGCCGCCTTCGGCCATATTAGCGGTGTGGGCGCCGAAGACGATGCGGTTGCGCAGGGTCTTGCCGGCGATCGTGATCGGATTGAAGAGACGCGGGAACTGTTCGCTCATACTCTTCCCCGTCGAAGACGTCTTATACCCCGACCGTATGGCCAACGGCGCATCACGCGAGAGGCGACGAACTCAAGCACACAGCCGATGTTGATATCCAGAGCGCCTCTATCGCCCGTACGCTCGAATTCCTAACCATCACCATGTGGGTCAATCGTTCAGACTTGCACTCCCGCTGGACCGAGCATGCGGGCCGACCCCACTTGATCACAAATGCCAAACACATCAACCCGCCAATAGTCTCGACCTTAGCTGGTGGATCGCCCAACTGGAAAAGTCGGCATTGAGCAGGACATTTCGTCGCACAGGATGCTACCAGCCTCTGATTGTGGTCTGATCGGCAAGTAGTTCAGCCAAGTCGATTTGCAATGTGATGAATGCAGCAACACAGTTGCCCGTGGCCAGTTTCCTATCAGGAGGTCGTGCAGGTTGGCGCGGCGCATTGCCGATGGGTCTCTTGGGGATGGTGGGTAGTCGAGTGCTCACAGGCCTGACACGCGTCTTGGTAAAACGTCAACCAGATCTGTTCGACCGTCTCGGTAGCCATCGTACCAAGCGGTTCCTGATCGAGCCTACGGATCTGCCAGTCGCCTTTATCCTGACACCCGGTACGCAGTCGCCAATTGTTCGTGTCTCCCTGGTCGGCGATAGGCCGCCCCATGACGCGCGAATCGCCGGGTCATTCCTGATGCTGCTCCGCATGATCGACGGACAGCTCGATGGCGACGCCATGTTCTTTTCGCGAGCCCTAGCAGTAGAGGGGCAGGTCGAGGCCGTCGTATGCCTGCGCAATGCGCTTGATGACCTCGACGGTAGTGTGCTTGACGAACTGGCGTCGGCCTTTGGCCATCCTGGCCGCATTGTCCTGCGTTCCCTGAGACGGGCCTGCCGTGCATATGCCGGTTCTGATGGCTACCCGGCCTGAGCTCGTCTGCCCGGCCGGGACGCCCGCGTCTCTACGGACCGCAGTGGATGCCGGTGCCGACGCTGTCTACTGCGGTTTTCGCGATGCCACCAACGCACGTAATTTTCCTGGTCTAAATTTCAGCGTTGATGAGCTGGCGGCGAGCCTTGCCTATGCACATGCTCATGGTACGAAAGTCTTGCTTGCCATCAATACGTTTCCGCCAGCCGGCGGAACCGATCTTTGGCGGGATGCCATAGATCGCGCTGTAGCGCTTGGTGTCGATGCCGTCATTATTGCCGATATCGGCGTTGCGGACTATGCGGCACGAAACTACCCCAAGCTTCGTTTGCATCTTTCCGTACAAGCCGGGGCGCCATCCGTTGATGCCATCCGGTTCTATTGTGAGGCATTTGACGTCAAGCGCGTCGTGTTGCCGCGTATTCTAACAGTGGCTGAAATACGCGAACTCAAACGCGAGGTTCCATGTGAAATTGAAACCTTCATATTTGGCAATCACGGTTTGATGGCGGAGGGGCGATGCAGCCTGACGAACTATGTGACTGGTGTGTCAACCAACATGGATGGCGCTTGTTCACCAGCTGACCATGTGCATTACGTAGAAGACGCGAATGGCAGCCGAGCGTCCCGGTTAGGGGTGTTCACGATTGACTGCTTTGCATGTGACCAAAAAGCTGGCTATCCAACCATTTGCAAGGGCCGATATTTTGCTGGCCGTCAATCCAACGCCACATACGCCTTCGAGGAGCCTCTGAGCCTGAACCTGGCAGAACTCTTCCCCGAGCTCGTTTCCGCTGGTGTGTCGGCCTTCAAGATCGAAGGCAGGCAGCGATCGCGAGCCTATGTGCGCGAAGTCGTTTCAGCATGGCGCCACGCGCTCGATGAGTTGGAGGCAGGTCGCCAGCCGATCCTGGCAAATCTTGTGGCGCTGAGTGAAGGCGGCAAGCAAAGCCCCGGCGCATTCGCCAGTAAATTGTGGCGATAAACCGGTGACCGCACTTACGATCGGGCCTCTTCTGTTTCATTGGGCGCCGCAGAAATGGTTGGATTTCTATGCCCGTATCGCTGACGAAGCGCCAGTGGATACGGTGTACCTTGGCGAAGTGATTTGTTCCAAGCGCGCGCCATTTATCGAACCACTTTATGAATCTGCGCGGCAACGGCTAACAGCGGGCGGGAAATCAGTGGTCATGTCCGGCCTTGCAGAAGTCATGACCAGGCCGGAACGACGCATGGCGGAAAAAATCGCCGACTATGACGACCTTGTCGAGGCGAATGAGACAGCGACTCTCTATCACCTGCAGGGGCGTCCGTTTGCGTGCGGCCCATATCTGAATGTCTATAACGAACTGACCCTGAGGTATCTTGCCGGATTGGGCGCGACGCATGTGACCTTGCCGCCTGAATTGCGGATGCCGGCAATACGAACCATGGCCGCTGCGGCCAAGACCTTTGATTTATCGGTGGAAGTCCAGGTGTTTGGACGCATTCCTCTGGCTCTGTCAGCTCGCTGTTATCACGCCCGGGCCCACGGCCGCGTGAAGAACAACTGTCGTTTCGTCTGCCGCGAAGATCCTGACGGAATGGGGTTGCGTACCTTGGATAAAACGCCGTTTCTGGCGATCAATGGAATTCAAACTCTGTCACACGCCTGTCTCAATCTGATGGCCGAAATGCCGGTGCTTAGCGCTGCCGGCGTGGATGCCTTTCGTTTGTCGCCTCACACTTGCGACATGGTGCGAGTGTCTGAGGCATACCGGGCCGTTGCTGACGGTCATATGGCAGCCACGGAAGGCATCGAGAAGCTTGGCGAGATCAGCATCGATGCACCGTTTGCTAATGGCTTTATCCATGGCCAGGCTGGGCATGTCTGGCTTGGAGACACCTAGCTATCTGGCGGTGGGCGGGGCTCAAGGTCCCCACGAAGCAGCCAAAACGGGGCCGTCTCTGGCTCAATGACGGATCATGCGTGCGCCTGCGGCCGCAGTATCCAGAACACGTCTGGTCCTATGACTTCGTCCAAGATTGTCCGCAACTAGCTCAGCCATATCAGCGTTCGGACCCTGTAAATAGAGCCTGGGTCGCCCTAGGAAAACGGATACAACGAGAGCTTCAATGGCAAGCTCAGGGATGAGCTGCTCAACGGGGAGATCTTTACCACTCTGAAGGAAGCACAGGTGCTGATCGAGCGCTGGCGCTGCCACTACAATACCATCCGACCGCACAGTGCGCTTGGCTATCGACCGCCGGCGCCACAAGCCGTGTTGCCCCACCTTGCTGTGCCGTCCGAAGCATAGCGTAGGGCGGCACAGCAAGGTGGGGCATGACTGTTGGGGCTATACTAGTAGGGCCACGCTGAGAATGATTCCGGCGTGGCCCTGAAGGGGTTATGTCATACACCTGTTGAATAGGCGATGAGAACTATCATACCCCGCTATCCTCTTCGTCATTGCCGCCGTTTTGACCGGCGCCTGATCGCACAATTTCCAAATCAATCGAATCGACAACACCATCATTGTTAACATCGAGGTTGTAGGTCGCCCAGGCTCCAGAGTCGCTACCTGGCTTGGCGGCCAGTATCTTCTGCATGGTTTCTCCATCTGGGTTGCCGGCAAAAAATGCAACCAGCTCATCGTCGTTTAGTATTTCTTGTGGCGTACCGAAATTTCCTTGAAGGGCACCGACAGACGCCGGATAGCCAAGCGCCTTTGCAATTGCCACCATGGAGCGAACACGTTGGCCGTGATTGCGGAATTCATTACCAGTTGCGGTGGAGGATGCCCGCCAAACAGGCCGAGCTACTTCGTTTTCATCTTCTTCGTCCAAAGCAACCCCATTTCCATTAGAGGAACTGCTTTTTCCATTATTGCCCCTGTTTCCGGGGGTAGGTCCACTACGACCAGGAGCGCTCCCGCTTTTTCCCTGGGCATAAGCCGCAGCGTAGCCAAGCTGCCCAGACTGCATATCGAGTTGAGGTAGTATAGTTGCAACGCAACCCGTTGCTATGATGCCAACACTTGCAAACACTTTGCTTACCCTTGACCGGTGATGTGACATTCCTCTGTCTCCTTTCCGGTTTTCCCTCAGCAATTGAGAGTACTTGCCTGCACACAGCAGCCTTCTCACCGCCGCGCGGCAATGCAACCACAGTTCCAGATTAAGGCCGAAGTGCGACATCAACTTGGCATGTGCGCCAAATTGGTTGGCGGTTGATTGCCTTCCTTTCAAGTTTTGCTTGATAAGTGAACTGCCCCCGTGGAGTGGTCCACCGGTAGAGAGTTAGAGTCCGGCAGTCATGGCCACCTTGCTGTGCTGCCCTACGCTACGCTTCGGACGGCACAGCAAGGTGGGCAACACGGCTTGTGGCGCCAGTGGTCGATAGCCAAGCGCACTGCGTGGTCGGATGGTGTTGTATTGGCCGCGCCAGCGCTCGATCGGCACCTGTGCTTCTTTCAGGGTATTGAAGATTTCCCCGTTGAGCGCTCGTCCCAGAGCTTGCCATTGAAGCTCTCGTTATATCCGTTCTCCCAGGGCAACCTGGGTTTTATGTACAGGGTCCGAACGCCGATACGGCTGAGCTAGTTGCGGACAATCTTGGGCGAAGTCATAGGACCAGACGTGTCCTGGATTCTGCGGCCGCAGGCGCACGCATAATCCGTCATTGAGCCAGAGACGGCCCCGTTTTTTGCTACTTCGTGGGGACCTTGAGCCGCTCCCGCCGCAAGATACGCCAGACTCGCTTCACGTTCACGTGCCAGCCACCAGCTGGTCTCGATGCTCACTCGTCAAAAGTGACGATTCAATTGCCGCAGTGCGCGCGCTTGATCTCAATCGCACCCAATCAGAGAGTATCCTGGCCGGCAACGCAGCTAAGATCTTCACACCAAAATGCACATTGTTATGACGTTATGACATCACCATCTTTTCGCAGGGAGATTTCGATGTATGAGAGCCCGTATGTGTTCCGCGCTAGTGAGACTTCGTTCTCCGAAGGCTCTTCGAATTTGAAGGTAAAAGAAGCGCGTATGTTGAATGGCATGACCCTACGATACCAAGAGCGCCAACCCGGCCCGCGAAACGATGGCCCATGGTGCCAAACGGGTCACTCCGTCTTTGTCGTATCCGGGCGCGTGTTGTATGAATTCCACAACCACGTTGTCGAACTCGGCCCTGGTGATATGGCCCATATTCCCTCCGGCGCCGAGCACGCTCACCGGCCGAGTGTGGCAGGACAGGAACCGGCCTGCTACTTCCTGACAGAGTTTGGAGATTAGTCAGATTCGCTGGAATCTCAGTTTGCCGGCAGCCATCAGGTTTAGCTGAGCCATACGCCCGTCTTGTCTGCAGTCAACCGGTAGTCGCGAGATTTACACTCATCAGTCATATATGGCCGTTCGCCTACCCTAATGTGCGATCCAGTCACACAGTGGGAGGGATATAACTACGGCCAACCGGCGTAATTACAGCGGGAGAGACCGACATGCTGGCCGATGCTGGTACCTTTCCACCCGCCTGGAGTTGGCGGAAGACCTGACCTTGGACCCGACAAGCGTCTGCAAAGGAATCACGTGATGACTGTAGTGCTGGCTTCGCGACGCGATTTTACTCTGTCTAATTTTGCGCGGGTCGCATTCGATGGTGAGTCAGTACGCTTCTCGACCACAGCGCTGAAAACCATCGGCAAGGCACACGCCGACTTTCAGGTCTATGTAGACAAGAACCGGGGCAAGTTCATCTACGGCGTCACATCGGGCGCAGGCCCGGAAGCCAAGAACCACCGTACGCCGGAACAACAAAAGAAGCGCATGCGGCGGGGCCTGCCTTTTGCCGCTTTGGCGTTTGGCGACGACATGTTACCGGACAGCGTGGTACGCGGCGCCATCTTCGCCTCGCTGGCCATGTTTATTGACGGCACGACGGCGACCTCTCCCGACAGGGTGCGTCTCGTCGCCGGCATGCTGGACAAACCCCTACCACCAATTCCGGCTCAGGGACTTACTGCCGCTGGCGAGATCATGCCCTTATTCGCCCTGTTCGGTCCTTCCTGGCAGAAGGCGGCGAAGGGGTTCCATGCTGGCAATGGCAATGGTGCGCCCTTCGTCAGCGCCATGGGCGCGGTGGCAGCGATCCAGGCACGCCGCCGGTTGGAGTTGGTGGAGAAAGTCTTTGCACTGTCTATCGAGGCCCTGGCGGCACCGCTGGAACCCTATGACCCGGCGCTCAAACCGCTGTGGCAAGATCCTTACGAAGGTCGGGCGCTGGATGGCCTGAATCGCTGGCTGCGCGGCGTGCCGCGCAAGGGCCGCCGATCTTATGAGGCTCCTGTGTCGTGGAATATCCTGCCCCGAGTTCTCGGTCAGGCCCATCGCGCGGTGGCGACTTTGGAACAGACGGCTTCTTATTCGATAGCCGTGGCTGCATCCAACCCGACCTTCGTGCCCCCGCACCGTGGCCTGCTCTATGGCAAGACAATAAGCACGGGGACCTACCACAATGCTATCGTGCCGCCGGCGCTGGACGGTGTGGCGGCAAGCTGGGTCGACCTGGCGACCCTGGCGCACCGTCATTCGGTCAAATTGCACAAGGGCGAGTATTCCCTACTGCCGGACGGTCTGTTGCCGACAGGAACTGATTGGTTGTCTGGCCACTCAACAACCCTGCTGGAGTATGTTGCGAATAGCTTCGTAGACGAAATGCGAGACCTTATGGTGCCAAACCTATTGTCGCCGGTGGAGCCTGCTGCATCGGAACAGGACGATATCTCCAGTCCTGGCTTCGCCGCATGGCGGGCGGAAGCAAAGATTGCCCGCCTGATGGACATGGTGTTGGCGGTGCTGGCAGCGGTGGTAAGCCAGGCCCTGTGGGTGACCAAGCGCAAGGCACCATCGGCTCTGATCGGATTCCTGGAAGAGATTCGCACACTATTCCCCGTAGTTGAGAGTACACGGCGCCTCGGGGATGATGGTAAACGGCTGGCTGATGCTTTTTCTGCCATGATACAAACAGGGGCTGCGAACCTGGTGCAGCCGACCAAATAACTTTCTGAAGTGGCTTTGCAATATGCAAGCTGGGTACAAGCTGTTGACCTTCTCCCCTTTGGTGCCGTCAATCTAAACGTACTGGCCCTCTAATTTGCGATCTCCGACGGCATCAGGCGGCCAGTGACTGCCATTCTGCAACCACTGTTTCACGGTTCTGCTTGAAGGTGTCGCAACGGATCTGGTGGTGGTACGACAGGCCTGGCGTTCGGAGAGTCCGTAATTTTGCCGGACACGGGTCGCACAACGGCGGCGACGTTCGGGACTCAGAAGATTGGCTGACGCCGCCCTTCGGGTCCCTCAGCAGCCTCTTTCAAGATCAGCCACTCCAGGGTCAGGTCCGACACTGCCTTGCGCAGGCGTGTGTTCTCTTTTTTCCAGGTCTTTCAGGCGCCGGGCCTGATCTACCTTCAGGCCGCCATACTCCCGTCTCCAGCGGTAATAGCTCTGCTCCGAGATGCCGAACGACCGGCAAATCGTCCCAATCCGCTCACCCTGGCCAAGCTTGACGCGATCGTAGCGGGTTGCGGTCATGCGTCCCGCTTGTATTCGCGGTGTTTTTGGCCACTGGCGCTGATGAAGTCCGCATGTCGGGTTCCAAACAGTCTATCGAGACTTTGAAGCCCTGACAGCATCTCGGGGTGTCCCGGTAGCGGTCCTCCTTGACCACCATCAATCATACTGCTCATGCAGTTCGGCATAGCAGCGTGGCTGCCGCGGTTAGTATCATCTCATGCGATCACCGGCGTGTGGCATGGCGCCTCATGCGCCGGCACCGCCCAGGCGGTACGTGCCGTCTTGTTCGTCATGGCACTGTGACAACAGATGCCGAATTCAGCTGGATGCCTGCGCACGAAGTTGAACGTCATCGTACGTTGACGCATCAGCAGGCTCACGGAAGACGAGTGACCTACATATTCAGCCGATTGTAACTCCTGTTTATAGAACGCAAGCCTAGATACCGTTTTGGATCTTCCAGTCTGCGATCAACTCGCTGATTCTCTCTTCTACATTTTTGTAGAACTGGGCGCCGTGACCGGAGACCGAGCCCCGAAGAAGTCTATGACTGTCCCATAGTCGAACGCGTACAACTGCATCCGAAGGAGGCCGAAAGTTTTCACTACTTGGCAAGACGACCGTGTTTGAAATCTGCAAATATGTCTCTACATAAGTGACACACTCCGTATTGTTTGCAACCGGATATGTAATGAAGAACACGACAAATTCTGGATCCCAGAGTGCATTTTCGTAGTCCGTCGCTGCAAGTCCGCCGGATGCGAGTGCTAGCAATGTTGTCTGGCGAGTCTGTTCCCAATCTATGCCACAAAACGTGTCATCACTATCGACTTCAAACACCGTTACGCCAATTTGGCGCAATCCAACAAGTGATGACTCGGCGTCTTGCGCAAAGGCAGGCCGAACGACCAGTTGACCCGCAAAAACAAGTAAGACCAAGACTAATGACGCAGAGACAAAACGTGTCACATCAACCTCCCCTAAAGTGAAAAATCCATGGAGGCACGGCCAGAGCAATGTGCCTTCGGCGGCCACCCGCGAACCTCACCTGTCGAAAAGATTATGGAGTATTGGCTGGTGCCTCAAGGTCAATTATTTGATTGCACCCAACCCGTAGTTTTGTTGGAGGGCTTCCTTGCCAGCACCGCGGACAAGAATAGGAGATTGATGAGAGCCGGGGCCTCTCATTGCGCTCGGGGACGATTCGAGCCGGCCCTACGATCTTCTTCCGCGTTCTCCACTGCTTGATATCGAGATTGACAACAACAGGCTCCTGATCGCTTTGGATCAAGACGCACTCCAAGGGTTCGTCTCTCGTTGCATAGATTTCTTGGTGCGGGACATAGATGAAGTCCCCGGGGCCGATCTCGGCCGTGAACTCCTGTCACCTCACCCCATCGCATGCACGCCTATCCCTTGAGCACATAAATTATACTCTCCAGATCGCCATGGTGATGGGCGTCCACCTTGACATTTGCGTGGAAATTCACTGTTCCTGCCCAATGCTTGCTGGCACCGGCCTTCGCGAAATTAGTTACCACCGCGCGAGTCATGCCGGGAGTCTATGGCGTATTGAGATCGAGATTCGGCGCCGTGACGATACGGACACCTTCGGTCCGTCAGTTTCTCTGCATGCCGTCGACTTGAGACCCTGTCATCGCCTGCCGATCCGTAGGATGTCTTTCCAACGCAGTTCATGGCAATAGGGACAACGACACTTCACATTGCCGCGCAGCCTCAATCAAAGCCTGGCGCAAGCCCGTTGTATCGAAACGATCAACTACGACCGACCCGGCTAATGAGCGCAACTTCACTGTAAATGTTGAATCTGCCGTCAATTTATCAATATCAATCCGATTTGGCGAGAGACCGACAAGGGCCCAAGCACCGGACGGAGAAAGCGTATATGTCCGCGCTCCGGCCACAAGCTCAATTCGCTGATCCGGTGCAAGCGAGAATCCAGCGTTAAACGTCATCTCGTTTTGAATATTCCTTTCGGGATAAAACGCCACCATGAACATCGGGAAGAGACGGTCCACATTGTCGGGGTTCTCACTTGCGGCCGGCTCTGCAGCGACCCAACACGCTCTCTCACCATTAACCTCATCACTGAGCACCGCCCAACGCCCAACACCTTCGTTTGATTTGCCTTCAGCTAACGGAAGCGCGAGCAACATGGCGACGAACAAAATATGGATCAAAGCAGTTCGCGTAGTGGTCGGGTAGATCATTTATAGAACTTCGCTCCTTTCTATACTGGCACCAGAAACCAGCGTCGACGCATTGAGGAGTCGCCACCAAAACGAGCGACTATAGATCGTTCCCGTGGCCCGACGGAGCACAGGTGTGAAGGCCATTAGTCGCAGAAATCAAGATCGGCCTCTTGTCTGCTGTACAGCGACTGCATTCTCGACAAACCTTCGCAAGACAGCCAATGGAATCGGCTTTTCAACTATAGCGAATACCGCTGCATGCCGTTCGTTCGCTTCAATGGACGCATTGACGAAACCTGTCATGAGAATAACCTTGGCGTTCGGCACCAGTTCGCGAGCCCTTCGGGCGACCTCTACACCGTCAATACCTGGAATTAGTATGTCGAGAAATATTATGTCCGGGTTTTCTTTTCGAATTGTGTCAATCGCACCTGGTCCATCGTCCGCCTCAAATACGTCTACGTCTAACGTAGACAGCGCGCGTCGGAATTGAAATCTCAGCAAATCGTCGTCATCCACGACCAAGACTTTTGGGCGCTCAGACTCGGCCATTTTCATCTCGCTTTAGCGAGTCAGCTGCCGCCTGAAAAGCAGCCAGAAGATCTGATTGGGAGTACGGCTTGCGTAGGAACTGGACACCAGATTCGCAGTCAGCACTCTCCTCATCGAAGGCATAGCCACTAGCAACCACAACAATAAGAGAAGGGTTTTGCTCCCTCGCCCAACCTGCCAACTCAAACCCATTGAGCAAGCCTGGCATAACCAAGTCAGTCAGCATCCAGGAAATATCCTGGTCTGTCAGCAAGATTTGGCGAGCTTCATCTCCATTCCTGACTTGTTGAACGATCGCACCTAACCGACTGAGGGACAAAGCTGTGCTATCACGCACAAATTCGTCATCTTCAACCAAGAGTACAACCTGACCAGCCAACAAACTGTCCGGCTCGGTCAGGTCAGGCGCTCGCCTGCTGACTGCGTTCGTGGGACTTGGTTTCGGTTCACTTTCCGGGATCGGAAGGTCGATAATTGCTGTGGTGCCCTCGCCAAGAGTGCTCTCTAGCGCAAAGCGGCCACCTGATTGGTGCACGAATCCCTGCACCTGGCTCAAACCAAGCCCGGACCCATTTGTCTTCTCCTTCGTACTGTAGAACGGCTCCGTAGCCCGTGTGAGAGTGTCGGAATCCATGCCTTTGCCATTATCTATCACCTCAATGCGTATCCAACGTGCCCCCATCTCGTCACCGTCCAAGTGGGACACATTGAACGAAATTGTCCCCGCCCCCTCTATGGCATCTCGCGCATTGATCGCCAGATTCACCAGACTCGACTCCAGCAACGCTGAATCAACATATAGGTAAGGAATATCCAGCTCCGTCGTGAACCTCAATGTGATCCTTTCGCCCAAGGTAGGCTTCAGAAATTTTTGTACATGTGCCACGACTTTTGTGACATCGATCGACGATGGAGAAAGATCTGATCTTTTAACGTAGGACAATAATTGACGGACGAGCCGGTTGCCACGATCTGCTGCTTCAGCAGTCATTCGAAGAAGATCTTGGTCTTCGCTTGAAGGCACCGTCTCCCGAAGGAGCTCCAGATTTCCTGAGACAACTTGAAGAAGATTGTTGAAATCGTGAGCTATACCGCCCGTCAACGAACCAATCACTTCAAGCCTTTGTGCATGCTGCAACTGCCTCATTAGTTGCTGTCGCTCTGTAATATCGAGCGACATAGCTCCCACGGCAGTGATATTGCCGATTTGATCGAGTACGGGAAACTTGGTCAACAAGAGCTCGACGCTATCGCCGGTCGATCGTCGCGTTATACGGACTTCCTCGGTAATCGCCGTCTTTGTCTCTATGACATGATTGTCCATGCGCTCAAGTCGGCCGGATTGATCGGGCGGAAGCCAGTCGGATGTTAGCTTCCCAACAATCGACTCCGATGTCAGGCCAGCTCCTTCTGCCATAACTTTGTTGGCCCAGAGAAACCGACCTTTCAAATCTTTGACATACATGCCTTCCGGAGAATGCTCAGCAAGCGAGAGCAGGATCGCTCGGTTGTACTCGGCCGGCGTGATATCACGAATGACTTGAATACGACCACCATAGCTCAGAGGTCGCTCTCTTATCTCAAAGATCTGATTACTCATGGTTCTGAGCGTGCGCACAACCGTTCCTGGCTGACGGAATAATCGCAGGCTCTCATTGCATCTCTGCTCAACTTGCTCTGGTGTGGCGCGTTCAGCCTTTGGTAGTGTCGCCTGATGGGCCTCAATCCACCGGAGAACTATTGCCTCTAATGTTCTGCCAATCGGTGACCACTCCGGATCCAACTGCTCCCACCCCTGTAGAAATCGTCGGTTGGCATAGATCAAGCGCTCGAAGCGGTCATACATCGCGATGGAGCTCGATGCATCTTCCGCCGAGTCCAGCAGCCACTGTTGCAGGACGTCTCTAGCCATTCGCGGCTCAGTAGTGGACGACGAGCTGTTCATGATGAACGCCTGCCATTCCGGTTTAGTGCCAGCAGCGAGAACATCACGCCCCACGCTTGGCCGAGAAGTGCAAGCCGGTTCTCACTAAGCCCCCAGAGGGAGCACCGCCTGCTACCGCTACAGCTACGCGCGCGGGGCCACTGTGTGTCATGAAGGTTCCCACAGGCGTCCATCAAAATTGCTCCAGCAAATGGTATATTCGCGAAGCTAGCACTATGAGGAGCAGCCCGCTCAGAGCAAGCACAACAACAAACGCGATCATGCGCCCAGAAGACGAGTGTCTCCGACGCGACCAGGTGCGCATTTTCTCCTTGGGCCGTGGGCCTGCTTTTGCCAGTCGAGGCCCTATCTCTGTCTGCCCTCTATAAGAAGGACGGTCGGGGTCGTCCGAACTTGATCGCCAGATGATGTGGCTGGAAAACCGGTCGAGCTTTGTATCGTATCTCTCTTCGGTAACTCTGGCTCGACTGACGGAGGGAGAGCGCAACAAACGATGTGCAGCTTCGTGTGCATCGAATCTGTCCCAGTAGCTTACCACGACTACCCAGCCCGAACGCTTGAGGACCTGAACCTCGAAGAATGTCCGGGCGGTATTCTTATCTGGCGCCATTTGCGGACATTCCCAATACACTGGCACGAGGGCGGACATACACGCAGCTTGGGTCAAGCACTCCGAAAGTTTCAATGATTATCAGTTTGAATTTTATCCAAATTCTATTGAACCGTGTAAAGCCACTTGTGCGGCTTCTGATCCATAGACGGTCAGCGCGAGGCATGGTCAAAATACCGTTTGAATCACAGACTCGGTGTTCAGGCCGGATCGAGTTCCAGAGACAGCCGGGCGCACTCGTACCAAGTCAGGTAATCCAGTTTATTCAGCACACTGAATATGTTTGTGGCACACCCGATAAGAACGCGCTCGGCCGGTGAGTCGTCTTCCAGATGTTCATATAGAGAGCTTATTCGGCCAAACGCCTCCAGCTGCTGCTCCCTGCAGTTCGCTTCAATCGCTCGTGACGGCGTTCGACAGGCCTGGTCGATTGCGGTTTCACGCTACCCATCCGACAGTAAGTTAGATGCGGTGCTCGCGTTGGTCCGTGTCGCCGCGATGCAGGTTACATCAGCCGTCGTTTTTGCCACGAGATTGTGCAAATCAACATCCTCAAGCGGCCCTTGCAGTGGTTCGACCGTCTGCGGATTGTCGAAAGCTGACAGAAAGGCCAGCAAGATCGGCACCTTCAGCGCATAGGAAATTTGCCGCAAGGAGTTGCTACCAACCTCCATATCCGGCACGTGGCCGATGATCATGCCGATCACATGCCCCTCCTTGTCGAATACCGGGCCGCCACTCTCACCCGGTTTGACGGCCTGGCCATGGAAACTCATCAGGCGGGTGTCCAACTGGGCACCGCGATAGCCAATGGTTTCGCCATCGGCGCTGGCTATGCCGAAGCTGTCGTGACTGCCACGAAAGATCCGGTTGTTGCCGGAGGGCTGGCCTTGCGCCTTGAATCTGGCGAAGCCGGGCGCCTCTCCCTGCACAAACAGCAAGGCAAGGTCATTGTTGTCGTCAAGACCGATCAATGTCGCCTGCCGCCGTAACGAGTCCGCGTAGGTCACTCCAATCACCTCGCAGCCATTGACCACGTGGGCGGCTGTAATCACATGGCTGCCCCCGTTGCGTTGCGAGATCGCAAAGCCGAGCCCGATCCGCTGCTCGACTGGAACCGAGTGTCCAGACGCCAGGGGCAATGCCGACAGCGAAAATTCATGTTCAACACTAATGTGGTCAGCCAGAGCACTACTGAGCAGCGCCCCCAGGAGCAGGAACCCTAGGACGCCCAACAGCCGGATGCTGGTAATGACAGAGTTCATCGGTCCATCGGCCCCCGTTATCGACCATTTTTCAGCCGGCGGCCGAAAGACCGCATATCTTCAATAGAATCATTCTAGGGCAATTACCGTCGATCCTCCTGTGAGATACCTCACAGATGGCGACCTGCTCACCCGGCCTGATCACTGGTCATAGCCAGGACCCACATGGCTTCGGGTCGGACCCGGCGACCCTGCCCTGGTTCAACTCGGTGCCGCGGGGGAGCCAGTTTTTGTGAGACACAATTCCGGTACGGTCTAGCTGGGATCGCATTGGAAGCATCGATCCCGGCGGTTGAACCATTTGAAACCCCTGTCCAAGATATCCACAGAGACCAGAAGAGGAGCCGTGATGAAGGCAGCCTATTTCGAGCAGCATGGCGGACCGGACGTGATGCGCTACGGCGATCTGCAGGACCCCGTCGCCAGGCCGAACGAAGTCGTCGTGGATATCCATGCGGCAAGCGTCAACGGCGCCGACTGGAAGGTCCGTTCCGGCCGTGACAGCCAGGTTTCGTCCTTTCCCTACATACTGGGGCGTGATTTCTCCGGGGTGATAAGCCAGGTCGGCGACGGGGTCGTGGATCTCCATGCCGGCGATGCCGTATTCGGCGTTTGCGACGTAGGCCAGGAAGGCGCCTATGCGGAAAAGATCGCCATGAAGGCGAGCCTGGTCGCCAGGAAGCCCGACACCATTTCCCATGTCGATGCCGCCGCCCTTGGCCTGATCGGCCTGACGGCGCTGGTGTCGGTAGAGGACACGCTGAAGCTCCAGCCCGGCGAGAAGACCCTGATACAAGGCGGTGCCGGCGGAGTCGCCGGCTTCGCCATCCAGCTGGCCAAGCATATCGGCGCCCATGTCGTCACCACGACCAGCGCCGCCAATCTGGACTATGTCAAGGGTCTCGGACCCGATGAAGTCATCGACTATGAGGCGGAGGATTTCGCCGCCGTGGTATCCGGCTGCGACAGCGTGTTCGATACGGTGGGCGGCGATGTGGCGCGGCGTTCCTTCGACGTCCTGAAGCCCGGCGGACGCGCAGCCTTCATTGCCTCCGGCGGCAAGGCGCCCGAACCGACACGGGGCGACGTCCGGTCCCTGCGGCCGCAGGTCGGGCGTGACCGGCCCCACCTGGAGCGCATCGTCGAGCTGGTGGAAGCAGGTGCCGTGCGGACGCCGGAGACCACGGAGTTCCCGCTATCTGAAGCGGCCAAGGCGCAGGCCATTAGCGAATCACGGCATTTTCGCGGCAAGCTGGTGTTCAGGGTGCGCTGAGAAACCACTGTCTTGGTGCGGCACTACCGATCACCTTCACAGGGGAACATCACAAGCGGATCCTTCATGAAGGGTGGGTCGGTGGCAAACATAACCACCGCAGCCTTCGGCATCTGGTGACGCCAATGAGTCCGACCCCTAGTAGGTTGAATAATCGGTCTTGTAGTCTTGGACTGATGCGATTGAGATATCCTCAACTACGCTCATTGGCGGGCGAGTGAGCGCAAACAAGACGGCTTCGACATAGTCACTGACAGGAACTCTCCCGTTTCCGTAACTACGGCTGACAGCCTCCGACCCATCGTCAATATCAAACTTGCTTGCAATACTGCCGGGCAGGATTTCAGTAACTTTGATATTGTCCCTGACCGCATAGCGCCTGAGTGATTCCGTCAGACCGCTCGCCCCAAATTTCGCCGCTACATAAGCTGGTGAGGCATTGCTGCGCGATGGCCGAGCCCCAGGTTTGTAATATTGACAATATGGCCAGGTACCGTCTGTTTCAGCTGTCGCCAAAACGACCGGGCCATCCAAATAGGGCCTTTAAGTGTAACGTCAATCGTTGCTTCGATATCCTCAG
This sequence comes from Alphaproteobacteria bacterium, assembly GCA_040218575.1. Taxonomy (NCBI): domain Bacteria; kingdom Pseudomonadati; phylum Pseudomonadota; class Alphaproteobacteria; species Alphaproteobacteria bacterium. The sequence continues at coordinate 15,360 of JAVJRE010000003.1, read as the reverse complement.
GGGAGACTTCGAGAAAATCCGCATCCACCCATCCTGCGGCATTGTTGATCAGAATACTGACCGGGCCCAAGGCGGTACACGCAGCATCAGAAAATGTGGCAACCTCCGCGGCGGATGCGACATTGACACCCTGCCAATATACGCGCCTACCGCTATCTCGGAGAGTTCGTTCTGCGACGGTTTCAAGGTCCCGGGGGGACCGGCTGCAGAGCGCAACATCACAGCCTGCACGGGCCAAGCCAATGGCGATTGCCTTGCCCAACCCTCGGGCCGCACCAGTCACGACAGCTACACGCCCAAGCAGAGATGCCATGGAATCCCTTCCGGTCGCAGGGTGGAAGAAAAATGCGCGCCTTCAAAACGCAGGTCACTGACCGTCTTGTTGTGAGGTAAATCACATATATGCGTGTTGTTGCGCTGATATGCAAAAAGACCGAGCACTAGGATCACCTACTAGGGGACATTAGGCCGACTCGCCGAATCCTGCGCGAGCAGGTCCGAGGTCGGGTTTGACAAGCTCCAGGTCCATCAATCGATCAATTGAATGATGCCACCGAGTCGAAACTCCGAACAGACATTCTTCGAAGTCCTGACGCTCCGGCGTTCGGGGTGGGTAGCTGTGGAAAGCTACTGGAGCCGGCAGGATGCCATTGTCGCAGCACATCGTCTGTTGAACAAACCAAACGCCGGTCGGATCATTGTCTCACAAGAACAATATGATTCTGCAACCGGACAGTTCACTAGCCATACTATTTGGCGGTCGGTGCCAAAAGAAACCGGCACTAAAAGGGCTCAAGTAGCTTCACGGAGAATTCCGGAGCAGGGACCTTCACCACAGGCTTCGTTGCCAACGCGCACGAGCCAACGACCAGCGAGCAGCTTGGTGTTATTGACTGTATTGCTGATGGTTGGTGGACTCGTGATTGTACTCTTCGCATCTCGCCTATAGCGGGCTACAGCGACTGTAGCCATGCGTTTTCCGCCGATCTCATTGAACCATTCCGGAGAGGTGGCCAGGCGACCAATGCAGCTTCTGGGCCTCAAATACACCCGAGAGCCTGTGCCAACTCGGCAGCACTGCCGCCGTCAATCGCAACAGGGTCGCTGCCGATGTCGGAGAACATCATGAGCCGGGACCTTACCTCGATGTCGCTGACCGTGGTCAGGCCAACACAGTAGCCGGCTGACCGCGGCGTCTCCTGCTCAAATATGAAGGCTGCCACTGCCACTTGGCTATCGTCCTTTACGGCGATGATCTTCCAGTAGCCACTGGGCACCAGGTGAGGCTCGTCCGCGCCTGGGAGTGGCGTCATGGGCCGCTCGTAGAGGGGGCCGGTGAGGACGTAGGCGCTATTGCCCGTCGTTATGACCATATCGCGGACCGCCTGCTCCAACTGGCTCCAGGGCCCTTGGTTCAGGTCGCTCTTCTGAGGCGTGATGTTGGAGAGGTAGTTGCTGGTCTCCCAGTCCGGGGTGCCGGAGACACTGGCCAGCGGCACCTGGTGGCCACGGTCGGTACCGAGGGCCGCATGGGCACCGGTATAGTCCTCGGGCTCCAGGGTCTCGCGTACGTCCAGCAAGGGATCGGCCCGCCAGACCCGGGTCTGTGATGGGCCTATAGTCCCCGGGGTCACCACATAGGCCACCCAGTCGGCGAACTTGGTCAGGTCATTGGAGCTGAGGGTGTAGATCTCCCTGACGATGAGATCATTGGTCGAGGGTGTCCCTGCCGGACAGCCATAGAGGCAATGTGGAGTATGGATCTCCTGGGCCTGAGAAACTGAGGCAAGGACCAGAAGGCCGGCAGCCACAACCGATACCCAGATACTGGTGGACCGGATCCAACGGCGCAGGTGCTTGGTCATGGCCTCGGCCGCCTAGTTGAGTGAGGTGCCGTCCGGCGGTGGCGACTGATCCTGCAGCTCCCTGATCGCTGCCAGAACCCGCTTCCACACCGCCACGCCGTCCATGTCTCCTTGCTCAAGATGCCGATCAGCGTTCTGTGCCGCCATGATGACCGCATCTTCGCCATGAGCGGCGACGAGCGTGGACGCCGTGCGCCAAACATCTATTGCCTCAACCATGCGGCCTCGCTGATATCTGCCCACACAATATGCCACCGGATATGCCACAGGAAAAACCAGGCCCACCTACAGGTCCGTCAGACCATCGCCCTCTGAGTCACCCTGCGGTGCGAAACAGGCGCAGCCTGGGCCCTTGTGACAGGTCTTGTTGCGGGCGATGCAAGAGTCGCCGCACGGCTTCCCCACCGTACAGACCCGGCAGCAGGCTGCCTGGCTGACGCCATCGGCCCAGGGAACCTGCACCTGGGCCTGGCAAGGCGCAGATACGAGGTCCGGAGGGCCATTGTCGCCAGCTAGCCCAGCAAGTGGCAGGGCCAGTCCAACGGCCAGCGCCAAGATTTTCAAAGACCTGTAGATCAGACACATCACCCTGCCCTCTCCGTTTGGCTAGCCCCACCTGACGAGCAGAGTTTCCTACAAGTCTGCCAGCCCAAGTGTGAGACACATCACACCCAGTGCTGCAGAGCTACGCCTAGGCTGAAATGGGGAGTATGGGGTGCAGGGGAATGGCCGTCAGCCAAAGCACAGACCGAGATAACCGTCCGACCAATAGTCGATCTGTGCGGCATCGAGTCATCGAAGCTCTGGATGCACCGCAATCCCTGCCGGCCCGTATCGTCGTATACTCGCTGCTGGCCTTTATCTATGGCTCTGTGGTGCTTCTGGTCATAGAGCATCGATTTCCTGACATCGCCAGTAGATACACCGACGTCCTGGACGGCGCCTCACGGTTCATATTGGCGGTCTTTGCGTTGGAGCTCGTGGTTCGGCTCTCATGCTATCCCAAACCACTCAGATATCTCTTCAGCTGGTGGGGTCTGATCGATGTGGTCGCGGTGGTCCCTGGCCTGGTTGGTTGGGTAGCACCCTTCGGCGCCGATCTTTCCGCCCTGCGGGCGCTTCGCCTGTTCCGATTCGTTCGCATTCTGAAGCTCATGAGGGTGTCAGGTGCCTCAGCGAGAACAGCCGGCGGCATATCCCGCAAGATCCTGCCCTATGTAGCTATCGGTGTCGGCATCAAAGGGCTTGTGGTGGCGCTGGAGGGCAAAGCCTGGTGGCCTCCGCTCGGCAGTGACCTCACTATCGTCATCGGCGTCACGGGCTTTGCGATTGGTATTTTGCTTGGCACCAAATTGGGAATCGTCCAGCGACGCATCCACGCTCTGGAAGATGCGATTGCCCACATTGCCGGCTCTCTTCGTGACATCAACAAAGACAGCCCGGCCGTCGTACGCGAGATCGAGTCCTGGACAGCATCTTTCCGCCAAGCCTTACAAAACGGGGTCGCCGACCACCTCAACCAAATGCGGCAGCGGTCAGATCACCTGGAACAAGTCCTGGAGAAGGCCGGCATCGGTGGGCCTGTGACGGCCAGTCTGCACCGCGATATTGAGTTCGTATTGCACCGTGCGCAGAGCCATACACCGATCGCTTATGAACGCTTCCTGCGCAATGTGACGGTGGTCTATACGGGCGTCGTCATTCTCGCCATCCCAGGCCTGGTGGGCTTCTTCTCTGCGGCGCTCGTGATCTATGTCCTGGGCGGCATGTATGTCCTCATCGAAGACATGGACGATCCGCTGAACCGCGATGCCGACTCACTGATCAAAGTAGATCTGGCGCCGATAAATTTCTAGTTCAGCACAACAAGAATACCGCTACGTTGACCCTCAAGCTGTCCCACATACGCTGACATCAGACACGTTAGAAACAGTTTCCACCGCCCACTTGTTCTGTAAAGGACAGTCATAACTCGCCTCGTCCCTATCTCTTCTTGTCGCGTATCTCTATTGCCTTGCGCGAACTCTCTGGCAGACCGCTGTACATCTCCGCTACGTGCTTCGGTTGGCTGATCATTATCTCTGCTATGAGGTTGACGAGGCCGAACAACTTCTTCGCCGTGGCACGATCGTCCCGCAAGTCGATCTGTCCGGGGTGAACAGCGTTGTTGCCAATCACGCGCACTACGTCCAGCGCCTGTTGCACGCGCACGTCCAGTCCCTTCCTCACGAGCGAGGCGATATCATCGTCTATACTCTTGCCGTTCTCGCCGAGGTGAGCGCATAGCTTCTGGATGCCAAGACGCAGGAGCGCGGCGGCTCCTCTGGGCGAGAGGTCGAAAATTGTGCTTGCCTCGCCGTAGTCCCTCTGGACATCGTCGGGTAGATCGGGGTTGGGAAGTGGTGCCTCACCCCGCTGCGGCCAAATCAGTCGGTCGTAGATCCAGAGAGCCACGTCGTTACAGTTGTAGCAGCGAGATAACGAGACATTCTGCAGGTCGAATTCGCGATACTTCGAATTCCGCTCGATGAAAGGCCGTCCCTTGGCCATCCGCTCAGCCCAATCTCTCAGCCTCCTCCGCTCATCAGCCTCCTCGATGTGGTCAAGGGTCATGTCCTTGACCTCGTCGTCTGTGAGCCGGAGCGGCGTCCCGTCCTTCTTCATCGCGGCGGCGTGAAGCGTAAGCCAGAATTGTTTCGCCAGCGCGCCGCAATGCGGGCAGTTGAAGGCGAGCTGGTCAATTGCTGGCGGTACGTACTTGGCTCGGACGTCAACCATTCTCTTTCCTGTGAAAGAGTTGGAGCGCTCGACAGGACTCGAACGCCGAATGCAATCCTAATCTACTTGTTCGGATAGTAAATTCCTCCTGCACGTCCCCGCTTGACCGTGATCAGTTTCTCACGGGACAGTGCGTCCAATAGGTCCCTCGCAGTAATTCCAGTACCGTCTAACATCGATACAACGCGGGGACGAAGAGCCCTGCCCGAGGTTCTTATATCGTCAAAGATTTGCAGCGCTGGCTCGACCATGCTGGAGTGTCGCATTCGAAATTGGCGCCATCGGCGAAGGTATGGCAGTGTGTTCAAGTACCGCTCTAGGACTTGGTCCTTCAGTGCCGGATAGGTCTTGTATTCAACCCGATTTCGGCCCTGCAAATCTGAGATGATCGGTTTTGCTTCTCCCTCACGCTGCAAGCCACGCAGGGCATTGGTTTGAGTGCGCGGCTTCCTGGTCTTTAGGGTCAAGAGAAAATCCGAAGGAAGTGCATGTGCGATGCCAACCTCAAGAGATACGTTCGCATTCCCCCCGGTCACGTCAAAGATGCAACCCGCTGAATCTCGGATGAGTCCTGTGATGTGCTCTAACAAATAGTCTGTGGAGGAAATTCCCATTGTATCTGCTAAAACGATATGCAGTGGCGTTTCCTTCTCTATGTCATATCTAAGCTTGTCAAAGTTTTTGCGTATCGTATTTAGAAACGGACATCCCACAAATATTTGATATACCTTGACCATGTTTCGACTCCGAATAACTGGCTCTGAATAACACAGCTCTATAACGACTGAGAATTGAAGGCCAAGAGATGGGTGTTGGTATCGGCAGACTTCGAACCTTCGACACTTAGCTTAGGCAACCGATACCCAAACACCGAGCTACGGATACGAGGGAGCGGTCCGCAGATGGTGTTTCGAACCATTCCAGTCAACAACATCCTTTGCAAGGTGATGGTCCTAGGGCATGTAGATACAAGGATTAGGAGCCCTCCGGTTTGTCTACTTGTGTTGAATGTGCCTCGCTACCGCTATCACTCCCGACATCTACTATAGATGCATGGTGGGTATGCGGCCTGGGGTTTTCGTCCGATTTTTCAACCGCCTTGGGTTTTGGCGGTCGTGGCTGCCAGGCTCTGAGGTGCTGCCCGACTTCGTCATAGAAGACGATGGCAAGCTTCTCCAATTCTTCGATGAATGTTCTAGAGCCGGAAAATCGTCCTGCCGTATCCCTGACCATCAGAACCTGGAAGTGGTGCGGCACTAATTTGCTGTTTTCTGGGAGAAGCCCACTCGGGCCACCTTCCTGAATGGATAACAGAGTGGACATTGTCGGTGGCGTTCGGCCCGGCCATTGGGCTTGAATATAGACCTCGGGATGGTGGCAACGAGTCAGCTGTCGCGTCAGCCAGCTGAACCGGGCGCCGGCACCTTTACGATCCTCGGGCGCCTGTAACTGCATGGCACAACGCAAGGTCCGCGTCTGTAGGTCAGCGGTCACTTCAATCTCACTTGCCGCGCCAGGGACCTGGATCGTGGCCGACAGAGTCTTGTCGGAGGCTAGCTGTCGGACCGCGGCATCCACCCTAAGAGTCGGTTCGTCACGCTCGCGTCGTGTGAGTCTGAGGGTGACCGGGGTATGGAGATGGCGTGTCAAGTTCAGACAGAGGTCGCGTTCTTCCTGCTGCCAACTGCTGACTGCTGCGACTACGTCAGGGGAGTTTCGCGACAATGTCCCACCATTGCGTACTGTGTCGACAACTGACTTCCATTGTCGCCCCATGTGGCCGAAACCGCTGATGCCTACCGAATCATGCGACAGGTAGCGGATAATCTCGTCGATCAGAAAGGCCTGATCGGGGTCTTCAACCTGCTTGTTCCAATCCAGCAAAAGGGCCTCGGTCAATACCCACATCCATGGCCAGTGATAAAGCCCAACCCGATTGGTCAGACTCTTGCGCAGTCGCACCGGGTGATGATCCGCGCCAGCGACGAATTGGTTGGATAGAGTGATGACCGCATCGACCCTATTGGCCCGAGCGAGCTCGGCATAGCGTTCGACCTGTTGGGGATCCAGCTCCGTATTGCCGATCTTAGCTTCCACCAGGGCGGACCAAGTCTTCTTGCCGGTCCGCACGACGATCAATCCATCAGCCCGTGAGCGGAGCTCTGCTGGCTGATTGGCTAATTGGGGCTCAGTCCAGCAGCTGACACGCGAGGTCTTGCGAACCGGCTTTCCCGCGGCCGAGAGTATCTTGTTGGCCAAGTCTGGTACGGCCACCATGCCCGCTAGCAATACAGAGGTCACGCGCTGCTCACGGCTGGTGTCGGCAACCACAGGGATCAGGCGTGCTGGCTCACCACGCAGCAGAAAGTCTGGTCTCTCTCCCGTTGTCATAATCACCACCCCGAAGCGAATCTGTGAAGTACAAATTGAATTCTATTGGCACATCTTGGAATGATGACTCCTATTCTGTGCAAATATATCAACGGCTTCAATCATCACCCTGTGATTCAGATCACAAGGGCCGACCCGAAGACCTATCTTTTCCTTTAGTAGCTGGTGTGCTCCAGCTTATCATTTAAGCTATCCGTCACCTGATCGATCGCCTGCAGCCACTGGTCCTGGTGACGCAACGCTTGTTCGATCATAGGGACTGCGCCACCCACGACCACATAGATGTGATCACCATTGCCGGGGCGGGCCTGAATCTCGCCGCCCAGCACGTCTGCCAGCTGCCGTACATAGCCCTGGGTGATCTCCAATACCTCCTTCTCTCGCGCACCCCAGTTGATGGCCTCGGTCATCAGCCGGCCCCTGGTATCGATGTGACCCAGGTTGAAGGAGGTCCCGTCCACCGCCGTCCAACGTAGGATCAGGCTGCGACGAAACTCGAGCACAATGCCTCGTGCCTCAGACTCGGCCAGGAAGTTTCGGAGTTTTTTGGGAAGTGACGGATCCAATGCCGCCATGTGCTCGTAGAACTGTTCGGCGGTCAGAGACTGGCGACTGGCAACCTTGGCTGTCGTCCTGACCTGAGGTGCAGACTCAACCGACAACCGGTTGTCATCGAGGCGGACGACGCCCCGCTCGATGTTGAAGGTACGGGCGATGAGTCTCGGCTGCACCAGGATTTCGCCTGCCGGCAGCCGATAGAGGGCCAGTTCGGTCAGGGCCAGGGCGAAGTGAGTTCCGGCATGGGACTGGAGATGGCCAACGAGGGCTTCCGTCTCTTCCCTTATGCCATCGCCTAGGATGAAGAACAGGCAACGGCCGAGCCTGAGATTGCGAGAGATCGCGTCGATGAACGCAGACTCCTCAAGCTCCGGGGCCACCAGATCATAGAGGCCCTGTGTCAGGCGGGACCCATTGAGCTGAGCACCTCGTTGAGCGGCCGCCTCAAGATCGCCATAACCCCAACGGGACAGGCCCTCGGCATAATCCAGTACCTGGGCCACCACCTGGCGGCGCATCTCGGGGTTGCGCCAGAGCTTGCACTCCACCAGCACCAGATTGCCGGTCGGGGTGATGAACAGATTGTCGACCGGACCATTGGGGGTCGGCAGCTCCATACAGACCGGCACCAAGGGCATAAAGGCCGGCTCGATCTCCTCCACCGGCAGGAGCCCGGGGTGGGCCTGCACCAACCGCTGCAGCCACTGTTCGTGGTACAGCACCCGGCCCGCGCCATCCTGGCTCAGGTCCAGCCGCGGCAGTGGGTCCGCCACCCCTGGTCCGTCCAGGCCTGAGACCAAAATCGGCCCGGCATGCTGTCGTCCACCCATCTCAATGTCCCCGCCACAGATACCGGGGGCACCAGCCTCCCCACAGGCTATTGGTCGCTAATCCTGCCGGGGAAGTCCAGTCAATTGAGACTCATCGTCTGTAGATCAAAAGTCAGCAGAGTTGGCCCACTCGGGCCATGGACATTCGTCGCACGGTTGGCCTCAATCTCAAGCGCCTGCGCCAAGAGCGTGGCCTCTCGCAGGAGGTCTTTGCCTTTGAATGCGGCCTGCACCGGACCTATATCAGTGGTGTCGAACGCGGCGTTCGCAATCCCACTGTCGTCGTTCTACAAAAAATCGCCGACGCACTAGGCGTGTCCATTGCCGAGCTGGTGGAAGACGTAACTCCAGCCAACCGACGTCGACGACTGGGCCGGCACTAAGCCCGAGTCTATTGCCATTATTCGGCGAACAAATTCATCACAACAATTGTTGCCGGGCATATCAGAGGCCTGATTCATCCCCTGTATTTTTTCTCTTGGTGTCATGAATCTGTTGATGTAGAAGAGTCTCACCAAGTGATTCGTCAAGGAGGACGGTTGTTGATCGTCCTCCACGGGTGACCAACAACCGTTGAAGGAGGTTGGTCACGATGACGGACAAGACGATTCCCATTTCAAGATTTTCGGCAGCTGCGCTGATTAACTCGAGCGAGATCGCGCTCGACCCTCAGCACGGGAAGCACCATCACGCTTGTGAACTGGTGCCCATTGGCTCGCTGACGTTTCTGGCGCCGAATCGCTGCGCTCATTCACCGCCTGAAGAGTTGAGCCTCGAGAGCGCATGTCTCGAGAAAGGGTGGCTCGGCCCAATCATCGTTGACGAGCGTGGGCTCGTTTTCGAGGGAGATTTCTGCCCGATCTGCGCCCGGGAAATCGGCATCCAGAATGTGCTGGCCTACAGAGTTCCCGCCCTTGAAGCCCTCGAGATACTGGGCCTTTTACTTGTTTATTGGCGCGATCACTGTGGCTCTTCCTCCTCTCAGGAACCGTCTCCCGAGGGAGGTGATGAATGATCATCTCCGCTCTGACAGCACCTACACCAACATCGACAGATTCGCATCAGCGCAGGTGCGGATTGGCGTTTGCAGTTAACTGCAAACTTCAGTCAGCCGGCGACTATTGGGAAAATGAAGTTAACTTCACAACGACAAGTCGAATGCATGGCGAACACTTGCATACTAATTCAACAAGCCTGTTGACGAAGGAATCATTTCATGGCTACGGTCGCTGCAACGTAAGTCATCTACCGCCAGTTCAGCTGGAGTACGGAGATGCGGGGGTCAATCCGCTGTCGTATTCCAGGAAGGTGGTAACGGAACGACAGCTCGCAAGAGGAGTCGTTCATGTCCGATGACTTTCGCAGTACGCCACGAGATGCTCTATCTGGTGGCGCGAAAAGCCCAAAACCAAGCACCACACCAGGGACACCAGGCCTCCCAGGTCAGGGTCTAACGGATCTGCGCAACCATCCGGCCATCGAGATGGTACGGCTGAGCGATCTCAATCACCTGCCCGACAACCCGCGTCAGCATACGAAACATCAGAAGAAGACGCTCAAGCGCCTGATCAAGCGAATGGGTTTCCTGGGCGCTATCCTGATCGATAGCCAGAACCAGATCATCGCCGGCGAGCTGCGGGTGGAATGTGCGGCCGATCTCGGCATGGATGCTGTCCCGGCAGTAAGAGTCACTCACTTGAGCGCCGTCGAACTCCGGGCCTTCCGTATCGCCGACAACCGTATCGCCGAGCTCGCCGAATGGGACCAGAAGGCCTTGGCCCACGAGTTCGAATACCTCGCTTCGGTGAACTTCGAGGTGGATCTGACTGGCTTCGAACCGCCGGAGATCGACTTCGTTATCCAACAGGCGAATGAAGAAGATGACGATCCGCTAGACGAGGTGCCGGAAGTGGACCCCGATGCGGTGCCGGTTTCTCGCCCGGGCGATCTGTGGCTGCTGGACGACCACCGGCTGCAGTGTGGCAACGCCGTAGACAGGGCTGCCTGGAATGTCCTGATGGGCGGCGAGCAGGCCCAAATGGTCTTCACCGACCCGCCCTACAATGTGCCAATCCGTGGTCACGTATCTGGGCTGGGCCGCAATACCCACCGCGAGTTCTCTCAGGCCTCGGGCGAGATGGCAGATGGTGAGTACATCTCCTTCCTGGCCCATTGCCTGGTCAAGGCAGTGGATCACAGCAGCGATGGCTCCTTGCACTTCGTCTGCATCGACTGGCGCCATTACCGTCACCTGCTGGAAGCCAGTGACCACATCTACCAGGATCAGCTGAACCTGGTGGTCTGGAACAAGACCAATGGCGGCATGGGCTCGCTCTACCGCTCCCAGCACGAGCTGATTGCCGTGTTCAAGAGTGGCCGGGCGCCACACATCAACAATGTCCAGCTCGGTAAGCACGGCCGTTATCGGACCAATGTCTGGACCTATCCTGGCCAGAATGCCTTCGGGGCAGAACGGGACGAAGCGCTGGCAGCCCACCCGACGGTCAAGCCGGTGCCCATGGTGGCTGACGCCATCCTCGATTGCTCAACCCGTGGCAGCATCATCGCCGATCCATTCATCGGCTCCGGCACCCTCTTCCTGGCGGCCGAGAAGACTGGCCGGCGCGGCTATGGCCTGGAGATTGATCCGCTCTACGTGGATGTAGCGGTGCGCCGCTGGCAGGGCGCTACCGGCGGTACGGCACGTCTCCGGAAGACTGGCCAGAGTTTCGATGAGGTAGCCGCCTGCCGCGGGCCAGGCGGCGATCCCGCTCCGCAACCAACCATCGAACCAGACGCTGACGATGATCGGGGCGAAGGAGTGCCGGTATGAGCAGCGACTTTGAGGTCGGCTACAAGAAGCCGCCGAAGAAGCACCAGTTCAAGAAGGGTCAGTCCGGCAACCCCAAGGGAAAGCCCAAGGAGGCCAAGAACCTGAAGACCGTCCTGGGCAAGGAACTAAACGAAAAGCTCACCATCAAGGAGGGCGGCAAGCCCAAGACGGTCTCCAAACAAACAGCGCTAGTCAAAAGCCTGATTGCCAAGGCTGCGAACGGCGATGTCCGTGCCATGACCTTGCTATTCAACCTGATTTACAAATTCCACGACGCAGAAGAGGTGCCGATCGAAGAACTCGATCTAACTAAGGCTGACAAGGCAATTCTGGAAAACTTCCAGAAGCACATCCTCAAGACCCAGACCCCCAACCCAACTGAGAGAGATGATCATGACGCTGAGTGACATGCCTGAAACTGACGGAGCCGGATACGAAGAAGTCGAAGCCTTGCTCCGCAAGGATTTCTATTCTTTCGCGATCAAGGCGTTCGAGACCGTCAATGTGGGGGAACAGTTCGAGAGCAACTGGCACCTGAAGCTCTTGTGCTGGCGCCTCGGTCATACCTGTACCGGCTGTGAGCGACGACTTCTGGTGGCGCTTCCGCCCCGCAACCTCAAGTCGTTCCTGGTCTCCGTGGCCTTCCCGGCTTGGTGCCTGGGTCGGGACCCGACACGCCGCTTCATCTGCTGTTCCTACACCAAGGACCTGGCTGAAAAGCTTCATCGAGACTTCGTGCGTATCATCAAGGCGCCCTGGTACAAGAAGGCATTCCCCAAATTGAAGATCGGTGACAAGGACAGTCTCGATGAAACCACCACCACCAAGGGTGGGTTCCGCTACGCCACATCGGTCGGCGCGACACTTACAGGCCTCGGCGGTCACTTCATCATCATCGACGATCCTATCAACCCCAAGGACGCCACCTCAGAAGCGGAGCGCAATCGCGTCAACCACTGGTATTCAAGCACTGTGCTAACTCGCTTCGATAATCCTAAGACCGGGGTCATGATCATCATCAGCCAGCGAGTTCATCAGAATGATCTCATTGGCTATGTGGAGGAACTGGATGACTGGACACGGATTTATGTTCCTGCCATCGCGACGGAGAGCGAGACCATAAGAATCGGCGATGATGAATTCTATGAGCGAAAGAAGGGCGAAGCCATGCACGAAGCGCGCATGGGCCTGGACAATCTGAACACATTCAGGAAGACGCTGGGTCCGTATAATTTTCAGGCCCAGTTCCAGCAGAATCCCATGCCGCCAGAAGGTAATTTGATCAAGCAGCGTTGGTTCAGAAGCTATGACACGCAAAACCCGCCGAAGTTCGATACGGTGGTCCAGAGTTGGGATACCGCATCAAGCATCAGTGAGACGGCCAGCTATTCGGTTTGCACCACCTGGGGTATATGCGAAAGCCGCTACTACTTGATGCACGTGTTTCGTGAGCGGATCGAGTATCCCGACCTGATCAAAATGGCACAGCATCTTTGTATTCGGCGCAAGCCAAATCTTGTGCTTATTGAAAACGCATCAACCGGCCGATCACTGATGCAAAGCTTGGCGCAGAGCAATCAGGTGCCGTTCCGAGCAATCAAACCAGAAGGCGACAAGGCAATCCGCATGGAAGGCGTATCAGCGATGATCGCTGATGGCCGGGTGTTTCTGCCAGCCGAAGCACCGTGGCTCGATGCTTTCCTCAGCGAAATCCTTGCATTCCCAAACACTCGCCACGACGATCAGGCTGATAGTGTTTCGCAGTTCCTGCGCTGGGCCCAGACTCACTACCATAGGAAGTTGCCGGAAGTGCGGTTCCGCGCGATCTTCCCGCTCGACACTGTCGATCACTATCGCGCCCGTACCGGCGTCGATGTGTTTGACAATTTGCGTGGCTTCCGCGGCTATTAGGGTAACTGTATCTCAACATTCGTCTGGACTTCACCGGCTCGGCAAGCGTCACTCTGACCATGGCCGGCGAAGCCCATGACGACACCCGAGACCTGGTCAACCAGCTGTTCGCCGCCGCTACGGCTATGCTGGAATACGTCAGTGATATTGCGGTAGCGGGTCAGTCCTCTCGGCAGAGCCTGGCCGAGCTGATGGAACTGGCAGATCAGCTCAATGTAGAAGCCGGGAAGATAGCGACGGTCGCGCGCGCCGCAAGGGTGATCGCTGCCGGATAGAACCGAGATTCCATCTGGCGTGTGGACAGCCTGCTACCTAGGCACCAGGGGTTTCTGCAGCAATTGCAGCGGTGGATCTGTGTTGACCTGGCCAACCGCTTCGAACCCATGCCGCCGGAAGTAGTTGAACAACTTTATAGCGCCGGACGGCACGCTGAGCCGCATGGCCCGCCGCTCCAGGCGGATGGTCTCCTCCGTGATCCAGGACAGCACCTCAGAACCCTGGCCGATGCGAGCACGACTGACGATCAGATTGCCTGCATAGACTGCGGTATCCCATTGTGGCCCGGGCCAGACCTGGTCTGGGTCGGCTAGAGCCAACCAGAAGGTGGCATAGGGCCCGCGGCCGCCTTCCACCACATAGACCGTCCGGGCCGGTGCCCCGGTGGTACGATCCAGCTTGGGCTCGCTGCTGGTCAGATACCAGAAGGCCGTGTCCTCGGCTTCTGCGCCAAGGACCCAGGGCCACAGGCTGATGTTCTTGGCATTGAGCCAGGCTTCGGCTTCCTGGAACAGGCCGAGGATGATCGGCAGGTCACTGACCTGTGCGACACGGACATACATGAGACGGTTCCGGGGGATATTCAGGGCATTGGAGACGAGGCCCATTTCTCGCTTGTCAGCCACCGCAAAGCAAGCATGCATGGGGCTTGGCCCTGGCTCATCTGAGAGCACGCCTGGGCCCGGCCCGGACCTCCGGGTTTGGGGTGGTGGGAGGCCATGGAGGCCCATGGCCCAAGCACAAGGAACCACCCCATGCCCAATCTCACCGATACCCAACGGGTCATTCTGGCCCATGCCGCCAAGCGTGACGACGGTGCCGTCCTACCTCTGCCCGCGTCCCTCACCCTCAACAAGGGCAGCGCCGCGTCCGTGCTCAAGAGCCTGATAAAGAAAGACTTGATCGAAGAACGGCCAGCCAGTGCCGGCGAGGGGGTCTGGCGCGACGGTAAGGACGGCGAGCACGTCGCACTCGCCATCACCTTTGCAGGTCTGGAGGCGATCGGCGTCGAGCCGGACGATACGGCCGAAGCAGCCAATCCCACGACCCAATCGAAGCCAAAGAATCCGCGCAAGAAGACCACCAAACTGTCAGCAACCACCGGTATGCGTGTTGGTACCAAGCAGGCCCTGCTGATCGACCTTCTAAAGCGCAAGGGCGGCGCCACCATCGACGAGGCGGTGGATGCAACCGGCTGGCAGCGCCACTCGGTGCGCGGCGCGATCAGCGGCACGCTCAAGAAGAAGCTCGGCCTCGACGTCACGTCGGAGAAGGTGGAGAGCCGCGGCCGGGTCTACCGCATCACCGGGCGAGGCTGATGGCACTCTGCCGAAAAGTGCATCGGGAAGGCGCCGACGGGGCGCTCGCCGCGGAACTGGCGGCCCTGCCCGAACTGCCGCTCGACGGGCTCAAACAGCGGAGGCAGGGCCTGTACGGGTCTCCGCCGCCGTCACGGCTGGGGCGCGCCCTCATGACCCGAGCCGTGGCCTACCGGCTGCAGGAACAGGCGTTCGGCGGCCTCCGCCCGGTGACCCGCCGCCGGCTGTACCGGGCCGCGGAAGAGATCGCCGCCGGCCGCCCGCCGTCTCGCTCCCCGACTACGGTCAAGCCCGGCACGCGGCTACTGCGAGAGTGGCAAGGCGCCACCTATGAGGTGATCGTGCTGGAGACCGGCGTGCAGTATCGCGGCCGGACCTGGGCCTCGCTCTCTGCCGTGGCCCGCGAGATCACCGGCGCTCGCTGGTCCGGGCCATTGTTCTTCGGCCTGAAGGGCCGCCGTGATGACCGCGCCTAAGCTCCGACGCTGTGCGGTCTATACCCGTAAGTCCTCCGAAGAGGGGCTGGAGCAGGACTTCAACTCCCTGGACGCCCAGCGCGAGGCCTGCGCGGCCTATATCAGGAGCCAGGCGGGCGAAGG